>LJUP01000060.1 GCA_001303955.1 Bacteroides sp. SM23_62 | reverse complement strand
AATTCCTGGCCGAATACCCTGCTACCGACTCCCTTCAGCATATCATAACTTACCATGATACCCTGAAATTCTATTACCGGGAACCACAGAAGACCACCGGCAGGAGAAGGAGACAGGAGGCAGTAGAGGAGGCAGCCGAGAGGATCACCCTGTCACCCAGTGTATCTGGCAGCCAGCCACAGGACATACACAGGCCCATCAGTATTGGGATCCAGCATCCTGTTTCCAGCACGGATCAATCCATGATTTCTCTCACCAGGGAAGAGGATACGCTGAAGGTTCCGGTCCCCTATTCCCTGGAGAAAGACACCACACGCATGCGAAGGTATTTTATGAAAGTTGACTGGGATTCAGAAATGCGGTATTTCCTGGATATTTATCCAGGCGCTTTTACGGATATATATGGATTGACCCATGATACACTTAGCATCAGTTTTAAGACCCGTGATGCTGAGTGGTATAGCAGGATCCTCTTGAATTTAAGCGGTGTTGACGGTCCCAAGATCATCCAGATACTGGACAAGAATGATGAAATTGTCAGGGTATCCAGGGTATTTGAAAACGGGCTCGTTGAATTCCCGTTCCTGGAACCGGCTGGCTTCACCCTGAAGGTTGTCCACGATGATAATGGGAACGGTAAATGGGATACGGGCAATTACCTTGAAGGAATACAACCTGAAGGTGTTATTTATCTTCCCGGAACCATCAGTATCCGGTCCAACTTTGATATGGAAATCAACTGGAACCTGAAAGAAGGGGACCAGTAATTATCCCAGTATTTCCTTCCAGATCAAACCTGCTGATCCCAGCACCGCCGCATTGGTTTCGGTCAGTCCCGATGGAAGGATCTTTACTTTATCCCGGAAAATACTCAACAGGTTTTTTTCCATATAGGCCTTAACAGGTTTGAAAATGTGATCACCGGCATTGGAGAGTCCGCCGAAAAGGAATATTGCTTCGGGACTGAACAGGGCGACTACATCGGCCAGTGTCTTACCCAGTGTCTTACCGGTCATATCAAATGCCTTCATGGCAATGCGGTCTGCCCGGTTCGCAGCATCGGAAATATCTTTGGCTGAAAGTTTCTCGAAGGGGATACTGCGGAGCTGGCTGTCGTCGGTACGCAGCGCCATTAATTCAAATGCCGTCCTTACAATCCCAGTGGCCGAAACATAGGTTTCCAGACAGCCTTTCTTTCCACAACCGCACTGGCGGCCATTTTCAACGACGGTTACATGTCCCATTTCCCCGGCAAAACCATCATGCCCGTAAACTACATTTCCGTTCACCACGATCCCGCTGCCCAGTCCGGTTCCCAGTGTAATCACAATAAAATCGGTCATATTCCGCGCCCCCCCGTACATCATTTCACCAAGGGCAGCGGCATTGGCATCATTGGTCAGCACAATGGGAATATCGAAATGGGTTTTAAACATTTCCACGAAGGGTATCATCCCTTTCCAGTTTAGGTTCGGGGCATATTCTATGACTCCCCGGTAATAATTACCATTGGGGGCGCCGATCCCGATCCCTGCAAGTTCCAGCTTGCCCTGCTGATCCTTGAGAAGCTTCCGGACTGCCGTGGCAAGTTGTTCCATATAACTGTCTATATCCTTATGCGTGACCGTTGAAATGGAAGTTTCCGTATATACCCTTCCTTCCTGGTCAACGATCCCCAGCTTCGTGAAAGTACCTCCAATATCTATTCCGGCTACTACTTTTTTCATTATTCAATCATGTATTTATGCTGACAGAATCTCAAAAGTAATAAATTAAACGTAACCGAACGGGGCCTTTTATCGTTTATAACCAATAATATATCAAGTAACTTGATCCCAATTTATTTTATAATTTAGCTTATCATCAACTTATATCGGCCATCATGAAAAATATAATCATCCCCATTGATTTCTCAGAAGATTCACTGAAGGGAATAGAGCTTGCATTGCTGTTTGCCAGAAAGCAATATACCAACATCCAGCTGGTATATGTACAGAAAAAGAGCTCGGACTATAACAGTCCCGGTTATTTCGAAGAAGAGAACAAGTGGGCAGAAAAGAAGTTCAAGGAAATCATTGAAAGATTTGAACCCAGGCTGGAAAATGATTCAAAGCTACGCTATATCATCAAATCAGGTAAGATCTACAAGGAAATTGTCAGCCAGGTAGAATCGTATAAAGAGGCCATGGTCATTGCCTCCACCCATGGAGCATCCGGTTTTGAGGAATTTTTCATGGGAAGCAATGCCTTTAAGATCATATCTGCAACTGAAAGGCCGGTGCTGACAACACGGAAAGGCAAAATCCCTGAAGATATCCGGAAAATTGTCATGCCGCTGGATGTAACGGTTGATACACGCCAGAAAGTACCCATCACCGCAGAACTAGCCGGATTGTTTGGGGCAGAGGTAGATATTATTACCGTCAGTTCTTCAAGGGGCCAAAGGATTATCAAACGGCTCGAGGCCTATTCAAGGCAGGCAGCCGGTTATTTTACCGCGAAACACATCCCGTTCCGGCAGAAATCACTCTTCGGGGAGAATGTGGTGGACCTGACCGTGGTCTATGCAGATTCGGTGAATGCCGATATGATCACCATTATGAAAGAACAGTCAAGAAGCCTGACATTCATGGGCAATTTGACGCATCAGCTCCTGAATAATGCCACCATTCCGGTCCTGACACTTTCCAACAAGGAAACACATATCAAGACAGGATTCAGCACCTACGGGGAATAATTCCCCCGGTATGCTAATCCAGTTTCAATAGCTCCTTGCGGAATATTTTGGCCGTCTTTTTAATCTTATAACTGGCCGGCAACAGCCTGCTTATCTGAAGTACAAAGCGGTTCCAGAAGCCGGGGATGATGATCTTCTTACCCTTCAACATCCCATCGACAGCGATCTGTGCAATCTTGTCCGCATCCAGTACCAATGTTTTCTGCACCAGTTTTCCATGCGTGTTTATCCGGTCATGAGCAGTGGCATTGGTCTTTACCCCGTTTGGATTAACCACGGTAACAGAAATGGATGTATCTCTCAATTCTTCATTCAGGGCCAGGGAAAACAGGTGGACAAATGACTTTGATGCCGCATAGACACTTTTATAGGCCAGGGGCTGGTAGGCCGAAAAACTTCCTGTGTTTAGAATATAGGCTCTTTTTTGTTGTTTTAACATGGGAATGAACAGCCGGCTAAGGATCACGAGTGCCCGTATGTTCAACAGTATCCTTTCATCAGAATATTCAATGGAAGATTCTTCAAAAATGGCAGACCCCGCAATGCCGGCATTGTTCATCAGGATGTCCACTGTATAATTATTTTTCTCGCACCATTGGTGGACTGAACCGGGAGACGGGGGTTCCGTCAGGTTTATGCCGAGTGTGTCAACCCGAACAGCGAATTCATCCCGTATCTCGCTGGCCGTCTGTTCGAGTTCGGGCGTGGGCAGGGCCACCAGCAGCAAGTTCATTCCCCTCCGGGCACATTCCCTTGCAAGGGCTTTTCCTATCCCCATGCTTCCCCCGGTGATCAATGTATAGACATCTCCCATATCAGTTATTCATCGTGTTTAACCATTCAAGCGTTCTGCTTAAACCCTTCCTGAAATCCACCGGATCATAGCCCAGCTCGGACCTGGCTTTCTCACTGGATACAGCCCAATGCCGGCTGTACTTTCTTAGCAGTCCGGGTGTGATCAGTGGCATACGGCCTGTCAATTTAGCCATTATCAGCATTGTCCAGGCAATTAATATACCCATAAACAATGGAATTTTTACCAAAAAATAACGGCGGCCGCTAACTTCCCTGACAATACTGAAAAATTCATTGAAAGAGAGGTTATCCCCACCAAGCAGGTAGCACTCACCGGTCCGGCCCTTTTCCATGGCCTGTATATGTCCTTCAACAACGTCATCTATATAGACATAATTCCCGATGCTCCGGCCATTGCCAGGAATGATATGCCACCTGCCTTTGATATAATCCCGTATCATGCGTGTTACCCCGTTGCTGTCTCCCATTTTTCCCGGTCCGTAGATCCTGGTGGGATTCACAACCACCACATCCATTCCGTCCCTGACATAAGCCCTTATTTGCTGTTCTGCCATGGCTTTGGATCTGTCGTAATCAGTAAAATGGGTCTCTGCCGGGGGATTATCCTCTTTGTTGGGTTCTTCCCCGGAGGGTCCGAATACACCTGCAGTAGAAGTATGTACAATTCTTTTTACCCCGAATTTCAATGCCGATTCAAGGATGTTGACGGTCCCCCGCACATTCTGTTCGTATATTTCCTCCGGGTTTCTGGTCCACACAGCCGCAAAGGCAGCCAGGTGACAGACCCTGTCACAGCCATCCATGGCCCTGTCAATACTTACCGGATCTGTGAGGGTCCCTTTGCAAAGTGTGATATTCTGATGTTCGAGTCCAACGGCCTTCGCCTCAGACCTGTACATGGCATGTACCCTGTGTCCGCTTCCCGCCAGCCTCAGCGCCAGTTGTTTTCCGAGGTATCCCGTAGCTCCTGTAACCAGTATTGTGCTCATCTGGATGTTTGATTTCTGACCAGGGTCATATCCGGGTGAAAGGCAATTGAGAACCATTCATTGGACAGGGCCAGGGTGAGGTGCACAAGGAAGGCAAACCAGAATGACCCGAGCCTGAGGGTGGTGTAAGCCAGAATGAAACCCAGAAAAACCGACCCTAGGGTTTCCCTGTAACCTTTGGGCAGGTGAACCAGGCTGTAAATGGAAATATTGATAATGACGGCCGGCCAGAATCCAAAAGATTCAAGGCAGGAGAAAAGCAGGAAGCCGCGGAACATGGATTCATACCCTGCCAGGTAAACGGTCCAGCTTAATGCACTCAGCAGGATCAGTCCCGGGTCCCATTGCCTTACCCGGATCTGCGGATAACTGGCAAGACTGATCCCATTGCGGGCGGCAAAATAGGTGACAGCCACTACCAGTAAGGCAATTGGGATCCACCAGGTAAGGGTCCTTGCCAGGTTCTCTGAATTCCATCCATAATGGCTGATTGGCATCCGGAAAACCAGTACGACCACGAGGACCGGAACAAAACCGTAGAGGACAGTCCCCGTCAACCGCTGCAAGAGTATGCTGCGAACCGAAGCAGCTTCCGGACTGAATCTCAGATGTAACCGCATGCCCAATCTACTGGAGATGGCAATAAAATAAAAGACCAGGAAAGCCAAAATAGTAATTACTATGGCAATGCTGCCGGGCAGGAGTTTCAAATCCGGTTCAGGGAGTTCAGGCATGAAATATTCAAAAATGAATCCTAAAAATATCAAATTATATCATTCCTGCGAACCAAGCGCGTAATTGATGAATTTATTCAGCGGATACATCAGTCTGAACGCTTTTACGGTTTCTTCAACCAGCGATTCACCTGTTACCGTGTCAGTATCAAAGCTTCGGGAGACAATATAGCTCTTGTATTTCAGCAGGTCAATGTGTTCAAAATCCTTTGGAAAACCTTTCGGGGGAGTCTTGAGCCGGTCATCATACATATCCCCGAAATAATCGTAAAACTCCTTCCCTTCTGTGATCCTTTTGAATTCTTCTGCATTTTCGTAGATCTCATTCCGTATTTTCTTGAGTATATCGGGCATGGGCTGGTATACTCCTCCCCCGGCAAACGACCCATCGGGGTCCAGGTGAAAATAATAACCGGCATTGCCGGATTTTTTCCCGCCTGGGACAATGAATGCCCCAAAATTGGTCTTGTAAGGAGACTTGTCTTTGGAGAACCGGATATCCCGGTTGATCCTGAACACAGTACTCTTGGGCTGAACCGGACCAACGGAAGGGTCAAAAACCTGGATCTCATTGATCAGGGTTTCCACAAAGACAAGGAACTCATTTCTTGCTTCATCATAGCGGGACCGGTTCGCATGGAACCATTCCTTGTGGTTGTTATTTTTCAGGTCACTGATAAATGAAAGGCTTTTTTTCATGGCGTGGTAATTTTATTTAATGTATCTTTTTGATGATTTTTTAATCAAATAACTGCGCATAATATATGGAAAAAACCATAATAATTGTGGCCGGGGGACAGGGAATGCGTTTTAATGCTGAAAAACCCAAACAATTTCTGTATATACGTGACCGGCCCATCAGCATGCATACCATTGACCTGTTCCACAATTACGACCGTAAAATGCAGATCATCCTGGGCCTGGCGGAAAATTACTTTTCATACTGGGAAAGTATCTGCGAGCAATTCCATTTTGAGGTGCCCCATACCCTCTCACCCGGAGGGGATACCCGCTATCATACCGTTAAAAACGCCCTTTCTAAAGTCAAACGGGGCAATGTGGTAGGCATTCACGATGCTGTCAGGCCCCTGGTTTACAAACATACCATCGACCGTTGTTATGAAGAAGCTGAAAAAAGCGGGGCTGCCATCCCATGCATCGGTGTTCACAATACGATACGCGAGATCACAAAAGATGGAAGCCGTTGGTTGGACCGTGAAAAATTACGTGCCGTACAAACACCACAGGTTTTCCAGTACAACATACTTATGAAGGCTTACCAGCAGGAATATTCTGAATCATTCACAGATGATGCCAGTGTGGTTGAATCAGTCGGATATCCTGTAAAGCTCGTGGAAGGGAATCCGGAAAATATAAAGATCACCACACCTGAAGACCTTGTCTTTGCAGAGGCTGTCTTTGATTACTACAAGCTGAAATCAGGATTTTTCTAATCCGCATCCAGGGTGGTCTCAAGGACCTCCCCGCCCAGGCTGGTTTTGCGTTCCACCCGGGCAGGATTGCCCACAAAACCGATAAATCCTCCGGACGAAGCATTGGCTTCCAGGTACTTGCTGACATGTACCTTGGCTTTGCCGTAAGAACTGGCATTGACGACGGCTTTTTCCGATTTGAATTCATAACCTGAATACGTGGCCTTGGTATTCACTTTCACCTCCTGGAATTTGCCTTCACCCTTAAGTGTCAGTATGGATCCCTGGGAAATGTTGATATCCAGGTCATCACAGTATAGCCTGAGCCTGGTTGCACCGCCGTTGAACAACCTGATGGATAACTCATCCAGGTAAATATCCTCCTCGGACCATACGCTGGCCCGGGCTGTGGACTCAATTTCCTTCAGGTCTTTAAAATAGATTTTCACTTTCAGGACAGATTTCTTGTAACTGCCTGTTTTCATCTTTACATTTAGCACCCCTTTCTTCACTTCAGATATAAGGCTCAGCGGATTGGCATTTTCTATTTCCAGATCGATCCCTTCCTTTTCGGAAAGGACCAACTCCGCATCTATCCCGCTGCTGATATTCAGGGAATGGAATGCCGGAAGATCCCTTTTCTCTGTGATCTGCGATTGTACCGGGACAGCAGATAACAGCAAAAGTAGTGCGCCCACGGGAAGTACATAGCTTTTCATTAATCCTTAATTTTAATATTTTTACTATAACGTTACTTATTCTCTTTACGGTATATTTTCGCTGGTGTTATACTCCTGATGAAAAAAATATCTGCTGGCATTATCCTTTGTTGTGGCCTTGTTATGTCATCCCAGGCTCAGATTGAATTGGAATGGATAGATACGACCTCACAGACGGATTATTCATCCATGTACTTTTTCACCAACCGGCCAGCCATTATATCCGACAGCGGCCTTTTGTCATCCATGATGCGAGACACCAGTTTTATGAATAATATTCCATATGATTTTACGGTCGGCCTCTTATGCACATCCATGGGAAATGAATTGCTTAAAAGATTCGTACTGAAGGCTGACGAAAGGGGAATTGAACTTCATAAAACCTACAGCCATATCATGATGATAGGCAGTGATGCCTCATGGGACAGCTTTGAGGAGGGGAAAGGATTTGACAGGCACGGTCCCCGGCGACCCTGGAAAATGCCGGATTTTGTGCAGGTATTTGATATTACCGGGTACCTTGTCAGGGAGGATCTTGCCAAACTCAACCATGATTACCTGCTCAGGAATCCATATTTCCAGGAGATGCTCCTGCAAGATCGTGAGGATCCGGAGGAACACTGATCAGGCCATTTTCAATATCCATTATTTACCGGATTAAACCCGTAAAACTCGCCGTCACCATCCATTTATTGACCGGTATAATCCACCTCTTTGCCTAAAATAACTGCCCCGGCGTAATAATTAACACGATCTTAACATTCCAGAACCGGGAATAATAATATTTTGGCACTCCGGAAAAGCTGTATACAATAAAAACTGTGGGAACTTTTTTAACTATTGTAGTTTCCTTGGTTTTTTTATTTACATTTGCGGCCATGATTAAAGAATTTGAAGACATATTAAAGAAGGTATCTGCACTTTACCGGAAGTACGGTATCAAAAGTGTGACCATGGATGATGTGGCCCATGAGCTTGGCATGTCAAAAAAGACCCTGTACCAGTTCGTTTCGGATAAAACAGAGCTGGTCCAGATGGTGGTTGAACATGTACGCCAGTGCGATTTCAGCGCCATGAAAAAAAAAGAAGGTACGGAGCTGAATGCCATTGAAGAAATGATTGAGGTCAGCCAGCATGTCAACAGCCTGATGAAGGATCATAGTCCCACCTATGAATACGACCTGAAAAAGTATTATCCCGATATATACCGGAATCTGATGTCGGCGCGCAGAAAGCTGATGTATGAGGCCATGATCGCGAATATCAGGAAAGGAAAGAAAGAGGGGCTGTATCGCAAGGAACTGGATGAAAAGATCATTGCAAAACTTCACCTGCTGAGGGTTGAGAACATACAATCAAGTGAGATTTTTGGTGAAGAAGAAATGCACTCCCAAAATTTTTTCAGGGAGGTTTTCGTCTACCACATACATGGACTGGCGACAGAAAAAGGCCTCAGGGTATTCCGTGATAACATAGGTAAGCTGGACTTATTAAAAAAGCATTATTAATACCGTATCACATTTATATTGAACATTATAGAAGAACACTGGTTTATTATAATAATATGAGAATGAAATTACCTGCCATATTGATGACTGCCATGCTGGTGCTGACCGTATTTACGGCAACTGCACAAACCATTGCCATTGAACCGAAAAAAACTTCATTCACCCTGGCGGAGGCACAGGCATATGCCATGGAAAATAACCTCAATGTTGAAAACGCCAGGCTGGACTATGAATCCGCCAGACAGCTAATCTGGGAAAATACGGCCATGGGACTCCCCCAGGTTTCTGCAGATGTGGGCTACACCAATAACCTGCAACTGATGACCACCCTTATCCCTGCCGAGTTCATGGGGGGAGAACCGGGCACCTATGTGCCGGTAAAATTCGGGACCCAGCACAACGGCAGTGCCAGTATCATTGCCAACCAGATGCTTTTTAACGGTCCCTGGATCGCAGCCCTGCAGGCCGCCGGCACCTATAAGGACCTGATGAACAGAACCCTCCAGAAATCCGAGGCAGATATCAAAGAATCAGTGGCCCAGAGTTATTATGCCATCCTCCTGGCTGAAGCCGGGCGGGATGCCTTTGCCAGGAACCTGGAGACCATGAATGCAAGGCTTGATGAAACCAGGGCCATGTATGAGACCGGATTCCTGGAAGAAACAGACGTGGACCAGTTGCAGATTGCCGTTTCCAACATTGAAAACGAATACATCGCTGCCAGGCAGATGGTTGACGTTTCATACAGGTTCCTGGTATACCATATGGGATATGGCCTGGATTCGAATATTGTGATTACTGAAACACTTCCTGAAATTATCGCCGGACTCACCCGGGATCTTATTGAGCAGGAATTCAATGTTAACAAACATTATGATTACAGGATTGTTGATACCCAGGAAAAACTGGCAGCGATCAATGTCAAGCGGTTCAAAGCCGAATACCTGCCTGCATTGTCAGCCTATCTGTCTCATCAGCAGATGGCCATGAGAAACGATTTTAATTTTTTCGCCGCACAGGGAGATTGGTATCCGGCAACCATGCTGGGCTTTAACCTGAGTATCCCCGTTTTCAGTTCAGGCATGCGCAAGGCCAGGATCGGGCAGGCCAAGATCGACCTGGAGAAAACCCAGAATACGAAAAGGGACCTGGTAAACGCCTTGGAGCTGCAGATAAAGCAGGCAAGGATAGATTTCCGTACGGCCTACCAGAAATACCTGAATGAGAAGAACAATATAGAACTGGCCCAGAAGATATTCGACCGTACCTCCATTAAATATCAGAGCGGGATGGTGAGCAGCCTGGAACTGACCATAGCAACAGAACAGCTGACGGGGGCGCAGACCGGTATTATCCAGGCCATGGTTGAATTGCTCAATACAAAACTGGCACTGGATAAAGCACTGGGAAACTTATAAAATGATCATAAATTCAACTATACAGATAAGAGAAATGAAAAAACTATTGATAATTACAGGCATCATTGTCCTGGCAGGCGCCTGCAATATGAACAGTCCCAAAATGATGGAGCAGCAGCTCAAAAAGAAAAAAGACAAGGTCCGGGAGTTAAATAACCAGATTGAAAGCCTGGAGGAACAACTCGCCCGGAATCCCGGTGAAGAGTCAGCCAGTTATTTGGTCCCCGTTGCCATCAAGGCAATGGATCCCGAGCCTTTCGAACATTACATTGAGATCACAGGCAAACTGGAAGCCGAAGAGGACGCCTTTATCAGTCCCGAAATGAGCGGACAGATCGACAGGATCCATGTCAGGGAAGGGCAGAAAGTCAGTGAAGGTCAACTGCTTGTATCACTTAATACAAGCATCACTGAAAGCAGTATCCGGGAAGTTAAAACGGGACTCGAACTGGCCAACAGGCTATATGAAAAACAAAAAGAACTCTGGGATCAGAAGATCGGATCCGAGCTGCAATACCTGGAAGCAAAAAATGCCAAGGAACAGGCTGAAGCCCGCCTGGCCACGCTCGAGGCACAACTGGACATGGCCAGGATAAAAGCGCCCTTCTCCGGTGTTGTTGAAACCATCATGCTCAAAGAAGGGGAACTGGCGGTTCCGGGCGTGCAGGTGATCCAGCTGGTAAGCCTGAATAACCTGAAGCTATACGGAAATATTTCTGAACGCTATTTGACCAGCCTGAAAAAAGGGGATATCGTTATTATCAATTTTCCGGATGCTGAGGGACTCAGCATGGAAGTTCCCATACACCGTATTGGAAATGTGATTGATGATGCAAGCAGGACTTTCAGCATTGAGATGAAGATCAATAACGGGCATAAAACGCTGAAACCAAATATGTATACCACCATACTTGTGAATGATTTCAAGACAGACGCTGCATTTGTGGTTCCCTCGGTAGCCATCAAACAGGATATCAAGGGGAACTATCTCTACATTGCCTCGAACGAGGATGGTGAACAGAAAGCCAGGAAAAGATATGTTGAAACGGGACTCTCATACAGGGACCAGACCATGATCAGGGAAGGAATATCGAAAGGGGAGGAAGTGATTGTAAAAGGATTTGCACAGGTATCAGACGGTGTTAATATCACCATCCGGTAACTCCTGGGCTTACTAAACCATCTGTCAACATGAGTGTAAAAGAAATCAAAGATAGTGTCATCAGGGAATTCAAACTGACCACCCTGGCACTGAAAAACAGGAACACGGTTTTCCTGCTGGCTTTTATCATCCTGCTTTTCGGAGGCATTTCCTACAAGAACCTGCCAAAGGAACTGTTCCCCGATATTGTCATTCCGACCATACTGGTTCAAACCACTTATCCGGGAAATGCGCCAATTGATATAGAAAACCTGATTACCCGGCCACTGGAAAAGGAAATCGATGGTATTAACGGGATCAAGAAATTATCCTCCACCTCCGCACAGGATGCATCCATGGTATTTGTGGAATTCAATACGGATGTGAATATCGATGATGCCCTTACCGATGTGAAAGATGCCGTGGACAAGGCCATGAGTGAATTGCCCAATGACCTGTTGTTTGATCCGGTAGTCATGGACATAGACCTGTCTGAATTTCCCATTATCAATATAAACCTCTCAGGCGATTTCAGCCTTGAGGAACTGAGGGAATATGCAGAATACCTGGAAGAGGAGATCGAGGGCATCAGTGAGATCTCGAAAGTTGAACTGGAAGGACTGAATGACCGGGAGATCCGGATCGATGTGGATCTGCATAAACTGGAGGCCCTGGAATTGTCATTCTATGACATTGAAATGGCTGTAACGGCAGAAAATGTATCCATATCGGGTGGAGAAATAAAACTGGGATCTGCCCGGCGTTCCATACGTACCATCGGTGAATTTCAATCCGTAAAGGAGCTCGGGAACATCATTATCAAGAGGGAAAATGGAAAGATAGTCTACCTGAAAGATGTTGCAGATGTGACAGACGGGTATGCCGATCCCGATAGTTATGCCAGGCTTGACAGACAGCCCGTTGTCTCCGTCCAGGTCATCAAGAAGGGGGGCGAAAATCTCCTTGAGGCTACCGATAAGATATTTCAGACCGTTGAGCGCGCCAAGAAATCAGGCAGGATCC
This sequence comes from Bacteroides sp. SM23_62, assembly GCA_001303955.1. Taxonomy (GTDB): domain Bacteria; phylum Bacteroidota; class Bacteroidia; order Bacteroidales; family SM23-62; genus SM23-62. The sequence goes on along the minus strand of LJUP01000060.1, from coordinate 8,579 downwards.
CGGCTGACCTGAACCTGACACTGACCAATGATCAGTCAGAGTATGTCAGGGTCCAGCTGCACAACCTTGAGAACAGCATGGTCATGGGTGTGATCTTTGTCATACTGGTGCTGTTTTATTTCCTGGGTACCAGGAATGCGCTTTTTGTGGGACTGGCCATTCCGATGTCCATGTTCACCTCGTTCGTTGTCCTGAACCTTATCGGGTTCAAACTGAACATGATCGTTCTGTTTTCCCTGATCCTGGCACTGGGTATGCTTGTGGACAACGGTATCGTGGTAGTGGAGAACATATACCGTTTTGTGAGCCGGGGATACAAACCCTTCGAGGCGGCCAAACAGGCCGTCGGGGAGATAGCCGTGCCCATCATCGCCTCAACGGCGACGACACTGGCCGCATTTGTGCCCCTGGCTTTCTGGGGAGGCCTGACGGGGGAATTCATGAAGGCACTGCCGATCACACTGATCATTGTACTGACCTCATCCCTTTTTGTGGCACTTGTGATCATACCCGTGTTTTCTGCCACCTTCATCCGTGTCGGGGGAACAGCCTATGACAGCAAACCGAATAAAAAGAAGGGATATACCATAGCCTTTATCATGCTTGGAATCACCGTTCCGTTCTATCTGATGAAAGCCTACTTCTTTGCCAATCTGCTGGCATTGTTTGCCATTATCGGTATCCTGAACCTGCTGATCTTCCACAAGGCTGAATTATGGTTCCAGCAGGTATTCCTTGTATGGCTGGAAAAGATCTATACCAGATCCCTGATATTTGCCCTTTCAAAAAGAAGACCGCAATGGTTTTTCTTTGGGACCATCGCATTGCTTTTCTTTACACTTGTTCTCTTCAGTATACGGGCACCGCAGGTCAACTTTTTCCCTGTCAATGCACCCAATTATATCAACATTGTGGCGGAATTTCCGATCGGGACAGATATTACCGAGACAGACCGGTTCATGAAGGAACAACTGGAGGAAGACGTTTTCAGGTTGATCGATCCCTACCGGGATATCGTAAAATCAGTGCTTACCACCGTCGGCAAGGGAGGTGAAGAAGACCTGAGCAACATGAGTGTGGGTGGAACCCCTCACAAGGCGCTTACAACGGTGACCTTTGTTGATTACGAGTTACGCAAGAGGATTGATACCAGAGCCATAATGCGGGAGATCAGCGAGGAACTGATCGGGAAATACCCTGGTGTCCGGCTTTCCATCGAGAAGGACAACATGGGTCCACCGGCCGGTAAACCCATCAATATTGAGATCGTTGGTCAGGAATTCAATGACCTGCTGTACCTGGCGGACTCCATGATGACTTATATTGACATGGCCGGGATTGATGGTATCGAAGGGCTGAAAATAAACCTGACTGTCGGGAAGCCGGAACTGCTGGTAAATATCGACAGGGAAAAGGCAGGCAGGTATGGAGTTTCTACCATGCAAATTGCAAGCACCTTACGTACAGCACTTTTTGGGAAAGAGATCTCCGATTACAAGGTTGGCGAGGAGGAATATCCAATACAGTTGCGCCTGCAGGAAAAATACAGGTATGATGTCCCCTCCCTGATGAACCAGAAAATCACGTTTAATGAGGAGGGCCGTAACATCCAGGTGCCCATTTCTTCCGTGGCAGATTTTACATACAGCACTACCTATGGATCTGTCCGGCGAAAAGACATGGACAGGGTCATCACGGTCTTTTCGAATGTGATCGAAGGATATAATGCCACTGCCATCAATGAACAGATCGCAGCAACCCTGGAAAACTTCGAATTGCCGGAAGGATATTCTTATGCATTCACGGGTGAACAGCAGGAGCAGCAGGAATCCATGGCTTTCCTTGGAAGGGCCATGCTGATCGCCCTGGCATTGATCCTGCTGATCCTTGTATCCCAGTTCAATTCCATCATCAGGCCTGCGATTATCCTGGCAAGCATCGTATTCAGCACCATCGGTGTATTTGGCGGGATCTCCACTTTCCGGATGGATTTTGTGGTAGTCATGACAGGGATCGGTATCGTTTCACTGGCTGGTATTGTGGTCAACAATGCCATTGTTCTGATCGACTATATTGAATTGCTGAAGGCCCGCCGGAGGAAAGACATGGGTTTGGAACCGGATGCTTTCCTGCCTGTCTCAATAGCCAGAGAGTGTATTGTCCAGGGTGGCAAAACCAGGCTCCGGCCTGTGCTTCTTACAGCTATCACTACGATACTTGGATTGCTGCCGCTGGCAGTGGGACTGAACATTGACTTCAGGGGATTGTTTACAAGTTTCGAGCCCAATATTTATTTTGGGGGACCGCAGGTGTTGTTCTGGGGACCCATGGCTTGGACGGTGATTTTCGGATTGACCTTTTCCACTTTCCTGACCCTGTTGATCGTCCCGGTGATGTACAGGCTGACCACCCTGATGCAGAAAAGGATGATCGATCTGATCCAGTTACGCAAGAACAATAACGGTGAACCTGCCCTGGCAGAATAATTGATCCGGACACCCTTATCTTGAGTCAAGGGAAGGCAGTATGTAGCGGGTGACCAGGTCATGAATGGCCCATTCCTGTTCTGTAGTGGCCTCTGGAGGTATGTTGTTTTCGGCCGTGGTTACAACAATCAGGTCAGGTACAGGGAAAACCAGTATGAATTGCCCGCCATAGCCGATAGCCATAAAGCAATCATAATGATTGAACTGGCCCAGCCACCAGAGGTAGGCATAGTTGTAATTCCTCATTCCTCCCCATTCGTTGGGATGGGCCAGGTCTGTGCTGGGAGACCTGGAAAACAGTATCCAGTCCCTGGGAATAATTTGCTTTCCATCCAGCATGCCCTCATTTAAATACAGGTAACCGAAAGCGGCCATCTCCCTGGGTGTGATATGCATGGAGTTCCCCCCGAAATAGATCCCCTGTGGATCCTGCTCCCAGAAATCAATATCAATACCCATGGGTTTGAACAGGTTATGAAAGGCAAACTCGTGTGTGCTCATGCCTGTTGCCCTGGTGATTACCCCGGAAAGAAGGTGGGTGATAAAGGTATTGTACCTCATTCTTTCACCGGGATCAAAGACCAAAGGGTATTCTATGGTCTTTTTAATCCAGTTTGCTGAATTATAAAGCTCTGTATATACACCATAATTGTCATGGGATTCACGCTCTATCCCCATTCTCATGTTCAGCAGGTGGCGGATGGTAATGTCGTGTTTGCGTGGATCCATTCCCTCATAGATATACTCGGGAAAGTAGTCGAGCATTTTCTGATCAAGTCCATCGATATACCCTTTCTGTAAAGCCACCCCAACAATGCCTGAAAGCATGCTTTTGGAAACCGACATAACATTGTGCGGATGATCTTTGGTAAATCCGTTATAATACTCCTCTGCAACAATCTTCCCGTCTTTTACAACCAGTAAGGCATCGATATATCCCGTACCTGATGCAACAATGAAGGCGGAATCCATTACCTGTTTGTTCATCCCTACTGATGCCGGAGAGGCAGTTTCCCATTTATAGGGCATGAAAATATCTTCACCCGTTTCCTTGCTGCAGCTTACAAGGAATACAAGCGAAAGGCAGATGAAGATGGTCCTGGAATACACAGATAATGATCTGTTGAACATTAAAGCTCCTACAATAATAATGCCTGGAAATCTTTTTCCCTGATTAAATTTACCGTGTACCTGTACCTTGCATCCATAAAAACAAAACCTTGGTATCCTTATTTGTTTTTTTTTATCTTTAGTGAATGCAACGCACACTGATATTATTACTGATCTTCACCGTACTGATTGCCGTTTTAGCCCTTCAGAACAGCGGTGAGGTGGAAATAAAACTCTGGTTCTGGAGCATCCGGACCTCCATGGTACTGTTGCTGATCCTGACCTTTGCTTTTGGAGCCTTGGCGGGAATATTATTTTCGCTTCCGGGTTGGTCTCGCAAACCCTCCAGGAAAAAACGCGAACAACAGGCAAGCACAGTACCTGAATCCGGAAAGGAAAATGGAACCGGAGCAAATTCACACAGCGGTGGGGACCCGGAATTTGAAGATGTGAAAGGATAGACGATCAGTCCCTTTTCATTATCTTCTCTTTATCAACCTCATACGAAGCTAACTTCCAGGCGATCATCCCACCTGCAAGCTCATATACATTGTTATATCCCCATTCCCTCAAAAAGGAACAAGCCGTTGTACTCCGCTGATTATCATCACAGTAGACAAAAATAGCTTGATCTACATCAAAGCTGTCAACGACCGATCTAAGGATTGTTGAGGATTCTGTTAGTCTGGCCCCGGGTATTCTGTCCTTTCGGTATTCTTTCCAGGTCCGTGCATCAATGATCAATGGAACATTTGCAGATTTCATGCTTACGTAGAATTCCTCAGGCGAGAGCAACCCGGATTTATTTACGGCAGCATCCTGGGCCACAAGGGATATGATATTGACTGAATAAAGCATGAAAAACAGCAAGATTCGCATCAGGGATGTTTTAGGTCCTCTTTTATACGAAATTCCAGTCAACTTGTTTCAAACACAAACCATGTATATTCCGAGAATCCCGCCCATCCGACATCAAAAGAAAAAAGTATGATAAGGGATTTTTTCAACCTGTTGGTGCCGGTTTTCTGTCCCGCCTGTGGAAAGGTGCTGGTAAACAATGAACGGATCATATGCACCGGCTGCATTTATGAACTCCCGAGAACACGGTATCTGTCCTATACAGAAAATCCTGTAGCCCGATTATTCTGGGGAAGGGTATGTGTCGAAAATGCAACAGCTCTGTTTCAATACCAGAAAGGAAGCCGATTCCAGAGGCTCATTCATGAGCTTAAATACAATGGCAGGCAGGATATCGGCAGGGAAATGGGAAGGATGCTCGGGGTCGAACTGGACGGATCACCCTTTGCATCTGCTGATATAATATTGCCGGTTCCACTGCATAAAAAGAAATACAGGCAACGGGGCTACAACCAGTGTGACCCGATCGCTCAAGGACTTTCAGAAAGCCTCGGGATTTCCTGGCATAACGGTCACCTGATCCGGCCATCTGTTTCCCTGACCCAGACCAACAGGTCACGTATTGATCGCTGGTCAAATGTGGATGGAATATTCGAGGTAAAGGATCCGGGAAATTTGTGTGGCAAACATATCATCCTGGTTGATGATGTGGTTACGACCGGAGCCACACTGGATGCATGTGCGACGGCCATCCTGTCACTGGAAAATGTCCGTGTCAGTATCGCAACCCTGGCAGTGGCATTGAAAGTCTTTAACTGAGTATTATTTCAGGATCACCCAGCCTCTTTCCTTGGAGATGGTATTGATCAGGGAAGCAATGGTGATATACTGCTGCATCAGCGGATTCACCGCTTCCAGGTCATCACTGTTATGCTGGACCTCTCGGATCTGCTCTTCTTTTTCGCGCTGGGCAACTTCCAGGATTTTCCGCTTGTATTCGATCAGGGCTTTTGGAACATTTTTCTTCAACAGCATATCTTCGGTTTCCACCATGGCCCCCTTGCGGCTATGCACCTTACTGAGGCTGTATGGAGAACTCAGAAGATCAACCGCCAGCTGGCTGATTGAGGGATTTTCATGATGGACAAAATGCTTGATCTCTATGACTTCCCCTTTCTGTATCATGTTGTTCACCTCTTCGAATATCTGCCTGTAAAGCAGGTTTTTAAATTCCAGTTCATCGTTGAGTATTTCATTGACAACGTACTCAGCCACTGAAATGTATTCATTCCCAGCATGTTCATCCTGGATCTCATACAGCCGTTCATTGCCATACTGGAGGAGAAACCTGACCAGCAGCTTCTCCTGTGATTCACTGTATATTTCCTTAATAAAAGAGGGAAGAGGGGTTGATTGAATGCGAATTTCCTCCTGCCGGGATTCTTTGTTGTAACGGTCCTCGGCCTTTTTTTTACGCAACCGGTAAACCTGGGAGTACAGGATCCTTTCTTCCGTGTCCAGCATCCGCGCACTCTCTTTGATATACACAGATCGCATGACCGTATCGGGGATGACAGATATGGACCTGATAACATCGTTGATCAACCCGGCTTTTTCGACCGGATCCTGTTCCATATCCTTCATCAGGAGCCGGGTTTTGAAGGAGATAAAATCCTTTTCGTTCTCCTTTATATATTGCTGGAATTCCGTTGCACTTAATCGCTTGGAGTATGAATCGGGATCTTCCCCTTCAGGCAGCGGGACCACCTTGATATTTAGTCCCTCTTCCAGGACCATGTCAATTCCGCGGAGCGAGGCCTTTATCCCTGCCTCATCACCGTCATAGATGATGGTGACATGGCTGGTAAATCGTTTGATCAGTCTGATCTGCTCGGTTGTCAGGGATGTCCCCGATGATGCCACTACATTTTCAATCCCGGCCTGGTGAAGGCCAAGGACATCTGTATAGCCCTCGACCAGGAAACATTTCTCCTGTTTTACGATGGCCTGCTTGGCATGGTACAATCCGTAAAGGACCCGGCTTTTCTGGTAAATATCCGATTCCGGCGAATTCAGGTATTTTGCCAGCTTGTCATCCGATCTTAAGATCCTTCCTCCGAATCCAATGACATTCCCGGTCAATCCGTGTATTGGAAAGATGATCCTTCCCCGGAAACGATCAGCCTTATATTCTTCCTTCTGAATGGTGAGCCCGGTTTTCACCAGGTAATCCAGCCTGTATCCCTTTTTCAGTGCTTCGTTGGTAAGGGCATCTTTTTGTTCCGGACTGTAGCCCAGCTGGAACTTCCGGATGATATCATCATGGAATCCGCGTTCCCTGAAATAGGCCATCCCTACAGATTGCCCTTCCGGGGTGTTTTGCAGGATATTGGTAAAATACTTCTGGGCCCACCCGGTGATGATCAGCAGGCTTTCCCTTTCATTTCGTTGCTGGATTTCTTCGGGGGTTGGTTCCTGTTCGACGATCTCTATATTGTATTTCCTTGCCAGGTAGCGAAGCGCTTCAGGGTAGGTGAGCCGTTCATGCTCCATCAGGAAACCCACCACATTGCCCCCCTTGCCGGAGCTGAAATCCTTGTATATCCCTTTGGCCGGTGAGACAAAGAACGATGGTGTTTTTTCATTGGTAAAGGGGCTCAATCCCTTATAATTCTGCCCGGACCTTTTCAACGATACAAAATCGGAGATCACCTCAACGATGTCTGCAGTATCAAAAATCCGGTCAATGGTATCCCTGTCTATCATACCGCTAAATTAAAAAACGAACATGGATTTTCAGGCTTAACGTGGCAATAACTTTATTACTCCGGTATATAAATATCATACCAGAAGGTTTTTTGTATCTTGTGGAAAAAATGAAGAAGCTGGTAGTTCTGACGGGTTCGGGCATCAGTGCCGAAAGTGGGATCCGAACTTTCCGGGAGATGGGAGGGTTATGGGAGGAATATGATGTGCACGAAGTGGCCAGTCCCCAGGGGTGGGCAAATGATATGGACCTGGTACTCAGGTTCTATAATGAGAGACGAAAGCAACTGCTGGAGGCAAAACCCAATGCCGGGCACGTGGGACTGGCTGGACTGGAGGAAAACTTCGATGTGGAGATCATCACCCAGAATATCGATGACCTGCACGAACGGGCAGGGAGCAGCAAAGTACTGCACCTGCATGGGGAATTGAAAAAGGTGAGAAGCACCAAGGACCCTACCCTGGTTTATGAACTGGATGGCTGGGAATTGAAAAGAGGGGATACCTGTGAAAAAGGATCCCAGTTAAGACCACATATAGTATGGTTTGGGGAAGCGGTCCCACTGATCGAAGATGCCTTCGAAATTACCCAGCAGGCTGATGCATTTGCCGTCATCGGCACTTCGTTGTTGGTTTATCCGGCAGCGGGACTGGTGGACTATGTGCCACCTGGCGTGCCTATCTATCTTGTAGACCCCAACGAGATCCCCATCCCCCGATACAGGGAAGTAGATTTCATCATGGAAAAAGCCAGTACGGGTGTCCCGATCCTGAAGGAAAAACTACTGAAAAGATTCAATGCATAGACCTAACCGCATTTCAATATGAGGCGTTTCATCTACATTATGCTAATCCTCTTCGGAACAGGATATGCCTATTCACAGCAATTTGAGGGAGGGATCCTCGTGGGACTGACAGCCAGTCAGATTGATGGAGATTCATACAGCGGTTACAATAAAGTTGGCATTCAGGCAGGTGCCTGGGTACAACGGCTTTTTACCTATACCTTAGCCGGACAGCTGGAATTAAGATATGTCCAGAAAGGATCGCTTCATACCAACAAACCGAATGATCCCACCTATTACAGATGCGTCCTTCATTACGTAGATCTTCCCATCATGGCGCAATTTATTTATAATGAAAAAGTCGTTTTTGAACTGGGTATCGGACCTGAATTCCTGGTGTCAGGCAAGGAATTTGATGCATGGGGTGAGCTTCCCGAGAGAGAACCCCATTTTCATACCTTTACCATGAGCGCAATTGCCGGTATCGGTTATACTTTCTGGGATGTTCTCACATTCTCTGCGCGTTTTAATTATTCCATCATACCCATCCGCGACCATCCCAGCGGACAGAGTT
>LJUP01000336.1 GCA_001303955.1 Bacteroides sp. SM23_62 | reverse complement strand
CGTACATCATCGAGTGCGGGATGTTTTTCATGAGGCGTTTGTCATAGCTCCTGCAATAGGTGGCATACCTCCTGTATTGGTCTGCATAAAACTCCGCGGTCATGTGCCCGCCACATCCCCAGTTTTCATTGCCGATCCCCCAGTACTTCACATCCCAGGGTTCATCGCGTCCGTTCACCCGCCGGAGGTCTGCCAGTTGACCGGTGCCAGCGAAATTGATGTATTCCACCCAGTTAGACATCTCTTCCACGCTTCCCGATCCCACGTTTCCGCAGATCACCGGTTCGGCTTCCAGCTGTTCGCAGAGATCCAGGAACTCGTGGGTTCCGAAACTGTTATCCTCGATTACCCCGCCCCAGAAGGGATTGACCATGGTGGGCCGTGCCTCCCGGGGACCGATCCCGTCCCTCCAGTGGTACTCACCGGCAAAACAGCCGCCGGGCCATCTCAGGTTGGGAATTCCCGTCACTTTCAGTGCCTCCACCACATCGTTTCGGATCCCGCGGGTGTTGGCGATGTCAGAATCTTCTCCAACCCAGTAGCCACCATATATGCAGCGGCCCAGGTGTTCTGAAAAGTGTCCGTAGATATGCCTGCTGATGGTCTCTTCACCCAGGTCGGCGTTGATCACTACCTTCCCTGCTTTTTCCTGACCATTGACGGGCGCAAGAAAGGCAACCAGGATGATGCTGATAATGTTCATTTTCGAGTTCATTGATGGTTGGTTTTAAATTCATTTGGATTATTTGAATGTGTTCATAAATGAAATGCATAGAGTGTGGCACCGGTTCTTTCTGACATCCGTTTGAAATAATAAACAGCAGAATGACCAGACCACAGAGAATGAGTTTCTTAATGAATTGCATGATAATCTACTTATTTCTTGAATGTTGGTTCCAGGGATACGACTATTTCAGATTCTTCTGAAGTTCTCACAGATATTTTAATGATCACCATTCCCCGCTTACTGTCATAGGTCCAACCGAATTTATCATCCTCCAAGGAATTGCTATTTATGGACTCTTGCAATTCTATTGTATTCAGGGTGATTCTTTCAGGTGGCCTTCGAATAAGATTCAATTGAATGATATAGTTTCTTTTATTAGGATGTCCAATATATTCCCCCTCTGACTTATTGATGATGACCGATATCTCTGAATCATTCATGGAACATTCGAACATTGTTTTTGTGAATTGACCATCCTTGTAATATGTTGTCCGGCCATCATCTTCATACAGAGTAAATGAGGAAGCGGTATCCGGATAGATATCGAGGATCAGTGGGTCCCAGATTTCACCCGTTTCGATCCAGTTTTGTTCTTCCCTCATTGGAATGATTGAACCGTTTCGGACAAAAAGCGGCAGTTTCTCGGCATCGGTTGTCTCATAAGTAAGTAACTGTCCCCCACTGTATATCTTTTTATCCCAGTAATCTATCCAGCTGTTCCCGGGTGGCAGGTAAATTTCCATGGTTTTGAAATCCCCGTAAACTGGAGCCACCAGAATGGATTCCCCGAACATATACTGGTAAGGGAAGTGATCCTGCCGGCATCTTGAATCCTCCGGAAATGCAAGCAGTATGGGGCGGCAGATCGGCATGCCGGTGAGGTAGTTCACATAGGCCGTCGAATAAATATACGGCAACAGGCGGTATCTTAGTTTCCGGTGCTTCCGTATGCTGATTTCCGCTGTCTTAATCCTGGAGGTTTTTTCATCGGTCAGTTTCTCCATGATCTCCCTTTTGAGGGTATTCAAGGGCCTCATTGGATTGTGAGATGCATCATCCGTAGACGGTATGTAATCCTGTGTTGATCCATATCCTTCCTCTTTTAGAAGTTCATCCCATTCTTCGTTACTTAAAATGAATTGCCAGGGTCTGTAGGCATGTGTTCTTGAAACAGGGAGAAAATCCAGCAACTGGTTATATCGTGCATGTACTTTCCAGTCTTTACCATGATCATCGCAAGTGATATAGGAAACACCTTTCATGGCACCATGCGTGTTGGTGATTGCTTTGACCTGGAACTTCAGTTCAGCGTATGACCTTTCTATATCACCGGTCCACCTGAAAGGATACCTGCGCGAACCTATCAGGTTATTGGCGGCAATGGTATTGTCCCGGCCATCCGCATCCCAGTAATTAAACAGCATCATTTTTCTGGCCCCGTTGAAAAGAACCCTTTGCTCCGGCCCAAAATATTCCTGGGTATGCATCCAGATAACCCCGTCCGTAATATCGTTCTGTCGGGTATCCTGCCAGGTCCCGTCAACACCGTTATCATACTGTTCCTCCATCTTTTCCCACCACAGTTTTTCATCATAAACCCTGGATGTCCATTCCCTGATCCGCCTGGGTGTGTTCTCTTCCCTGTGCACAAAATCAGGGGCACTGTGATGGATGGTCATCACATCGAAATGCATGGCCTCCAGGGAGTCGCACATGCCTTTGACGGACAGGGGCTTTGTGTAATTTTCATACCAGTCAAGTTGTCCCCAGTAATCATCTCCGCCTCCCCCGGGACATCCGTCCCCCCATTCATCGGCAATGATCAAAACATCGCAGGGCAGGTCCTTGGCACGCAGTTTTCGTGCATACGCAAGCAGCTGTTCCTGGCTGCCCTCGCAGATCAGGTGCTGCATGTGGAAAGTACCGTAAGCCTTCATGGGTAACAAAGGCTCCGGTCCTACCAGTTCATTAAATTGAGCAAACAGGGCCGGGTAATCCGGTCCGTAAATGAAATACCGGTCAAAGATCAGGTCTTCATGCAGGTATGTATCCACGTACCTGCCGGTGGAAGGATTATAAAACCAGTGAGTATACCGGTTGTTGTTGTTGCGCTCGTTGAATGCACTGGCATTGTCAAAGACCGTATAACCATCGCGGAACATCCCGTGTATCCTTCCTTCTGATGGGTAAATCTGCCTGTCACCTCCCGCTGTCCACACTGTCCAGTCGCCCGTGGCCTTTGAAATAAGGATACGTATTTGCCCGGTTTCGATATAATCATATTCTCCATCCCCCCAGTGGCTGTACTCCACCGGATCCCAGTTCTCCAGTTTCCCGATTACAAACGGGATCTCGTATTCCGGTGGGAATTTTTCACCCTCCAGGTCTGATGTGCGGATCCTGAACATCGTAGGGGTATAAAGGGAAACCTCCATATCATCACCCACGATTACTTTCGAACAATATCCGGATAAATCGAGATCAGTCTTTGTTTGCCCCATGGCTTGGACTGAGGCAAAACAAGCCAGGCTAAGCAAAAGCAAAAAAGATTTCATTGGCAGATTTATTTGATGATCTATTTTTTCGAATTAAAATCGATAAGATACTCTCGATCCTTGTATTTTATCAATATCTCAGATAAGTTAAAATCACTCTGGCAGTAAGGATTGTCAAACCGTTTATACTCCCTTAATGATATGTTTTCCCCCTGAACCTGTAACGGTTCCGACCATCCAAACCGGATCTCCCCTTGAGAAGGCGAATGATACCGGATCCTGAGATCGTTGCATTTGACATAATGTGAAGTTACAGCATCAACGAAACCCAAAAAATCATTCCACTCTTTCTTTGAGCCCATTTCACAGATCCAGATGTTATCGGGATTTGGCACTTTGAATTCGTTTTTATGTCCCGCATCATCCGGAACCCACTGACCGGGATGCTGTGAATAAATACCGATATAACCATCTCCTTTTCGTCCGAAAATCCAATGATCTTTTTCAACTACCTCATCAAAAGCTCTTCGGGGAAAATAAGCATGAGAGAAAGGAAACGGATCATCCGGCGGTATATGATAAACACAGATCAGGGTATTTTTGTACTGAGCGGCCCGGGGCATGAGCCCATTTCCCGCCCAGTAATTGGGACGTGTCCTCTCATTGTCCGAACCAGGATGGTTGGTATACACCACAGCATCGATTCCCATGGTCGCCTGCCAGATATGCTGCTGGTACCCCGGCTTCCCTTTGCGGAAGTCCTGTGCACAGCTTAATAGCCAGTCCGCCGTACGGTAGGTCTCAATGTTTACCTCCGGCCGGGCATGGGGATCTATATCGGGAAGAACCGTTTCTTCGTCCCGGTTATTATAGTACTTTTCAATATGGTTATCGTAGTGGTCATCATGGATGATACCGTATTTGTTTGTGATCTCTACTGTGAGGTCGATGATTCTGGGATTTGTAAAATCTGCTATGCTCCAGTAAAAATAGCAGTCCTCCTCACTGGTATAGGACAGTCCGTATTTAGGAGCATCCTCAATATTCATGCTATGGCGTTGCCTGCACCGGATCGGCCGGGAATAATCGGATGCAATGTCTTCAATAATCGATGGACAACGGTAGGAACTGGTCACAAGGGCAACGGCTCCCATATTACTGATGGAATTGAAAACACCCATGCCAAAAACAAGTTTCATGATGGGTGAGGTGCCTTCATGCCATCCGCCTTTGATGTTTCTGGCATAGGCCCTTCCATGGGTTGATCCGAACACACCGTAATAATTATGGAGGCTCATTTCAAACATCAGTACGTCAATCAGTTTACCCGCGCGAGAACGAATGGTTGAATCTTCTGCAAAATCATATAAATTCAGAAGTGCCAGAAGATGTGCTTCATAGTAGTTATTTGAAAGCCACTCGCTCCATCCAAACCGGACACGGAAATCCATCCATCTATCGATAAGGTTCGTGGCATGCGCCATATGGTCAATCCCTTTCTTGCCGTCATTATTAAAAGTTACTTCCTTGAATAATTGTCCGGCCAGAAGCTCATCAGAATGAAAGATGATCTGATGATTTTCACTATGATAGCACCTGATACCCACATCACGGGGTTCATCTATCCAGTATTTGAAATCAAGCAAACAATTTTCAATATCGTTTACCAGTTCCCGGGAAAGCAGTGGACTGCCATGATAGAGATAAAGTATCCTGATAAGGGCCGCGAGGGTAAAGTCACTGCAATCCCTATTGTCATAAATGAAATCAACTGCATTTCTGATGACGTCCTCTTCAACTTCCCGGCCCAGTTCCAACCGGGGGATCTGATTGAATATAACCTGCCAGCCTTTAATGGGACTGGTCACGCAATAATCCAGGTACAGGCTGCATCGCTCTTCATAGGATTTTTTAGGATGAAACCAGTACGTGTCATATTCATTCACTTCAGGATCAGCCTTTTGTGCTGATATCTGTTCGGGCAACGAAACAAGTGAAATGAAACAAAAAATCATTGCAATAGAGTTTTTAAAGTGAACAGTTCTTTCCAGTGTATTCTTCATTATGTTGACTTATCTTGGTGCATAGAGAGAATATTGTCTTTCATAATATTTCCAAGATGAATTTTGAAATTTGAATATCCTGTGTAGCAACTCCAGTAAGATCGGCAATTGTAATATCATCTGGATTTCTCCGGATACCTCCTGAAGAAATAATTTCTCCCAATTCCATAGTATCCTTGTCCACCAAGAGATTGTCATTGTATGCCTTGTGAATTTCTCCATGTGACTGACATTGTTTGGTGCTGTCAAGCACGATCAAATCTGCCTTTTTCAGAATTTCCGGATGCAGTTCCTGCTTCCCGACGGTGTCGGCTCCTAATGCTGTAATATGAACCCCTTTTGGCAGGTCATCAGCAAAAATGATCGGGGATTTGGAAGGCGTTGCCGTTACGATTAAATTGCACTCCTGTGCAATCTTCCGGCTTTCGGTCGTGGTCTCTATCTCAAATCCCTCTCTGCTCATTTCTTCACTGTATGATAAAAGTCTATCCTTCGACCTCCCCCAGACCAGCACTTTCTTGCAATCCACAACATTGTGCAGGTATTTTAACTGCAACCTTGCCTGAATACCGCTTCCTATGATACCAATTGCATTAACAGTATCGGGTGCCAGGTACTTCGCACAAATTGCCCCGGCCACTGCAGTTCGCACATCCGTCAGGTATCCCTCATCCATCAGGATGGTTTCCAACACGCCGGTTTTCTGGCTGAATACAAGATTGAGACCCTGACTTGAGGATAAGCCTAAGCCAGGATTCTCGTAAAAACCTGAAGCTATTTTAATGACATAATACGGCTCATCCTGGATATAGCCATATTTGATATGTACATCCCCGGGGGGAGATTGAAATGAAAGCATCCCCACGGGTGGTACAACCGCCGTTTTAGAAGAATACGAGACAAATGCCTCTTCAATATAACTTATCAATTCATCGGTGCTTGACTTATTTAATAATTCCCCGATGGTTTGCCTGTCAATGATTTCTGCCATTTTCTAAATGATTTCCTTGAGTTTTTCAATATCAATGTTAGA
>LJUP01000059.1 GCA_001303955.1 Bacteroides sp. SM23_62 | reverse complement strand
TGGGCGGCGGATGGATCACACCAGAAGAGAAGCAGGTTGAAGGGGCACAGCATGATCAGGGGGTTGCGTCTGGCAATTAGAAATGGCAGACCGTGGTCATAACCTCCAAAGGATGAGGGATTTCACCGCTCGTAATGTATGAGGTTGAGTTCAATAGCTTTTTTAAACTCTTCATCAGCTGTTATTAAAGGCAGATCAAGATATAATGCGGAGGCAATTATAATGCAGTCTGGCAACTTGAGCTTTCTTTTCTTTCTGAGTTGAATGGCCCTGGATTTAATCTCATCATTTATGTCAATGATTACGCAATTGCTTAGAAGGTCATTGATTATCGCTTATTGTTTTTTATCCAGATTGGTATACCCCAATAACTCCAGTTAAGTGATAAATGAGATGTAGAGATTTTTACCATTCAAAAGCTCGGCAATTGTTTCATCTCCTGAAAGAATGTAAAGCAGAATGTTGGTGTCAAGGGAAATCTTATTTCCACTCATCCCGACGATTTGATTGAATCTCAAGAGGATCTTTAAGGAGATCAATTACACCAGAATACTTGTATGCATCTATCCCCTTTTCCTCTATCTGTTTATGTAAACGATTTAGCAACCTATTGATCGCTTCCTTTTTAGAACCATATTTTAACACTGTCACCATAGACAATCAATATTCACAAATGTACAAAAGTAAATTGATATTGATTATTGAAATAATCCCTGAAGATCCTGTCCATTTCTGAGAGTCCACTTCAATTTATTTTTAACTATTTCCCCAATTTTTAAAGCTGACTTTCAACATATAAAAAAGATTGGAGATTTTCAATTCAAATGATACAGCAGACATCAGGTGGACCTTCTGACGCTCTATATTCAGCTTCTCCTTCCCATTCCTGATAGATATCCAGGAGAAGATGGATGGTGATAATGATTAACAAACCGTCCCGATTCCTTCTCCCAAATATTTACAGCTGTTGATTTTTTAGCGATCTGTTGTAATTTAGCGGATCAGAACTCATCCATCCATAAAGATTATGAAAAAGATCCTTGATTGCTTCTTTGTCTTATTCATATTCCTGACCATTACCCAGTGCAGTCCCATCCGCCAGGATTCAAATGAACTCCCCAATATCGTCCTCTGCATGGCTGACGACCAGGGCTGGGGGGATATGGGGTACAATGGCCATCCGGTTCTCCAAACCCCCAGCTTCGATGCCATGGCCGCTGAGGCATTGCGTTTTGACCGCTTTTATGCGGCTGCACCGGTCTGTTCGCCGACCCGTGGCAGTATCATGACCGGTCGGCACCCCAACCGGTTTGCCTGTTTTTCATGGGGACATACCCTCCGGCCACAGGAAGTAACCATTGCTGAAGCACTGAAAGAGGCAGGTTACGTGACAGGGCATTTTGGAAAGTGGCACCTGGGTTCCGTTCGCATGGGCAGTCCCGTGAATCCGGGTGAAAGCGGATTCGACGAATGGTTCTCAGCCCCCAACTTTTTTGACAACGATCCCATCCTGAGCCGGGAAGGTATTACCATACAAACCGAAGGGGAAAGCTCAATGGTTACTGTTAATGCAGCACTGGAATTTATCCGTAAACACGAGGCTTCTGGAAAACCGTTCTTTGTTGTGGTTTGGTTTGGTTCACCGCACGGACCCCATCTGGCCATCGAAGAAGACAGGGGCCTGTATGATGATCAGCCTGAAAACCTGCAGCATTTTTATGGAGAGATCACCGGAATGGACCGGGCATTCGGAAAATTACGGGCAGAACTCAAAACACTCCCTTCCTATGAAAATACCATCCTCTGGTACTGCAGCGACAATGGGGGATTACCCAATGTTGGGAGCACTGGTGGCCGTGGTCATAAAGGCAATATATATGAAGGTGGACTGCGGGTACCGGCTATCCTGCAATGGCCGGACAGGATTAAGGGTGCCCGGATTACCTCGTTTCCAGCAAATACTTCTGATATCTTCCCAACGTTTTTAGATATTATTGGTGTTCAGGGGGATACGAATCGTCCTTTGGATGGCATAAGCCTGTTACCGGTCCTGGATAACCGGATGGAAAGCAGGGCCCACCCCATGGGTTTCTGGCATTACCCTGTCCCGGGGATCCCAACTCCGAGCGCTGCATGGATGGCAGAGCTTCTGGAAGCCCAAAGAAACGGCAACATGGTGGGCGATTCGGCCCGGTTGCGTCTGGAAGACATTCAGATCAAGACCCAGTATCCAGTAGATAGCCTGGCCGGCCATGCCGCATGGCTGGACTGGCCCTGGAAATTGCATCGGATACAGGATGAAGCCGGCGATATCCGGTGGGAACTCTATCAGCTGGTTAATGATCCCCTGGAAAGCGAAGATCTGTCAGGTGATGAACCGGACAGGGCAGCTGAAATGAGAACAGCCCTGGAAAAATGGCAGAGATCGGTGGTGCGTAGTTTGTATGGTTTGGATTATCTTTGAAAAATTATGTTATCCTTAGAAAAAACCTTGAAGCATATCATCAGAAAAACCACCCTGGCTGGTTTTATTCTCAGCTTGGTCCTGGCAAATCCGGCTGCGGGCCAGTCCAAAGATACTGCCAGCATGGATCAAACCTTAAAACATCAACGTTTCCATATCTCAGCAAACGGGATATATGCCATCCTGGAGACCAATATACGCTTTGAATCACCAAGTGGACTGCTGGGGGTAAAGATCAATATGGAAGAGAACCTGGGACTTGAAAAATACCGCGTGATGCCGATGTTCACCGCAACTTTTAATATCAAGAACAGGCATAATTTATTTGCGATGTATTATGGCCTCCCGCGTGATTCCTATTATCAAACAAGGAGAGAGTTTGAGTTTAAGGGTGAGATCGTTGAAGTCGGGACGGAGATATTTTCCTATTTTAACACCAATGTGTACAGCCTGGGTTACATGTATGATGCTGTCCGTGATTCCAGGTCACAGCTCGGATTGTTTGTGAATTTTTATATTCTGACCCTGGGTTCGGGGGTCAGATCCACGCAGGGACTCATCAATGAAAGTTTCCAGGTCACCGCACCCTTGCCGAATTTTGGGGCAAAGGCTTATTACAAGCTCAGTAAAAGGTTTGGATTCTCAGGAATCTTCAGCATCTTTTTTTTATCGGTGGGAGATTTTTCCGGATCGATCCATCATCTAGGGGGAGAACTGAATTATTATTTGACCCGCTGGCTTGAACTGGGACTTGGATATTATCTGTTTGATCTGAGTATCGAGGCAGAAAAACCCCAGTTTACAGGGATGTTTGACTATACCTATCAGGGACCTTACCTCAGTCTTGGATTTCGCTTTTAATGGGTCATTGTCATGAGGGATTTTTGCCTGGTTGTTCTGTTTCTGACCCTCCTGTCATGGCCCCTTTACGCCCAGGAAAATTACAGCGTTCAGGGGAAAGTGACGGATGAGAACGGACATCCCCTGCCAGGGGCAAATATCTTTCTCCCGGAGATCCAAAAGGGGAGCGTAACGGGATTGAAGGGAGAATTTATAATCCGGGATCTTCCGGCCGGACGTTTCATTTTGCAGATTTCATTCGTGGGTTACGAAACACATATCGCCAGTATCCGGGTCGGACAGGAGCGGCAAATGCCTGAAGTCCGGTTGCATCCGGCCACCATTACCGCAGGAGAGGTGGTGATCTCGGGTGGCAGGCATTCCACCCAGCATGAAAATGCCATCAAGATTGAATTGCTGAAAAGCAGTGAATTAACAAGGATAGGATCACCTACCCTGGTTGAAAGCCTGGCAGAGCTGCCGGGAGTGGATCTGATCAGCCGCGGGGGATCAGTGACCACACCTGTTATCCGTGGACTCTCAACAAGCAATATCCTGATGCTGAATAATGGCTTCAGGATGGAGAACTACCAGTTCTCGGGGGACCATCCATACCTTGTTGACGGGACAGGGTTGGAACAGGTGGAGGTGATCAAGGGACCGGCTTCACTACTTTATGGGTCAGACGCGATCGGCGGGGTGATCAACCTGGTAGGGGAGAAACCCGCATCACCCCAATCAGTAACAGGGGATGCGAATGTGAGGTATTTCAGCAATACTGCGGGACTCGAAGGCAGCCTGGGGGTCAAGGGGAACCAGGGGCCCGTAACCTGGGGGATCAGGGGAGGATACCGCAGCCACCGGGACTACAAGGGAGGCGATGGTGGGATGGTCCCCAATTCCCGCTTCAACGGGGGAAGCCTTAAATCATACATCGGCATCAGAGGCACAAAAAATATGCACCGGCTGACCTATGAATACCAGCAGCTGAAACCGGGCATGACCAATGAGGCATCTGAAACACTTGTACAAACCTATGAGCGGCGGAATGAGGTATGGTACCAGGACCTGGACAACCACCTGCTCATGTCCAGGAACAAGTTCTTCCTGGATCCTTTCAAGCTACAGGCGAATTTTTCCTTCCAGCATAATCATCGCAGGCTGATCGTCGAGGAACAAGACCATCCCAATGTCAACATGCAACTCGGCACCTTCAGCTATGAATTACGCGGTAACCTGATAACCAGTGATGTGTCGGAATTTACCCTGGCGCTGCAGGGACTTGCCCAGGCAAACCAGAACAACGATGCTGAAAACCGCGTGCTGCCAGATTATCGTCTCAATGACATCGCAATTTTCGGCCTGGTGCAACATGACTTTGAGAACGATGTCCATTTGCAGGTCGGATTCCGTTTTGATAACCGCTTCCTGGATGCACCCGGACAGGAAAAGGCCGGGCATAGCCATGAGGAGGTACCCGGTCAGCCAGGTGAACCAGGTCAGACGGATGATCTGATGCCCGCCCTGCATAAATACTATGGCAATGTCAGCGGATCCCTTGGCGTTACCTGGCAGCTGGCCGAAGGCATCCTGCTGAGGGGGAACCTGGCTTCGGCCTACCGGGCACCCAATGTGGCCGAGCTGACGCAGGACGGGGAGCATGGCATACGGTATGAGCAGGGCAACCGGGACCTCAAATCACAGCGTAATTACGAGCTGGATGCCAGCATACATATCCACAAAGAACGCTTCATGCTGGATCTTGCGGCTTATTACAACCGTATCGATCAATACATCTATCTTGACTATACCAGCGATACGACAGAAGAGGGCCTGCCCGTCTATCGCTATGTACAGAATGACGCGACGATCTACGGCATGGAAGGAATCGCAGAGTTCCTGCCCGTAAACTGGCTGAGCATGAAAGCTGCATACAATTACACCCGAGGCAAGCAGTCATCCTCTGTCAACCTGCCCTTCATTCCCCATAACCGCCTCCGTTCTGAGATCCGGTGGATGCCCGGATGTATCCTCAAGAAAGGAAAACTATACCTTACATTTGGATCTGAACTGGCTTTTAAGCAGGATCACACGGCTTCCCTTGAAACAGTCTCAGACTCTTATCACCTGCTGCATGCGGGTATCGGGATATCCGTTACCGTATCCGGGCATCTCCCGAGCCTGGATTTGCAAGTCCGTAACCTCCTTAACAAGAGCTACATAGATCACCTTTCCACCCTGAAGCCTTTGAGGTATTTCAATATGGGGAGAAATATCGTGATAAACTTGTCAATCCCGCTGCTGACAAGTGGAACATAATCGGTCTCATTCCGTACAAAGAAAGAGCTGATCAATACATGCAGATAAAAAAAATCTATCTTCGCGGAAGATTTTTGACCGTTCGTGTAAAATGCCGCAGTCTCAAAATATACAACCCAATGTGCTGTACGTTGATGACCTGCAGACCAACCTGATCCTTTTCCAGGCGACCTTTGAGCGTGATTACAATATCATCCTGGCGGAATCTGCCGCCAGGGCCCTGGAAATAATGAAGGAGCAGGAGATCCAGGTGCTGGTCACAGATCAGCGCATGCCGGATATGACGGGGACCGAATTGCTCGAGAAGGTAGCAAAGGATTACCCTGAAGTGAGGCGGTTCCTGCTTACGGCCTTCACTGATTTTGAGACCGTAGTTGAGGCGGTTAACAAGGGACATATCCACGGTTACATCAACAAACCGCTGCAGGCCGAAGAGGTAAGGCTATCCATCAACAATTCCCTTGAGATGTATTATCTCAGGAAGGAGAACAAGGAAATGATGCTTGAGCTTGAGAAAGCCAACCAGGAACTGATGGGACTGGACGGGATGAAGAGCGAGATCATCAAGGTGATCAGCCAGGAGATCCGCAACCCGCTGAACCGGATCATGGGGACCCTCCACCTGCTGAAGGATAAGATCGAGGGACAGGAACTGGCCAGTGTGATCAATATCCTTGACAACTCGGTATCCAGGCTAGAGGAGTTTTCCAGTATGACAGAGCAGATATCCATCCTGAAATCCCCCGGCCATACCCTTGACATGAAGGAGCTTAACCTCAAACAGGTGATTGAATACGGTGTGATCGAAGTTTCAGAGGATTTGAAGGAGAAAGGGATAACACTCGATCTGCAGAATCATACGCCGGATGTGACCATAATTGGTGAATCGGATCTGCTTGTCAGCTGCCTGGTCAATATCCTGAGAAATGCCATGAACCATACCGGTAAGGGAGAAACCATTGCCATCATAACCACCCAAACAGAGAGGCAGGTGATCTGCGAGGTGATCGACCAGGGGAAAAATTATTCCGAGAAATTGCTGGAAGACCTCACCAGTCATCTCACTGCCACGGAACACAAGTTAAACCTGAACCTGGGGATTGATCTTGCCCTTTCCCAGATGATCATGGAAGCACACGGGGGCAACATCGTCTTCGAAAAGGCAAACGGGAGCAGGGCTTCCGTGAAGATGCTTTTTATGGGTCAGGAAGCGGCCGAACCGCAGCAGGAATAACGCAACCATCCCGGATCAGTTTCGTAATAAGGTAACACATTGAAGCGCAGGATTCATGAATGAATCTATGTTAAAATCCCTGATGCGGTTGTTTGCCATTATGGCAAGCATTAACAAGGAGGCCATTCATGTCCTTGCCAGGAATTTTGTTGAATCCTACCTCACCCGTCAGTTCAGCCATAAGCTGGCGGAACGTTTCCTTTTGATTTTCGATGAATATTTTAATGAACTGGACAGGGAGGAAAAGAAGGGCCCGGAAAAGAAGATATCGGTGCTCTCGGTAAAGATCCTGGCCATATGTGCCAGGATCAATGAAGCATTACATATCCGCCACCGTTTCCAGATCCTGCTGAGCCTGATCCAGTTTGCCAAATATTTCGAGGATTTTTCCCGGGTGCGGTCGGGTTTCTCAAATGCCATTACCGATGCGGTCCGGACCATTGCTGACGGGCTCCTGATCAGCCCGGAAGAATATGCCAACTGTACTTCTTTCATTGTTGACAAATTCTACAAGGTCCCCAATAAGGAGCGACTCCTGGTGATCAGTGAAGATCCCCATTTCCAGTTTACAGAGATCAAGCACTACCGGAAAGACGGTCTATCCGGACAGATATTTGTGCTGCGCATCCTGAGGGCTGACACCTATCTCTTCCAGTATGTTGGCAAAGAGAGACTGGAGCTGAATGGTAAATACATCTTTCCCCGCCATGTCTATTTCATGCCCAGGGGCAGTTCCATCAAGGGGGAAGGGATCACCCCGATCTATTATTCGGATGTGATTGCAGGGTATCTGAAGGATACGACGGGGGACCAGGTTAATTTCCTGGCAAGGAACATAGCGTTCCATTTTAGAAATTCAACCAACGGGATACATAATTTCAGTTTCCAGGGGAGATCCGGACAACTGGTCGGCATCATGGGTGGAAGCGGTACCGGGAAATCCACCCTGGTGAAGGTGCTGAACGGTTCGCTGAAACAGGATGCCGGTAGTATTTATATCAACGGGCATAACCTGTCAACAGAGAAAAAAGAACTGGAAGGGATGATCGGATACATCCCCCAGGATGATCTGCTGATTGAGGAACTCACGGTCTACCAGAACCTGTATTTCAATGCAAAATTGTGCCTTGACGGATACAGTGAGCCAGCGCTGTCCGACAGGGTCAGTATGATCCTGACCGAGCTTGACCTGTTTGAGGTTAAGGACCTCAAGGTTGGATCTCCCCTGCATAAATTTATCAGCGGGGGACAAAGAAAACGGCTTAACATTGCCCTGGAGCTTATCAGGGAACCCTATATCCTGTTCGTTGATGAGCCTACTTCGGGACTCTCATCCACCGATTCGGAAAATGTAATGATGCTGCTGAAAGAACTGGCCATGAAGGGCAAGCTGGTGGTGGTCAATATCCACCAGCCATCTTCGGACCTGTTCAAGCTCCTTGATCAGCTGGTTGTGCTTGACAAAGGGGGTTACCCTGTATATGCCGGCAATCCGGTGGAAGGGATCATCTACTTCAAGCAGCTGGCAGACCGGGTTGATGCCAGTGAATCCGAGTGCGTTTCCTGCGGCAATACGGACCCGGATGAGATCCTGCAGATCATCGAGGAAAGGGATATCAATGAATTTGGTGAATTCTCGAACCAGCGGAAGAAAACCCCAAGGGAATGGTACCGTAAATATATCGAAAACATCCAGTCCAAGCGTGAATTAGTATTTGAGAAGACTGCCATTCCGGACAGCCTGTTCAAGATCCCTGACAGGTTCAGACAATTCCTGATCTTTTTCAAACGGAATTTCCTTTCCAAACTGGCAGACCGGCAATTCCTTTCCATCTCCCTGCTGGTGGCCCCCCTGCTGGCTGTGATCCTGGGGTACTTTACCAAATATATCAGCGGCACCGATACAGACCCCCATGCTTACCTTTTCAGCCAGAATGTGAACCTCCCGGCATACCTGTTCATGAGTGTGATCGTGGCCCTTTTCCTCGGACTCATCATCAGTGCAGAGGAGATCATCAAGGACCGGAAGATCCTGGCCCGGGAGTCCTTTCTACACCTGAGCCGGACTTCCTACCTGCTTTCGAAAGTAGCCTTTCTCTTCCTGCTTTCTGCTGTCCAGATGTTCCTGTTCGTGATGATAGGGAATACCATCCTGGAGATCAAAGGCATGACCTTTTCCTACTGGATCATCCTGTTCTCCACGGCCTGTTTTGCCAGTATATTGGGACTGAACATATCCGACGGGTTCAAATCCGTCGTGGCCATCTATATTGTCGTACCTTTCCTGCTGGTCCCGCAGATCCTGCTGGCCGGTGTGATCGTAAAATTTGACAAGCTGCATTATAAATTTGCCTCCCATGAAAGTGTTCCCTTTGTTGCCGACCTGATGCCATCCAGATGGGCATATGAGGCCTTGGCTGTAAACCAGTTTGTCAACAACGAATACCAGCAGCACTTCTACGATGTCGAGATGAGGGAAAGCAATGTGACCTATGATCTGCAATTCCTTGTTCCGACATTGATCCAGCAGATAGAGGATGCAGAGATACTCTATCTGCGGGAAGATGCCCGGCTGTCAGATCAGCTCAGGGTGGTCAGGAGTGGGTTTGAAGCCATATACCTGACAGAGGCATTTCCCGGACAGGACAGGTTTACCGTCGCCTCTTTTACACCCATGCTGGCAGATTCAACCATAAGCTGGCTCAGGGCATACCGTTCACGGCTGTCCAATAACAGGGAGAGACTGGTCAAGGAGAAGGACAGGATATACATGGACCTGAAAGATTCCTGTGAAGGCACAATCGGGTTCATCAACTTCAAGCGGGATTATTATAATGAAAGCCTGGCGGACCTGGTCCTGAACCGTGCAGACCTTCATAAGATTGTTGAGATCGACAATAAGCTGATCCGGAAGATGGAACCCGGCTATATGTACCCGGTGATGAGTAACGGGAGGTCACATTTCTTTGCTTCGGTCAAGCGGCTGGGGAATTTGTACATACCGGCAGTGGTGTTCAATATAGTGGCGATCTGGATCATGTCCATTGTTCTTTACCTGGTCCTGCAATACAGCCTGCTCCGCAGGACCCTTGCCTTCTTTGGCACCATACGGAGAAGGGAGGTCCAATCAATCGGGAATTAGGCTGTTAATAATTGGTTGGAAATTTAACAATCCGGAGCCAGGCATAATTAAAACGATTTATATATTTGTTAATAAACTGATTATAAGTTAAAACCTTGTATATGCAAAGTAGACCTTATAAAATCTGGCTGCTGGTTTTGATCATTCCTGCCCTGCTGGTGGGTGGATGCAAATCGAATAAAGGCAAACGTGCCCCTGGATTGCTGGATGATAGTGAAACTGCAGAAATCGTGGACAGGATCGAGACCATCAAACAGGTATACCACCTTTCCCCTTCACCGGCCGAAATGCTGAGTGTGATTGATGTTGCCGATCTTTCTTTTGATACAGGATTGTTGAATCCGAGGGGAAATATGGATAATTACCTCGATACAAAATCCAGGACCATGGGACTGGGTGTATATATTACTGATCTGGCTTATGCCGCCCTTTTCGGACGGCACGAGGAGACGCTTGATTACCTGGAGGTTGTACGAAACATGGCTGAACAGATCAGGGTAACCGGAGCCATCAATGATGAGTTGATCGAGAAAGCGAGGAAAAATGTGGAATACATTGATTCACTATTCAATATTTCCAATGAGGCATTTATCAATATGTTGTTTTTCTGCGAACGGAATGACCGTCCGAATACCGTTGTCATACTGTCCGCAGGGGCTTTTGTTGAAAGCCTGTACCTGGCCGTTAACCTGGCGGGTGATAACGGCCAGACGGATTATATCCTGCAGCATCTTGCAGACCAGAAATATGCCCTGGACAACCTGATGACGTTCGCGGAAAGTATGAAGGAGCAGGATCCGAATGTTGCCGCGGTCATTGAAGATATGAAACCCATCAAAGAAATATATGACGGCATAACCGTTGTAGCAGGAACCACTACCGTTGAGACAGAAAAAACAGCTGAGGGCCAGCCCAAAAAACTGGTTATTGGCGGAGGCAGCAAACCCACCCTCAGCAAAAGGGAGTTTGAGAAGTTGAAAAAAAACACGATCGAGTTACGTAACAAGCTGATTAGTAATTAACAAAAATTAAGAGGCATGAAATGTATTCGCCAAATTCAGTTGTTGCTTTTGCTCATCCCTACGGGGCCCCTGTCACTGGTGGCACAGGATTGCGTGGATTATCATAAGCTCGGTGATTGTATGATGGACCGCCAGAAAGGATATAAACTTTATAGTCAGTCCAAAAGCGTCAGCATGGATCCGACAGACACTGTAGAATTCAATATCGTTTTTTATGGACAGAAGGATTATATCTTTTCGTTTTGTACCCATGGAAAGTTATACCCTATTCATTATGTGCTGCTTGACCCGGAATCGGATAAGGTTTTGTATGACAACGAAAAGGACCGCTATATCGAATCTTTGGGTATTGGATTTGACGTGACAAAAACCCTGACGATCAGGGTAGATGTTGTTGCACGTAAAGCCTCGTCAGAAGAAATAGAGGAATACGTCGGCTGTCTGGGCCTGCTCATTCAATACAGGAACTATACCAGAAAGAAAGTTAACCTTCAGATGTAGTGAATAAAAGAAAGCTGACACGATCAAACAACCGGATCATTGCCGGGGTTTGTGCGGGAATCGCAGAATGGCTCGGATGGGATATTGCCCTGGTCCGCCTGCTTTACCTGATCCTGTCCATCTTCAGCGCCGGGTTTCCCGGGGTCATTGCCTATATCATTCTCTGGATCATAATGCCGGAGGAGAAAGTTTTCTAGCACCTTAATTCTTTCCATTGTCACAAAATATCCCTGAATCCAACGAAGAATCTTATTTTTGTCCCACGGACAAGACTGGCATTGCTATTTTCGTTATTGATCATAACAGGATGCCAGCCATCACAACGCAAGATTGATATGACAGCACCGGTCGCTAAAAAAATTGACAAGGAATTGACCATCCACGGACATACCCGTATGGATCCCTATTACTGGCTCAGGGAAAGGGAGGATCCCGAAGTCATTGCCTACCTGGAAGCAGAGAATGCCTATACCGAGACCATGATGAAAGATACCAGGGAGTTTGAGAACAGGCTCTACAAGGAAATCGTTGGCAGGATCAAGCAGGATGACCAGAGTGTTCCTTACCTGGATAATGGATATTATTATTATACCAGGTTTGAAAAAGGAGGGGAATACCCGCTGGTTTGCCGCAAGAAAGGTAGCCTTGAAGCAGAAGAAGAGATCATGCTGAATGTACCTGAAATGGCCAAGGGGCATGCTTACTTCCAGATCGGCGGATATGCCGTGAGTCCTGATAATAAAATGATGGTCTATGGCGTGGACACCGTGGGCCGGAGAAAATACACACTCTATTTTAAGCATCTTGAGAGCGGGGAGATCCATGAAGATGCTATTCCGGCCACGGATGGAAATGCCTGCTGGGCAAATGACAACAGGACGGTTTTTTATACCCAGAGGGATGAAGAGACCCTGAGGAACCATAAGGTGTTCAGGCATGTGCTTGGCTCACGGACAGATCAGGATGTTTTGGTACATCATGAGGATGACGAGACCTTCAGCACCTTTGTTTATAAAACAAAGAGTGATAAATATATCATGATAGGATCCGGGAGCATCCTCTCGGATGAATACCGTTTCCTGGATGCAGATCAACCTGGGGGAGAATTCATCATCTTGCAGGAGCGGGAAAGAGAGCTGGAATATTCAGTCGGGCATTTTCGTGATAGGTTTTATATCCGTACCAACCTGGATGCGAAGAATTTTCGCCTGATGGAGACGCCCGTAGATGCTACCTCAAAGGAAAACTGGAAAGAGATCATACCTCACCGTGAAAATGTGCTGCTCACCGACCTTGAATTGTTTAATGATTACATGGTGGTGTCTGAAAGAAAAGAAGGCTTGCTGTATATCAGGATCATTGAATGGGAAAGCGGGCAGGAGCACTACCTCGATTTCGGTGAAGAGGTTTATGTGGCCAGGATTGCCATCAATACGCAATTCGATACAAAACTGCTCAGGTATGCCTATTCCAGCCTGACCACTCCCAACTCCACCTTTGACTACCATATGGAATCCCGGGGAAAGACCCTGCTCAAACAGCAGGAGGTGATCGGCGATTTCGACCCTGCCAACTACGAATCAAGGCGGATCTATGCCACGGCAAAAGACGGGTCAAAGATCCCGATGTCGATGGTCTACCGGAAAGGCATGCAGCAGGACGGGAAAAATCACTTGCTCCTTTATGGTTACGGTTCCTATGGTTATACCCGTGAACCGGCCTTTAATTCTACCAGGCTGAGTTTGCTGGACCGCGGATTTATATTTGTGATCGCACACGTTCGCGGGGGACAGATCTACGGACGGCAGTGGTACGAGGACGGGAAGATGTTCAACAAGATGAATACCTTCACTGATTTCAATGCCTGTGCCGAACAGTTGATCGCTGATCATTACACCGGTCCGGATCATTTATATGCCATGGGGGGAAGTGCCGGGGGGCTCCTCATGGGTGTCATCATCAATCTGCAGCCGGAACTTTACCATGGCATCATTGCTTCCGTACCCTTTGTGGATGTTGTAACTACCATGCTGGATGATGATATCCCCCTGACCACCGGTGAGTTCGATGAATGGGGCAACCCCGACAACAGGGACAGCTATGAATACATGCTCAGTTACTCCCCTTATGATAACGTGGAAGCACGGAAATACCCGAACCTACTGGTTACCACAGGGCTTCACGATTCACAGGTACAGTACTGGGAGCCGGCCAAATGGGTGGCCAAGCTTCGTGATATGAAGACGGATGATAACCTTCTCCTGTTAAAAACCAACATGGATGCGGGCCACGGGGGTGCTTCCGGCCGTTTCGAATACCTGAAGGAAGTAGCATTTGAGTACACCTTCCTGCTGAAACTGGCCGGGAAAACTTAGTAAATCAAGCCATTACAATTCTCTTCCAGATTCAGTATCAATGTGTTACTGGATGTTGTTACAATTTTGTTAATCTTCTGTACATAGCTGTTAGATTCTTATGGCTGAGTAATGTAAATTTGTATAAACAATTTTGATAACAAACCAGCCATGAAAACCACGAGAAGATTCCGCAGAGGCTTACCCTCCCCTCTCGAGGTTTCATTCTACCTGTTAGTCGTTATCGCTTTCTGTGTTATAAACTGGACGCTCCTGAAGGCAGATGATACTGTAAAGTCCGAGACCAAACCATTTGAAAATATGCTTGTTGAGGCCATGCTCGAAGAAATGGTTCCCGTGATGAAATATGAGACCAAAAGCCCGGTATCGCCTGCTCCTTACTTCATAACAAGCAGTGGGCACAGATTGGAACTTGAACCATGGATGATCAGCTATGAGGCCTTCACCCTTGCTGGAACTGAAAGCGAACTCACCCTGGAGGACTGGATGATAAGCACTTCAACCTGGAGTGCAAATTAGCAGCAGCCCAAAGATATCGTAAAATGCAGTGAACAGGTCATCTTTCGGATCTGGATAGAGGATTGTCCTGTTACAAATCTGTCAATCTTCTGTACATAGCTGTTAGATTCATGGGGTCTGTGTGTTGTAGCTTTGTATTAACAGGTTTGATAAACACAAAAACAAGCCATGAAAACCACGACAAGATCCCGCAGAAGCTTACCTTCCCCCCTCAAGGTTTCATTTTACCTTCTGGCTGTTACCGCTTTCTGTATTGTAAACTGGGTACTTCTGGCAGCCGGCGAACCTGTTCAGCATGATGCCCAATCATTTGAATCAATCGTTGTTAAAGGAATGCTTGAGGAACTGCCACCCGTGACGATACCTGAGGCCAAAACCCCGGCATCTGAAGCCCTCAACCTCAATACAGCCAGTGAGGTTGCATTGGGACTTGAAACATGGATGATCAACTACCAGACTTTCACCCCGGTTGATGCTGATAGCGGACCCGCACTGGAAGACTGGATGATAAACACCTCCAGCTGGAGTTCTTATTGATCCCTGACTTAACATGTTACATATCCATAAGTAGTTGTGACAAGACTGCTAGATATCTGCTCCCTCAGGTTATACCTTTACATTTAGAAAACCATTACCATAAGATCATGAAAAAGAATGTTTTTGTATCAGTCGTTATGCTGCTTGCCTGTTTTGTCCAGGTACAGGGCCAGGACAGGCAGGTCAGCGGAACAGTGATCTGTTCGAATGATAGCATTCCCCTGTTTGCGGTTTCGATCTCCATTGAGGGTACGATCCTGGGTGCCATAAGCGGGGAGAATGGCGAATTCTCCCTGAAAGTTCCCGATGAATGCCCTGCTCTTGTTTTTAACTATGTCGGGATGAAAACCAAACATGTTGAGCTTGGAGATCAGAAGGACATACTGCTCAATGTGATGATGGAGCCTGATATCACTGAGCTGGCAGAAGTCACCATCGTGTATGATAGGCTGACACATCTGAGTCAGAGCTACCTTACCGAGTTTAAAAAGGATACACTGGTAAAAATCAATGCCCTGGTACGTGCAGATGGACTTCAGTCGGATGAGCCCGAGTGGAACCTGAGGTAGAAGCCCAGTATCCCGGACAGGATCACCAACTCACCCAGGATGAACAGGAACCAGTTGAATTTCCTCGGGATATATTGGGTAGCCAGTTCAAGGACCTGTTCCTTGGGCAGGGTCCAGATGTCCCTGATGGTCATGGACTCCATGATGAAAGAGGAATAATCCCAGATAAATCCAAGGATCAGGACCACAGACCCGGTGATCAGCGCGAGCCAGCTGACACCGGGAATTTTTATGCCCTCTCGCCGCCGGTTCAGGACCAGGATAAGCAGGGCAAATCCAATCATGGTCGTTGATACAATGACCGGTGTGATCACGGGACCGATCCAGGTGGATGGCAACAGGAACAGCACATCATAGGTCATCAGGGATTCAGGCCAACCGATCAGCAGCCAGAGAAAAACATAATAGAAAATATCCCAGATGGCAAAGGAATAGAGGAACCAGGCAAAGCGTTCCGAGGCGTTCCTCCCGGCCAAAAATCCTATTCCCAGCAGCATGATCAGGGTTGCCCCTTCCCTCAATAATTCAGTCAGGATGAGATCCGGTGTTACCGGACTCAGCGGAAATCCAAATCCTTCGGGGTACAGTATCTTGCGCAGATAGATAACCACGGCACTCTCCAATAAGCCCATGGCGATACTGAAGATGGTGACAACCAGCAGGAGGAAGGTCAGGGATTTGTTGTTCATAGTACAAAGATATGGATAAAACGTACTGCCTGTGGGTAATATTACCTGTCCTTCGATACGTGGGATTTAATTATCTTTAATGCCTGGAAAGCCATAATTGATCACAGACTTGAATTATCCGGAAAATTTCGAAACGAAAATCGGCTTTGACAGGATCAGGGAATCGGTCAGTAAATTATGTTTATCGGAATCCGCCAGGCAGATGCTGGATGAGCAAGGATATCTTACTGATTATGAGCTGATCAGGGAAAAACTGCTCCGCACAAAAGAATGTATGGTGATGATGGGTGAGGAGGAATTCACGATCGAACCCTACCCGGATATCACCCATGCACTTGCTAAATTGACAGTGACCGGAAGCTTCCTGGAGCTTGAAGAAGTGTCTGCCCTTCGAAAGAACCTGGATGCTGTAAGGAACATTTTGAATTTCTTTAAAAAAACGGACCGCCAGGAAAAATTTCCGGCGATTTTCGGGATGAGCAGGGATGTGAAGATCTATCCATTCATCCTGGAAAGAATAGATAAGGTATTGTCCAAAAATGGCAAGATCAGGGATAATGCATCCAGGGAACTGGCCCGGATCCGTGTTGACCTGGCGGGTAAAGAGAAACAGGTTGCCCGCCGTCTCCAGCATATTTTGAAGTCTGTACAGCAGGAAGGTATCGCTGAATCCGATGTGACGGTATCGATCCGTAACGGAAGACCGGTGATCCCGGTGCAGGCTTCAAAAAAGAGACAGCTTTCAGGGATCATCCATGACGAATCGGCCAGCGGTAAAACGGTCTTTATTGAACCTTCTGAGGTAGTGGGCATCAACAATGAGATCCGTGAGCTGGAATATGCCGAGAACCGGGAAATCATCAGGATACTGACCAGGCTGACAGAAGATCTGGAGCCCTACGCTGAGGAGCTGGGACTGCTTGCTGAATTTCTTGCAGGCATGGATGTGATCCAGGCCAAGGCCAGCTATGCCAGAGAAATAAATGGCATCATGCCCGAGGTAGTTGAGCATCCAATGGTGGAATGGAAGAAGGCCGTTCATCCCATCCTGTTCAAGACCCTGCAGAAGGAGAAACGCAAGGTTGTGCCCCTGGATATCTCGCTGAACAGGAAATCACGCATACTGGTCATTTCCGGTCCCAATGCAGGGGGCAAATCCGTCTGCCTGAAGACCGTAGGGCTCCTGCAGTACATGGTACAATGCGGTTTCCTGGTACCGATGGACCCGGATTCCAAAACAGGTATTTTCGACCGGATCTTTATCGATATAGGAGATGAACAATCCATTGATAATGACTTGAGTACATACAGCTCCCACCTGCTGAACATGAAGTATTTTACGCGGCATGCAGATGCTGACACCCTGCTGCTGATAGATGAGTTCGGGACCGGCACGGAACCTGCCCTCGGGGGTGCCATTGCCGAGGCCATCCTGGATAAGATCAACGGGCAGTCGGCCTGGGGTGTGATCACTACCCATTACAGTAACCTGAAGCATTTTGCGGCCGAGGCTGATGGGATAGAGAACGGGGCCATGCTCTTCGATACCGGTAAAATGCAACCCCTCTACAGGCTGGAGATCGGGCAGCCGGGCTCCTCATTTGCCTTCGAGATTGCGAGGAACATCGGACTTCCGGAAGATATCATAAAAGGGGCCTCTGACAGGGTGGGGGAAGACCATATTACCTTTGACAGGCACCTGCGTGAGATCATTCGCGATAAGCGATACTGGGAAGGCAAGCGCGACAGGATCAGGATCTCGGAGAAGAAGCTGCAGGAAACCCTTGGCAAGTATGCCGATGAACTGGATCTGGCCGAGAGGACCCGTAAAGAAATACTGAAAAAGGCGAGGGAAGAGGCAGATGAATTGATCCGGCAGGCAAACCGGAAGATAGAAAATACCATTCGAGAGATCCGTGAGGCGCAGGCCGAGAAAGAAAAAACCAGGCAGGCAAGGGAAAAACTGATGGATTTCAGGGAGAAGGAAGTCAAAAAGGCTGCCGGCAGGAAGGATCCTCTTGATACAAAGATCGAGAAAATAAAGGGCGAAGAAAAGAAGATCCGTGAGAAGAGGCAGCGATTCGGACAGCTGGAACCGTCACGTAAGGCCCCGGAAAAACCTTTGGACCCCAGCATTCGTACAGGGGACTATGTGGTGATGAAAGGGCAGGAGATACCTGGTGAAGTGCTGCAAAGGAAAGGGAACAAGGTTTCTGTTCGCTTCGGCCACCTGACCACCAGGGTCGGTGTGGATAAACTGGAGAAGGTCACACCCGAAACATATGAAGCCTCAAATGCGACCGGTCATGGTACAGGGGACCATGCCGATTGGGATATCGCCAGGAGGAAGATGCAGTTCAGGCCGGAGATCGATGTAAGGGGACAAAGGGCTGAGGAAGCGCTCAGGAGCGTGACTGCCCTGATTGATGAGGCCATCATGGTGCAAAGCCGGGAACTGAGGATTCTGCACGGGAAGGGGGACGGGGTGCTAAGGCATTTGATAAGGCAGTATCTGGGGACCATTGACCTGGTGGATTCATTCCGGGATGAACATGTTGACCTGGGAGGAGCAGGGGTTACCATTGTACTGCTTGATGTTTAATTGGCTTTTTTTTGTCTATGGAAATACTGGTCTATACTGAATGTAAATCACCAAGGCTGCAATTTGTACTGAATTATATATTCCGGGACTGCTTTCGATGTGATTTTTCAGTCACTGATCAGGAGATAATGTTCTCTCCCTATCAGGGACCCAAGATCAATTACTCGGGCAAATACGGATTGGATGGTTTCCGTATCCCGGCATCCGGATTCCTGGCTGAAGACTGTATCAGGAAAATGGAGCCCATGCCTGAAACCTCGGGGGAGTTCATCCAACTCTTTCCGGACAACAAGGAAGCTGATCTGCCCTTCGATATTTTCTCGGCTGTTTTCTTCATGATCTCAAGGTATGAAGAATACCTTCCCTATGAGCCTGACCATCACGGCCGGTTTGATGCGGAAAACTGCCTGGCAATGAAGTATGATTTCCTGGAATCGCCGGTGGTCGATATCTGGGTAATGAACCTGCGGGAGAGGCTGTCCGGGATGTACCCTGGTCTGGATCTTTCTCCGGGCATATTCACATTCCAGCCCACTTCAGATATTGATTTGCCATTTGCCATATTGCACAGGGGTGTTTTGAGAAGGGTGGGAGGGAATATCAGGTCCAGCCTGAAGCAAAACGGTGAGTCAGAAATGCGCCGTGCCGTGCTGTCCGGTGAGGTGAAAGATCCCTATGATACTTTCGATGAGATGGGGAAAATACATCGCGGCAGGGGACTCCAGCCCATCATATTCTTTCTGACAGCAGGATATGGCAAGTATGACAAGGGTATTTCACCTCAAAATGAAAGTTTCAGGGAGCTGGTTGGCCAGACCATGAAGTTCGGCAGTCCCGCGATCCATCCTTCCTACCGGTCAGCAGGTAAACCGGCCATCCTGAAAAAGGAGATCCGGACCCTGTCCACCATTGCAGGCACCGGGATCCTGGACAGCAGGCAACATTACCTGAAATTCAACCTGCCGGAGAGCTACAGGCAATACCTGGAGGCAGGGATAAGGAAGGAATACAGCATGGGCTTTGCCTCTCATTGCGGATTCCGGGCCGGGACCTCAAAACCATTCCAATTCTATGACCTGGAGAAAGAAACGGAAACAGCTTTGAGGGTGATTCCCTTCCAGGTGATGGACAGGACCCTGAAAGATTATATGAAGCTTTCACCAGCATCCGCCAAGGAGAAGACAAGGCAGCTGGTGGACGCGGTCCGGTTGGTCAATGGGACCTTCGTTTCCATCTGGCATAACGATGCTTTCAGCGATCAGGGGGAATGGCAGGGCTGGAAGGAAGTGTACCTGGAAATGTTGAACTATATTCAACAGGCCGGTGATTAAGCTGCTGATTCATAATAAAATAGACAGGGAGGGATGGGACAATTGCATCCGCAATGCCGTATTTGAGACCATATACCCCTATTCCTGGTACCTTGACCTGGTATCTCCCGGCTGGGAAGCACTGGTGCTGGATGATTACAGGGCTGTTATGCCGCTGACCTGGACGAAAAAGCTGGGATTCCGACTCCTGCTTCAGCCTATACTCGCACAGCAGCTGGGGGTCTTCTCCATGAATCCGCTGGAATCCGGATTGCTGCATGAGTTTCTGCAAAGTATCCCTTCCAGGTTCCGGTATATTGATATCTGCCTGAACAGGGAAAACCCGGAGATCCCTGAGAAATGGAAATCCTTTGAGCGGCAAAATTATGAACTGGACCTTTCCGGACCGGAAGATTCCTACCATAATAATACCCGCAGGAACCTGCAGAAAGGGCAGTCCCAGGATTTTGAATTCAGGAGTATTTCTGTCAGGGAATACCTGTATTTGAAGTTTCACGGAATGAAGGATGCCCGCCCCAGGGTGAGATGGAGTTACCTTGAAAACCTGTTCGGGGGACTCTTGAGACTGGGAAAAGCGGATGTTTTTGGCCTCTTCCAGGGGGATTACCTGCAGGCAGCAGCCATCCTTGGCTATGCAGAAAGCAGGACCATTTACCTGAATGGCTGTAATTCCGACGCGGGAAAAGAGAACCGGGCCATGTTCGTGCTGATGGATAGGCTGATCTCGCAATCGCGTGGTGCAGGCAGGATATTCGACTTTGAGGGCTCCAACATACCCGGGGTAGCGCGATTTTACGAAGGATTTGGCGGCAGAAGAACAGTTTATCCCCGGATCGTGAAAACAAGCTTCCCGTTTCTTCGTAAGGTAAAATCATGACATGCAAAGGGGAATAAAAGCATTGTTAAGCATTGCCGGCGGATGGATCCCTCAGTCCATACTCACCAATTTGACCGGGCAACAGTTCCTGTT
>LJUP01000335.1 GCA_001303955.1 Bacteroides sp. SM23_62 | reverse complement strand
CATTCTGGCATGAAGAAGATAATTCAATGACCTATGTGCTGATCAATAAGTCAGCAGCGGAGAAAATCGTGAATTTCGATTCATACGATATGGCGACCGATACACGCATGTTCAGGACTTCGGCGACCGAAAACTGTGAAGCAATTAAAATACCTGCAGGGAGTGAATCCTTCCTGCTTCCTCCCATGTCGGTCTCCACCTTTGTCCTTTCTGGAGGAGAGTATAACAATCACCCTCCAACCATAGAAAATGTAAAAGACACCATTCTGATCGGAACACCGGACAGCCTTGCCATTGTCCTTCGGGGGATTTCCGATGGAGATACTGATAAGGACCAGGATCTGGAAGTCACGGCAAGCTTCGACAATCCCGCTGTGATCGACAGGATCTCACTGTCAGCATATACCGGTACGGATTCTGCACAGCTTGTACTCTATTTCGATAAAGGTGTCAGCGGGGAAACCATCACTACGGTATTACTGACCGAGAATGATACGGCAAACACGAACGGCTTCATGCCGGTCACCAGAATGAGTTTTTCCACCTGGTTGATCAATTATGTAAACCAGCCACCCTACTTCAATGAGCTGGATACAGCTTACATCAAGCTCTCAAAGGGACAGCAGGCAATTACACTTACAGGTGTAACCGGTGGAAATGAAGAGGTGGAAGAGGAACTCGATGTGGAATTCTGGGCAGTCCATGACAGGTATTTCGACTTTGACAGCCTCATATATGAACAGGGTGACTCAAACATCTACATCTGGGTTACACCCAAAAGACTGGGGGCTGCCATAGCAAGGGTCAGTATCACAGACAACGGTGAAACCATATTCGGAGATAATTATTTTGAGGACGAATTTTTTATCAAGGTAATGGATTCCGGCGTTTCCACCGATGATCTCCAGAACCCCAGGATAACCCTTTTTCCAAATCCGGCCGATCAAAGCCTGAAACTCAGTAATGTGGCAGATTACGAAAGATATTCCGTTTTCAGCCTGTCGGGCCGTAAAATAGAAGCAGGGCTTATTTCAGGTGATGCACTTTACCTGGATACGGAGAGCTATCCCGCAGGGATTTACTATATTAAATTAACCGCTGCGGACAGACCTGTCATTTATAAATTCATGGTTTCTCATTGATCAGCCATGCCTGATAAATCAGTTTTTCAATATATTTTTGAAAAACGATTAAAATTTATGAAACAGCCATTGATATTAACGATCTGCATTCTGTTTATTCACCCGTTTGCCATGCTGGCACAGGATGAAATAAACCTGAATATATACAGGGATTATATGTCGTTGAACGGCGTCTGGGAATTCATTGAAAACCATCCGGATGAAGAAGTTTTCAAAGAATCTGTTGCCAAGGCAATAGGTGATTGGCAAATGCAAACCATTCCGGGCAATTTCCTTCCCTGGGAGGATCAGGAAAAAATCAGAAATAACTTATGTATCTGGACCAGACGTGGCTTTACGATCCCGGCTGATCAGACCGGAAAGGATGTTGTACTGAACTGGAACGGTATCCATTTTGGTGCCGAGGCATGGATAAACGAAATTTTTATTGGCAGTCATGTTCCAACGGGGCCCCACAGTATTTTAATCCCTGGGGGAACAGTGCAGGATGGCATCAATACGATTACCCTTAAATTAATTGGCTGGGCAGGCCTTGAAAAAGGAGTATTCGATCCCCAGGGTGATCCTCCTTCCTTCGGATATCCGGCAATGCCCGTTGGTGCAAGTCACCAGGGCTGGGGAGGGAAAAGTCCTGGAATTTACGATGATATCTGGATGGAATTTTACGAACAGGTATATATGAAATACATTCTTGCCATTCCGGATATTGACAATGAACAGGTTACTTTCAGGATATGGCTGGATGGTCATCAGAAACTACCCGCCGAAGTAAATGCTTACATTAAGGTACGGTCAAAACAATCACACCAGATTTTATCGGAAAGCAGGGAGAAACTGACAGGCACCAGAAACTACCAGGAAATTATCCTGCCATTGGAAGATCCTTTGCTCTGGTCTACCCATGACCGAAACCTGTATCGTGCTGATTTGGAAATAGGTGCTAATGGCACTTTATGCGATAGAGCTTCCTTTCATTTTGGGATGCGCAAGATTGAAGTAAAAAACGGTGATTATTACCTGAACAATCAACGGATCAGGTTCCATGGATCGAACCTGGTACACGAATGGCACTGGGGATATGAGGAAAATATTTTTAATGAAAACATCAAGAGATATATTGTGGATGAGGCAAAAGTCATGAATCTGAACAGTTTCCGGACACATACGAGGCCTCCGCCGGCGAGCTGGCTGGATACCTGCGATACCTATGGTACCATGATGATAGCCGAACTGCCTATCCTGTTTAATTACCATAATCCGGGATTTAATGCCGGACAATGGGAGAAATTCAGGAAATATGCATTGCAGGATGCCACCGGATGGATCACCAGGATATGGAATCATCCCAGCATCATGATCTGGGTACTGAGCAATGAATCCCCCTATGATTCAATCTGGGAGGAGACGGTACTGCGCGATCATGTACTGTCTTATGATCCTTCAAGGCCTGCCTTCAGAACCGGTGAAAATACGCTCGAGACATTGGACATCCATCCCTGCTCCAATTATGACGATATGATGGAAGGAGGATTTTTCGATGTTATGGAGAAGCACAGCTGGAGTATTCACGAAAATCAGACAAAGAACAATTCTGAGTACATGAATTTGTTCAAACCCTTGGAAAAAATAACAGAAATGTACCTGGGCAGCAAAGATCATCCCTATGCAAGACACAACATGGCTGAGATTGCCTTGGAGCATACGGAGATCATGCGTCAGAGAGATTATGACATGATCCTTCCCTATATGTATGCCGGATGGACAGGATTGAGAGGAAACTCCTGGCGTACAGATTTCCCGACTCCCATGGCTGCAGCATTGCACAGCTCCATGTCACCTGTGCTGGCAAGCCTGGAATGCTGGAACAGAAATTTTATTTGTGGTGAAAATATCAGCATACCGCTTCATCTGATCAATGACCTGTATGTTGAAGTTCAGGCTGTGATTGAACTCTGTCTCACTGAAAGCGATCCCCTGTTCGTTCCTGATGAAGATTCATTAAAGCGCCAGGTTTGGAAGGATTCATTTAACCAAAAATTCGATCCGCTATCTCACAATATAAAAGAAATCCAGGTATCGTTGCCCGGCCAACCCGGTGTCTATTACCTTTCAGCAATATTATACCGGGATGGTGACCGGCCGGTCACTTCACAGAGGGTAATCCGGACCATATCCAGACCAGCCCGCAACGGTGAAAAAAATATTCTTGTTCTCGGGGAGGACAAGGAACTGGAATCGTGGCTCATGGCGAACGATTATGCTTTTCATACGGATATGACCCATCCTGTACAACCTGATATCATCCTGCTGGGAAAATCCAAAAATATATCTGAATCTTCCTCATTCCCGGCAGCAAAAATATTAGAAACCGTTAACAAGGGCAGCCGCCTCATTATTCTCCACCAAACAGCGTGGAACTGCGAATCCCTGGCAGATTTTGCGGTGGCTGAAAACCATAGCAGAACACGGGCTTTTATGTACACCGGTACGGAGTCCCCCCATCCAATGTTTGATGGAATTGGTCATGAATATTTAAAGCGGTGGAACGGGCAACCATTCAATGTGGTAGCCAATCCGATATCAGGTTCTTTTGTAGACAGTGCAGATAAGCTGGTTTGGGCTGAAAATCCGGAAACGGTCTATGTAGCCAGAAAGGCCTACGGTGATGGAGAAATCATAGTGAGCCAGCTCCTGCTCAGGGAACATGCACTGAAAATGGATGAATCCTACGATCCTGCAGCAGAAAGGATCCTTCTTAATTTACTGACTTATTGATTCATTCCACCGGAATTAGCCTGATGTGCAGTACGTCATGTGCCGGGACCACCCTTTTCAATATTTCTCCGGTGGTTCCTGTATGCTTATGTTCCCATAAATCCCTTATCCTTTATGCCGGATCTATCATGGCATTGGCTGGTTAAATTAAACCACGTTCATTTATTCCAACCGCAATTGAAATAATTCCAGCTGTTCCAGTCAATGGGTGGCGTTCGGAACAGGTTTTCGAATTTCTGGGCCATAATCAGCAGGGATACTGGTCACAGGATTAGTATAAATAGCTATTTAAACCGAGTACCATTCGGGTTTTACTAAATCCTCAAATTTATATAAACCGTGAGTTATCCGGGATCAACAGATGTGATTGTTATAGCATATTATTCTGTTTCCCGGAATGTCAATAACCCTTATTTTGGACCAATCCTTCGGTTACGGCAAATTCAAACTGGGGTATGGGTAGAAATCTATGGTACGGCTGAATATTGGTAACAGGTTTCTGGGTTACAAAGGGGACATGCCTCGAGATCACGGCAACCAGGCTGTCACGCCGTATCAGGTTGAACCATCTTTCCCATTCAAAACAGAGTTCCATTGACCATTCATTCCAGATGGCTTCATATGCTTCTTTCTGATTCATTGAAACAGAGAGGTCAACCGGATAATTGCTGTCATCATCAGGGTTCATGGACCTTTTGCGGGCCCTTGCCCTCAATTTATTCAGGTAAGCAATGGCTTCTGCAGTCTGTCCCATTTCATTCAGGGCTTCGGCTGCAATCAAAAGAACCTCGGCATATCTCATATCCGGAATGTTATAAGAACTGAGATGTCCTGTTGGCCATTCTCCTACTTCCCCTAGGAAACGGGTCCATTTTGCACTGTAGGGATATGGATATGCCTCTATCTGACTGTAATGATAGCTGTCAAGTATGGTTCCCTCGGCCTTTCCGGTCATTTCATTATATACCGGAGCTTCTTCCCATAGGTTTAATGTAATATCGAAAGACACATCCCGCCGGTAATCGCCCCAGTGGAAAAGCTCAAATAAATGCATTGTGCCTCCCATAGCTCCCCATCCGCCAACTTCTACCGGCTTCCTGTAGGCAGCTACATTATCGTTGTTATTCCTCCAGCCATCGTAAGTCTGGCCGGCTACTCCCCCCCCTTGCACATTTCCACTAA
Source organism: Bacteroides sp. SM23_62 (assembly GCA_001303955.1). Classification (GTDB taxonomy): domain Bacteria; phylum Bacteroidota; class Bacteroidia; order Bacteroidales; family SM23-62; genus SM23-62. The sequence goes on along the minus strand of LJUP01000335.1, from coordinate 1,222 downwards.
AGTCAACTGAGAAAATAAACTCCTTGCTGTCACCTTTTTCCCCATTGAATAAATTCTGGAAATCATCCTCCAGTTCATATCCAAAAGATGAACGGTTGTTGATCACCTCCAGGGCATAATAGGCGGCAGCAGCCCAATGTGAGCTGAATCCATCCGCCAGGCTGTTGATAAGTCCCTGGTCAATAGTCCTGTAATCATAAGCATCGGCATAAATCTCATTATAAGTGGCCAGGGTCAGGTGTATTCTGGCCAGCAGGGCCAGTGCGCTGCCCCTGGTTGGTCTCGTCCGCATGCTGACGCCCTGACTTGTCGTGAATGCATTCTGATCCGGGAGATCTCCCAGGCAGATTTTAAGGTCCCCTATGATGTACTGGTAGATCTCTTCCGCCGATGTTCTCGTAACAACCTTGGCATCCCTTGGATCAGCCAGTGGCTCGATGTAGAAAGGAATGTCCCCGTGCCGTCGTATCATATGGAAATAAATAAGTGCCCGTACAAAACGGGCTTCTGCCACATATGCCAGTCTCCTCTCTTCAACAAGACTGATCATTTCACTCACATTCAGGATGATGATGTTGGCATGATTGATCTGGGCATAGCTGGCTACCCAGTATCCACCGTCAGAATCTTCCTGGAGGAAATCTGCCGGGCCGTGTTCATATTGGTTTAAAAGGAACCTGTATGGCCTGAAGTTATCTGCACTGACATCATATTCATCTGATAAGAGATCTGTATAAAGATCGCAGGCAAACAATGACCTGCTCTGTGCAAGATTGGCATAAAGACCCTGAACAAATCCTTCTACATCTTTCTCTGACTGGAAATAACTTTCTGGAGCGACCTTGCCAATGGGATACTCGTCAAGATCCATACATGATACCAGGAGAAGCATCATGATTGTGATAAATATCGTTTTATTCATATTAGTTAATTCCATCAATATCCCTTATTCTGGATGAGTGCGCTTGTATTGTCCATCTCAATCTGGGGTATCGGCAACAGGATATGATAGGGCTGTGGATTTACAGGGACACCCGTGACAAAGGGGACATGCCGTGATATGACTGCCAGCAGGCTGTCGCTGCGTACCAGGTTAAACCATCGTTTCCATTCAAAGGCAAGCTCCAGCCTCCATTCATCCCAGATGGCCCTGGCAGCTTCTTCCTGGGACATCCCGGTGGACAGATCGACCGGGTAATTGCTGTCGTCATCCGGGTTCATG
>LJUP01000058.1 GCA_001303955.1 Bacteroides sp. SM23_62 | reverse complement strand
CGGAACAACTGGGGACCATCATCGACTATTGTGAGCATGCATTCGAGGAGATCGACGGCATGATCGTGATATTCGGGAGTCCCGGCCTCTTCAGCGTACATGATGTCTACCTGCTGCTGCATGAGAAAATGAGGACCTGCCGAAAACCCATATTTCCCGTCCTGCCTTCCGTGATAAATGGCAAGGATGAAATTGAGGAATTCCTCTCCTGCGGGAGGATCAACTTCCCGGATGAAGTGAGCCTGGGAACATCCCTGGCCAGGGTATACCATACACCTCTTTTCAATGCAGAGGATGAGGTAATATGGGAGCTTGATGAAAGTGGTATCAGGACAGTGATAGATGCTGCCGGGAACGGTTATTTATCTCCCGCCGAGGCACAGGCCCTGCTGGATGCTGCCGGCATCCCGAGGGCAAATGAAGGGGTGGCTGAAACCAAGGTAGATGCTGTACTGATAGCCGAGGAATTTGGATTTCCCGTGGTCATGAAAGTGATAGGTCCCCTGCATAAATCCGATATCGGGGGTGTTGCCCTCGATGTCCGGGATCCCGCCAGGGTCAGTGTGGAGTTCGAGAGAATGATGCAGCTGGAGGGAGCAAAATCCGTTATGATACAGCCTATGCTTACGGGGACCGAATTGTTTGCCGGGGCGAAACTGGAAAAGAAATTCGGACATCTCATCCTTTGTGGAATGGGGGGGATATTTGTAGAGGCGGTGAAGGATGTGAAAGCGGGACTTGCCCCCCTTTCGGCAGGGGAAGCAGCACATATGATCAAAAGCCTGAAGGGCTATCCCGTCCTTGAGGGGACCAGGGGACAGGAAGGCATAGATCTGCAGGCATATATTGATATACTGGTCAGGTTATCGCAGCTGGTAACCCTTGCCCCGGAGATCACAGAGATGGACCTGAACCCCCTGCTGGGCACGATGGACGGGATAATGGCCGTGGATGTCAGGATCAGGGTGGAAAAACAACAAGATCAAGAACCATAACTCAGAAATAAATATGAGCAGAGAAACTCCCATCGATTACCATACCGTAACCTCCAAGATCAATGAGCTGGGTATCTGTGACCTGGGACTGGCCAAGATCCGGGAGATCGTAAAAGTGGTTAACGAGATTGAAACGGCCACCGGCGAAAAGTATATCCGGATGGAAATGGGGGTACCCGGACTGGAACCCGTCAATGTGGGAACAGAAGCTGAGATAAGGGCCCTCGAAAATGGCGTTGCTTCAAAATACGCCAATATTGAAGGTGTCGCCGAACTGAAGCAGGAAATTTCAAGGTTCTGTAAATTGTTCCTGGACCTGGATGTTTCCCCTGCTGCCTGTGTACCTACAGTAGGAAGCATGCAGGGAAGTATCGCCGCCTTCCTGGTGGCCAACCGGAATGACCGTAACCGGGAGGGTACGCTCTTCCTGGATCCGGGTTTTCCCGTTCAGAAGCAGCAATGCATTGTGCTCGGACATGCATACCGGACATTTGATGTTTATCAGTACAGGGGCGAAAAACTCCAGGATAAGATGAGGGAATCACTTGATACGGGTTTGGTTTCCACCATACTGTATTCCAATCCCAACAATCCTTCCTGGATATGTTTTACCGAGGATGAATTAAAGATCATCGGCGACCTGGCAACTGAATACGATGTGATCGTGATCGAGGACCTGGCCTATTTTGGCATGGACTTCCGCAAGGATGTGTCCGAACCCGGCAAGCCCCCGTTCCAGTCCACCGTCGCAAAATATACCAAAAACTATCTGCTCCTGATCTCCTGCTCCAAGACTTTCAGTTATGCCGGACAACGGATCGGTATGATGGTCATGTCCGATTATATTTTTAACAGAAGATATCCTGATCTGCTGCGCTATTATACCACCGACAGGTTCGGTCATTCCATGATATACGGGGCATTGTATGCCCTTTCAGCCGGGGCAAGCCATTCTGCCCAGTATGCCGTAGCGGCCATCCTGAAAGCTGCCAATGACGGGAAATTCAACATCGTGGATGAGGTTCGTGAATATGCCCAGCGGGCCAGGATCATGAAGGAATCATTTACACGAAACGGTTTCAGCATAGTATATGACAGGGATATCGACAAACCACTGGCAGACGGATTTTATTTTACCTTCAGCTATCCTGGGTTCACCGGCGCCATGCTGCTCAGGGAACTTTTGTATTACGGGATCAGCGCCATTTCTCTCGAGATCACCGGAAGTGAAAGGATAGAAGGATTGCGTGCCTGTGTCTCACAGGTAGGACTTGACCAGATGTCTCTGTTAGAGAGGCGTTTACGGAGGTTCAGAAAGGACCATCCTGTTGCATAACACGGACGACCTGATAAGAATCATGCCGGACTGGAAGATGACTCTGAATTAGAATTATTATTTTAGCTAATTCTTAAGCTATTAAAATATATCTCATATGGCTAAGCAACGAGGTGCGATTGTTGTCGATGTTGAACGTTGCAAAGGCTGTGAACTCTGTATAGAGGCATGTCCTACCAGCGTACTCCGGATGGAAAGAAAAGTGAACGGTAAAGGCTATCATTTTGCCTATATGGAAAATCCGGGGGACTGTACCGGCTGTAACAATTGTGCCATCGTATGTCCCGATGGTGTGATCTCAGTTTACCGGGTGAAGGCAGAAGTTTAGGGATATTAACATTTCAGCATGAAGAAAGAACTCCGATTATTAAAAGGCAATGAGGCCATCGCAGAAGCCGCCATCAGGGCTGGTGCGGATGCGTATTTCGGATATCCCATAACCCCGCAGTCAGAAGTGCTGGAGTACCTGATGCTGGAAAAACCGGAAGAAAGGACAGGGATGGTCGTTCTGCAGGCCGAGAGTGAGCTGGGTGCCATCAACATGGTATTCGGAGCAGCCGCTGCAGGCCGCCGTGTCATCTCCTCCTCTTCGAGTCCGGGTATATCACTCTTCCAGGAAGGCATTTCCTATATAGCCGGTGCAGAGCTTCCCTGCGTAATTGTCAATGTGGTCCGGGGCGGACCCGGACTGGGGACCATCCAGCCTTCGCAGGCCGATTATTTCCAGGCTACAAAGGGTGGCGGACATGGTGATTATCATCTGCTCGTGCTGGCTCCGGCTTTTGTACAGGAGATGGCGGACTTCGTTCCGCTCGGGTTTGAACTTGCTTTTAAGTACCGCAATCCCGTAATGATCCTGACGGATGGACTGATCGGACAGATGATGGAAAAGGTGGAACTCTTTGAACAGATCCCCAGGGCCACGGAATTCGACCAGGACTGGGTGGCAACGGGAAAGACTCCTTACCGGGAGCGCAACGTCGTTACCTCGCTTGACCTGCAGGCCGACCAGATGGAGAAACGAAACCACCGGTTGCAGGCCAAATACAAAATAATGCAGGAAGAAGATGTGAGGTATGAGGAGATCGCCTGCGGGGATGCGGAATACCTCATGGTTGCCTACGGTTCCAGCGCCAGGATTTGCCAGAAGACAGTGCAGCTGGCCAGGGAGAAGGGGATCAAAGCCGGACTTCTCAGGCCCATCACCCTGTATCCATTTCCGACGAAATACCTCGAGGCCATGGCTGATAAAGTAAAGGGGATCCTGTCTGTGGAGATGAATGCCGGCCAGATGGTTGAAGATGTCCGGCTGGCTGTGGACGGAAAGATACCTGTTGAACATTACGGGCGTTACGGCGGCATGGTACATTCCCCGAACGAGGTCCTGGAAGCCCTGGAAGAAAAAATTGTAAAAGCATAGATATGGAGGAAACCAAAAGCCTCAGAAGGGGTGAAGCAAGTATGGATGTAAAAGATATCATCAAAGGGGAAAACCTGGTTTACAGCAAATCCTCATTGATGACTGACAATGTACTGTCCTACTGTCCGGGTTGCGGTCATGGGACCGTCCACAGGATCATTGCGGAAGTCATCGAGGAGCTGGAGCTCCAGACACAGACCATAGGCATTGCACCCGTTGGCTGTTCAGTCCTTGCCTATGAATTCATTGACATCGACTGGCTGCAGTCTGCCCATGGCAGGGCCCCGGCAGTTGCCACCGGCCTGAAAAGGGTAATGCCGGATAAATATATTTTTACCTACCAGGGGGACGGGGACCTGGCTGCCATCGGGACCAACGAAACCATTCATGCCTGTAACCGTGGCGAACACATCACCATCATTTTCATCAACAATGGGATTTATGGGATGACCGGGGGACAAATGGCACCGACCACCATTCCCGGGATGGTATCGTCAACATCGCCTTACGGCCGGGATGTCAGTACCATGGGAAATCCCATCAAGATCTCCGAACTGGTGGCCCAGCTGCCCGGGACCTGGTATGTGACCAGGCAGGCCGTGCATAAGCCCGGCAATGTAAGAAAGGCCAAGAAGGCCATCAGGAAAGCCTTTGAGAACCAGGCATTAAAAAAAGGAGTATCCCTTGTGGAGGTGGTATCAAACTGCAATTCCGGCTGGAAAATGACCCCTGTCCAGGCGAATAAGTGGATGGAAGAGAACATGTTCTCCTTCTATCCCCTGGGTGATATCAAGGTGGAAGGCCAACTGGTAAAATAAAGCACAAAACAGCATTCAATATGACAGAAGAGATCATTGTTGCGGGCTTCGGGGGACAGGGGGTGCTGTCCCTCGGGAAGATACTTGCCTATTCCGGGATGATGCAGGACATGGAAGTCAGCTGGTTCCCTTCCTACGGTCCGGAAATGAGAGGCGGCACCGCCAATGTAACAGTCATCCTGTCCGATGACCGGGTAAGTTCACCCGTGCTGAATGAATATGATACGGCCATCCTGCTGAACCAGCAGTCAGTGGATAAATTTGAATCCAAGGTCAAACCCGGTGGACTCCTGGTCTATGATGGCAACGGGATAAGCACCCATCCCTCCAGGAAGGATATCAGCATCTACCGGGTAGATGCGGCAGATGAAGCAGCCAAGATGTCCACCACCCGTACCTTTAATATGATCGTCCTGGGAGGATACCTCAAGATCAAACCCGTGGTAAAACTGGAAAATGTGCTTGACGGCCTGAAAAAATCACTGCCTGCCAGGTACCATCACCTCATCCCCGTAAACGAGGAAGCCATCAGGCGCGGCATGGAGATCATCCACAAGGTGGCCGAAGCCTGATCCTGTTTCCGCCAGATCATTTCCGGTAGAAGTTCATTTCATCCAGGTATCTCCAGACAGCAGGGGGGAGGAAATGCCGAATATCCTTTCCATCCCTGATGGCCTTGCGGATGAAACTGGAAGAGATCTCTATATGGGGGGCATCCACAACTTCGAGGTTTTCCTGTCCCGATACATCCACCGGGTACCCCGGTCTAGGGTATACATAACGCCGGTAGTTTCGCGCTATCTCCCGGGCATTTTTCCATTTGGAAAAGCCAGGCAGGCCATCACTTCCCATGATGATCACAAACCGGTTTAAGGGATATTTCTCCCCCAGCCAGGCAAGGGTATCGATGGTGTAGGAGGGGGTTGGCATTCTGAATTCGATATCCGTAGCCCTGAAACGCTCATCATTCCCGAGGGCCCGCTCCACCATTTCCAGGCGATGATGGTCGGCCAGCAGTGTTTTTCTTTGCTTGAAAGGGTTATGTGGACTGATCACAAACCAGAGCCCGTCCATGTCGGTATATTCAACCATGTAATTGGCAATGACCATATGGCCGATATGGATGGGATTGAAGCTGCCGAAAAATAATCCGATTTTCATTCCTGTTCCGGGATAAATGGTTGATTGAGGAAGTCCCTCACGATCTTTTCCCCTTTCAGCAGGGTATCTTCCAGGTTGTCATTGACCAGTATCACATCAAACTGGCCGGCATATTTCATTTCTTCGCCGGCTTTGGCCATCCTGTCACGGATCTTTTCGTCCGGGTCTGTGGACCTGTCCCTGAGCCTTTTTTCGAGTTCCTGCAGCGAGGGGGGCTGAACGAATACGGCCAGCGCATGCTGCCCGAAATAACGCTTTAGGTTCAGTCCCCCGACCACATCCACATCGAAAACCACATGCTTCTGCCTGCTCCAGATCCGGTCAGGTTCGCTTTTCAGCGTTCCGTAATAATGATCCGGGTAAACTTCTTCCCACTCCAGGAAATCATCCTGCTCGATGTGTTTCCTGAAATCGGCCGTGCTCATAAAATAATAATCCCGACCATCTAACTCGTGCTGCCTTGGTGGCCTGCTGCAGGCCGATACCGAGAATGCGAGTCCCAGATCAAGCCCCAGCAAGTGTTTAACAATGGTGGTTTTACCTGCCCCCGAGGGAGCTGAGAATATGATGGCTTTTCCTTTCATGGCCTACAGCACGTTCAGCAACTGTTCCTTGATTTTCTCCAGCTCATCTTTCATCTCGACCACCAGGCGCTGAATATTGGCGTCTGAAGCCTTTGACCCTAGGGTATTGATCTCCCGTCCGATCTCCTGGGCAATGAAACCCAGTTTTTTGCCTGCCGGGGAAGCTGCATCGAGGGTTTCCAGGAAAAACCTGCAGTGATTATCCAGCCTGACTTTTTCTTCCGTAATATCCATCTTCTCCAGGTAAAAGATCATCTCCTGTTCCACGCGGCCGGGATCCGTGGAATGGTTCTGCCCCAGTTCCTCAAGTGCCGAGAGGATCCGGTTCCTGACTGCCACCAGACGGTCTTCCTCAAAAGGCGCCACCTGCGACAATAACTGAAGGATGTTGTTGATCCTCTGCCTGATATCTTTTTCCAGTGCTTTCCCTTCCTGTTCGCGGAATGCGTTCAGTTCATCCAGGGCGGCCTGCATACTGGCCCTGAGCCTTATCCAGTCATCTTCCTGCAGCTTATCCTTTTCTGATACCATGGTGTCGGGCAGGCGCATGGCCACCTCGATCAACTGCTGGGGATCCACCGGATCATTGAGCCCTGTGATTTCCTTCAGTTGCCTGATATAATCCTCCACAACCGGCCTGTTGATTGACCATCCGGCCGCCCCTTCCTTGATCTCCTGGTAGATGCCCAGTTCAATTTTTCCCCGTTGCAGCTCACCGCCCAGCCAGCTGCGGATCTCCATTTCCTTTTCTTTCAGGAAGACCGGGATTTTCACGGAGAAATCAAGCTGTTTGCTGTTCAGGGATTTTATCTCAACGGCAAAGACCATATTCCTGAGGTCACATTCGGCCCTGCCGTAGCCTGTCATGGAGATAAGCATAGACGATGGTTTTGGTTACCTGCTTACCAGGCAAAATTAAGATAAAGTCAGGAATTTGCAACCTGCGGTTTCACCACTGCTCTGGTTTTCCACCTGCCGGTCAGGTAATACAGGAAAGAAAGCAGGAGTCCCACGCCCCAACTGGCAGGGACTGACCACCAGATGCCGGTTTCCCCAAGGCTTCGTGAGAAGAACCAGGCAAAAGGGATACGGATGACCCAGAGGGAGGTCAGGGTGATGAACATGGGGATCAGGGTATCCCCGGCCCCGCGCAATACACCATTGATCTTGAACATGGCGGTGAACAGCAGGTAGAAGGAACTGACAATGACCAGGTATTCCCCTCCGATCCTTATCACCTCGGTATCGCTGGTGAACATGCCCATCAAGGGGTATTTCAGGAAGATGACGACGGCCATGACGCTAACGGACACACCCGAGGACATGAGCAGTGTGGCGATCAGTCCCCTCCGGACCCTGTCTGACCTGCCGGCCCCGATGTTTTGTCCCACAAAGGTGGCCAGCGCAGCGGAAAAGTTCATGGCCGGCAGTATGGCCAGGCTGTCGATTCGCAGGGCTGCTGAATACCCGGCAATGACATTGGTGCCGAAGGTGTTTACAATGGCCATGATGGCCATCATTCCCAGGGAAACAAAGGTATGCTGGAAGCCTGTCGGCAACCCGATCCGCAGACTCTGCCAGAATATCTTCCGGTCGAAACGGTACTGCGGCAGGTTGAAATCAATGAGTTTATGGTTCCTGTGCAGGTAGAGGACTGCGGTCAGGAAGGCGCCGGCCTGCGAAATAACCGTAGCAATCGCTGCGCCGGCAATCCCCCATCCGAAGACCAGGATGAACAGCAGGTCAAACATGATATTGAAAAAGGTGGAGATCATCAGGAAATAAAGGGGGGTTTTCGAATCCCCCAAACCCCGCAGGATGGCACTGGTCGCATTGAAACCAAAACTGGCTATGAGTCCGGATAAATAAATGGCCAGGTAGGTGGTCGCTTCCGGCATGATCTCTTCGGGAAGCCGAATCAGCCTGAAGATTTCCTCTGTCAGGGGAATGCCCACCAGCGTAAGGACCACAGAAGCAACGGTCAGGAAGATATACATGGTGTGAATGGCCCTTCGCACACTGTCATGATCCCGCGCCCCGAAGTACTGGGCAATGACTATGGTGCCTCCGGAGGCTACGCCGATGATCAGCGATATCAGGGTAAAAACGATGGGGAAGGACGCCCCCACGGCTGCCAGGGCCTCCTTGCCAAGAAAATTGCCCACAATGATGGTATCAACGATGTTGTAAAGCTGCTGGAAAAGGTTACCCAGCAACATTGGCATGGCAAAGTTGAAGATGAGGCGGGCCTCATTCCCCCTGGTGAGCTCCTTCATGGATCAGTGATCGGATAAAAAGACCAAAGGTGCAGAAATTTCAGAGAACGTCAAACTCACTGTCCGTTAATCTAATCTTAAAATACTCAATATGAAGAAAATGCTTGAATTTGCCTAAATGAGTCCAAATACCTTTTAATACGCCTAGTTTGGTATTTCTTGCCAGCGACCCTGAAGTTTATCCATCACATAAGGAAGTGTTGTATATTCCATTTCCTCCATGGGTAACCGATGAGGTTCAAAAGGACCATGTCTTCGAAGCTGGTCAGCCAGTATATTGCACATTTTACGGGATTCATCAAATCCCGGATCATCAAACATATCACGTGGACCGACCAGTTTTCCATCAGCAAGCTGAAAACCAAGTGAAATTACCCGTGGAGGACCATCAAAGCGGCTGGGTGTGGACCGGTTTACAGGAACAGGCATCAATGGGCCATAATGCGATCCTCGCATCCAGCCTTCAACTATATGGGGCATGGTGAATGGTTCCAGGATCTCTCCAATGGCTGGAAAACTGCCCTGGCCTCTGACAATGCACACCGGATCATCCTTGCCAACATATTTGCCGGCGATGAGGGCCAACCGTTCAGTTGATGTGACAGCAGCAATATCACCATCCTTGGTGTACACGGCTTTGATCATATATCGTCCTGTAGCGCCTATGAATACCAGCAAGTCATATATTTCTTCAGGAGTATCAAAAATGATACGTTTTCGTTCCTTGACATCGTGTACCTCAAACCTGAAACCAGCATGCATGCTGGTGGTAATGATAAGTCCCGGTGTGTTAAACGGATCCGCCAGCATTTTATAAAGCGGCAAATTCCAGGCTCCTGCCGAGGTCTTATCCGCCATGAAAATAATAATCGGTTCGGAAATCCTTTCCTCAAATTCCATCTCGGCTACTCCCGGTCCCATGCCTTTGATATTGCCAGAGAAAGCATCCGCAATCAAATCCTGACCTGCTCCGTATAGTTTGAGATGCTTTGCAACTTCTGTACATTTCTCAAATATATCCCATGCCAGTCTGTGGATCTCTTCGCTGTTTTCCCCCTGGTTATGGGTCATGATTAATTCAAGATCGTCACCACAGGCAGTTACATGAAAATCAACAATTGTTCCCTTTTTTTTCTCATCACTCAACCGTTTTTTAGCGGTCTCAATTAAATCATCATGCATTGCTGAGTGACCGACAAAGCCCCCAACATCGGCTTTGATTACACTTAATGAAATTTTTCTTTCCATTTTTATTGATTTTAAGTTTTTCAGAAAAAATGTTTAAATATTACCAAGTGGCAAAATATTGCTGAGATCTGGAATGTAAGATATGGGAGGCGGAAACTGAAAGTTTCGATTAATGTGTAAGATTGAAATGAGAAGCAGTAAGATGGAATACATTCGTATGCATAAAGTTACAACATTTTTTTCATGATAAATTCAGAGGGTTCTGTGAAGTTTGAGGTTCTACATCACCTGAATGACTGGAACAATGAAAGGGGAAATGAAGGAATATTATTTATGCTGATATCCTGAAATAGGTTTTAAACTCTATATGGTCAAATATCTTTTGTCCGTGACTACCGTTGTATATCTTATATACAGGAGGATATTGGCTTGATGTAGTTACGGTAAAGCATTCATATATTTCATTTACTTTGAAATCAACATTTCTATCCCTGTACTCTTTGATGCATCTGCATTTCATGATCAATTCCCCCCAACTGATTTTAAATACGATTCTTTACACTATCCTGTATCTGATGAAAATGCTGAAGATGAGATGGTTAAGGGTTTTAACCAGCAATGGAATTACCACATATTAATGTGTCTACCAATGATAACGGAATAAAAGTATGTTCTATGATGTGAATGAGACGAAAATATGAGTGCGATTAATTCACTAACTTGTTTTCGGAAATATTACCATGCGAAAGAAATTGTTTTTTTACGGTTTTACCGGATTGGTCCTTTTTGCCTCATTAGCTGCAATCATATTTGGCAAAGACACATTGATAAAACCTGATCAGGGAATAAATCCAATCACCATTTTCATGTGTGGTGATGTTATGCTGGGAAGGGGCATTGATCAAATATTGCCTCATCCGGGTAATCCCGTTATCTATGAATCATACATGAGAAGTGCAAAAGGATACGTGGAACTTGCCGAGAGGATAAATGGCCCGATTACCAGGACCGCCGGCTATTCATACATCTGGGGAGATGCCCTCGAAGCACTGGAACAAATACTGCCGGATCTGAGAATCATTAATTTAGAAACAAGCATTACAAAGAGTGGGGATTATTGGAAAAACAAGGGTATACATTACCGGATGCATCCGGATAATATTGCTTGTCTGAAAGCGGCCAAAATCGATTTTTGTTCCCTGGCAAATAACCACATCCTGGATTGGGGATATTCGGGACTAAAGGAGACACTGGAAACCTTGAACAAAGTAAATGTGAAATTTGCCGGTGCGGGTATTCATCTTCGCGAGGCGGAAACCCCGGCAATATTCAATATTGAGAATAAATGCAGGGTAATCATCCTGTCCTGCGGAATGGCCACAAGTGGGATTCCGCCAAGCTGGTCTGCTACAGAAGACAAACCCGGCGTGAATTGGTTAAAAGACTTATCGGATAAAACCGTACATCGTATCAAAGAACAGGTTCAGCAAGTAAAAAGACAGGGAGATATTGTGATCGTCTCCATACACTGGGGAAGTAATTGGGGATATGGGATCTCTTCTGAACAAATCAAATTTGCACATAAACTCGTTGATGAGGCGGGTGTAAACATCATTCATGGACATTCATCTCACCATGTAAAAGGGATAGAAGTGTATAAGGACAGGCCTCTTATTTATGGTTGTGGTGATTTTCTGAATGACTATGAAGGCATCAGTGGTTATGAACATTTCAGGGATGATTTGTCTTTGATGTATTTTGTATGCATGGAACCATCAACAGGAAGGCTGGTCAGTTTGAGAATGATACCGACCCAGATCAAGCATTTTAGAGTAAACGAAGCAAATAAGACAGATGTTCTGTGGCTTAGAAACATGCTGAACAGGGAAGGTAAAAGATTTGGTACATACGTGGCATTGAATGAAGATAATACATTTTCATTGCATTGGGATTAATATGCCGGTCTTCAATCAGCGTGCCTTGACAGGCTCAAGCTCAACAGTAAAATGCCGCATGATGGGTGCCTCCCTGATGATCCTGTAGCCCGAGGAGATCTGTTCCCTCCTGTTGAATATGTTTACCAGGGCGGCTGCTGCCACATCCATATGGTTATTCGTGTAAACACGCCTGGGAATGGCGAGCCTCAGGTATTCTAATGCCGGGTAGCGGTTTTTTCCAGTCTGTGGATCCCTGTCTGCCAGGAGTGTACCGATCTCGACAGCCCTGACCCCGGCTTCAAGATACAGCTCAATGGCCAGGGTCTGGGCAATGAATTCTTCCCGTGGTACCCTGGTCAGGAAACGGGTGGCATCAATATATACGGCATGTCCCCCGGTGGGTTGCTGCACCGGGATACCCTGTTCCAGCAAGTGGTTGGCCAGGTATTCGGTTTGTTTGATACGGGTATCCAGGTAGTCATACTCAATGGCCTCGCTAAGCCCACATGCCAGTGCATTCATATCCCTTCCCGACATGCCGCCATAGGTCAGGTAGCCCTCGAACATGATATTGTAGGTGCATGCCTTGTCATACCAGTCCTTTTCACGAAATGCAATGAAACCGCCGATGTTCACATTCCCGTCCTTCTTACTGCTCATCGTGATGGCATCGGCATAGGAAAACATCTCGGTGACAATGGAGGGGATGGTCCGGTCCCTGTAGCCATCCTCTCTTTCCTTGATGAAATAGGCATTTTCGGCAAACCGGGCCGCATCATACACCAGGGGGATGGAATACGCATCTGCCAGGGCCCTGACATCTTTCATGTTCTGCATGGATACCGGTTGTCCACCCGTGGTATTGCAGGTCAGGGTGAGAATGATAAAAGGAATATCATCCGCGTATTTCTCGAGCACATGCTGAAGAATCACCGTATCAATGTTTCCCTTGAAAGGGTGGATCAGACGTGTATTATATGCTTCCTGGATGGTGCAATCAAGGGCTGTCGCCCTGCGGTATTCTATATGTCCCCTGGTGGTATCGAAGTGGGCGTTGCCCGGAACGATGTTCCCCTCTTTTACCAGTACCGAAAACAGAACATTTTCTGCAGCCCTTCCCTGGTGGACCGGCAGGAAATATTCGAACCCGAACACATCCTCTATGCTTTGCTTTAGCTTGTAGTAGCTGTTCGCCCCTGCATAACTTTCATCCCCCAGCATCATTTCCGCCCATTGCTGCTGGCTCATGGCACTGGTCCCCGAGTCCGTCAGCAGGTCAATATAGACCTGCTCGCTTCTCAAATTGAATATATTATACCGGGCCTCTTTGATCCACCCGGTTCGCTGCTCCCGTGTACTCCTGAATACAGGCTCGACCATCTTGATCTTGAATGATTCGGCAAAAGGTTCTACCATGGGTTTCTGACTGGCTTTCTGGTCATATCAAAATTAGGAAGGAGCCCTGAGCAAGTCAGGGGGATTCGGATGTTTGTGAACATGTATGCTGTCAAACATACAGGCTGTTACTGTTCAATTTCCCGGAGGTGTTTCTGCTGATACTTGATAAAGAGGTCCTGCCGGAATGCTTCCGCGGCTGACTGGCGTAATAAATAGGCATCACGGCTTTCACCTTTCCTGCGGGGTTCAAATAGGCCCGAGGCATCCATTTCCTTCTCAATCTCGCTGTAGTAGTAGTGCTCGGCCATGAACCTGGCCGACATTTCATGGATCATCACGGTCCCATCATTCGAACAGGTGACGATCCCGCTCCCGTCAGGAAGGAAATCCGCCGCATACAGGGCATCCTCATGACCTATAAAGGTATAAATGCTTTGCCCGGTGGCCACTTCCCACAGCCTGGCAGTCCCGTCATAGGATGCACTGATCAGGAAGCTGGCATCGGGACTGAACCGGACCGAGACAACGGCATAATCATGACCTGTGAGGAGCTTATGGATCCTGCCTGAATCAACATCCCAGATCTTGATGTTCTCATCCATGGAACAACTGGCCAGGAGTTTGCTGTCCGGACTGAAATCCAGGGAGAATATATTGCCTCCATGGGCTGACAGGGTATGTACAGGCTGGCGATACCCGGCATGCCAGATGATCACTGTCTGGTCAAGTGAGCCGCTGGCAATCCACCTGTTATCGGGACTGAAGGCTGCCGCCAGCGCTGTTTTTGAATGGGCATCAAAGGTATGGATCACCTTTCCTTCCTCACGGTCCCATAAATAAAAACTGTTGTTCAGGCTGGTGCTCAGGAATTGTGTAGCATCCTGGTTAAAATCGAGGTTGTACACATGTGTCACATGTTTCCTGTAGATTTTCCAGGTGCCGGCTGGGAGGTCCCAGATCCGGATTTCCGTACCTCCCGCTCCCAGAAGGTACCTTCCATCATTCGAGAAGGTTAGGTATTTTACCGGTTTTTGGTATCCTTCCAGGGTGGATTTGATCTCCCCGCTGTGCCTGTCCCATAAATGGATCTTCAGGTCCTCCCCGCTGCTGGCTATGGTTTTTCCATCGGGACTGATGGCCATGGCATAGACGGGACCCTTGTGTTTTTTAAAGGTGAGCACCAGGCTTTCATCTTCCTGGGCGAAGAACGGTTGCCAGGAGGGTAACAGCATAAACGCAATCAGGATCTGGATGGATATATTCAGAGGCTTCATAGGGCGGCGGATAAAGGTACAACGCATAAAAATAGTAAAATGAGGTATACCTGGTCTGCAACCCTGTTATTTTTCATCTGTCTCTTATAGCAAAACCTGTTAAAATCATATGAATGTCCATGAAACCACTGCCATTCTTTTTTTGCCTTTTGCTCCCCCTGCTGGTGACAGGAACAGCGGACGCAGGAGGGCCAGGCGGGATGGCCATATCAACCAGCCAGCCCGTTTCAAGCATCCGGGGACTGGTACTTGACGCCGATACCAGGATCCCACTGACCGGGGTCAGTGTCGTGATTGCTGGCAGCAATCCCCTGATCGGCACCGTGAGTGATGAAAACGGTGCCTTCCATTTTCACCGCCTCCCGGTCGGCAGGTATGACCTGAACATTTATTAACTGGGCTATGAACCGAGGACCGTGAACAACATCTTGCTGATCTCCGGCAAGGAAGAAGTGGTCCGGGTCGAATTAACCGAGTCCCTGATAAAACTTGACGAAGTGACCATCAGGGCAGGCCAGCATAAAGGTGAGCCGCTTAACCAGCTGGCTGCGGTTTCGGCCCGGTCCTTCACCATGGAAGAAACCAAAAGATACGCGGGGAGCTTCGATGATCCTGCCAGGATGGCTGCATCCTACGACAGGGTCACCGCCGATCCGGGGGGTGGCAATGCCTCCTTCCTGGTGAATTACTGTTATTCCACGCTGGCCATGTTCAACGCTGTGGGGATGAAAATCGCAGGGGACGCTGTTCCGGAATTCCAGGACCTTACCTTCCATCTCAATCTGCCTGCGAAAAAGGCCGGGACCTTCAGTATTTTCGGATTGGGAGGCATCAACAAGATCTATGAGGAATACAGTGACTGGATAAATGATTTCGGGACCGATATGGGGGTCTTTGGGGTAAAACACCTCTATATCCTTAATTCAAAGACCTATATCAATACCACCCTCGCCATGACTGCCTCGAGGAATAACTGGTGGCACCAGAGGCAAATTGATTCAGATGCCTTTCAACTGACAAACCGTGAGCATTTCACATATCGGGATTACAGGGGAAGCATCATCGTGAATCATAAGATCAATCCGAAACATTATCTGAAAACCGGTTTTACCTATGACGACAGCAAGTTTGACCTGTTTACGGACTTTTATGACAGGGATGACAGTGTCATGGTTCGTGAGGTTGACCAGAAGGGCCGGACCGGGCACTGGCAGGCTTATGGTTCATGGCGCTAAAGGATCACGGGGAAACTGTCACTGAATACGGGACTCCATTTCCTTTATTTCAGCCTGAACGGGAATTACTCCGTGGAACCCAGGGTGGGAATCAGATGGCAGTTCACTCCGGCCCAGTCCATCTCTGCCGGGGCCGGGATACACAGCAGGCTGGAGACCCTCACAAACTACCTGGCGGAGAGGGAACTCGGGGACGGCACTGTCATCCAGCCCAACAAGCACCTGGAGATCTCCAAGGCACGGCATTATGTGATTGGTTACCAGAATAATATCTCAAAGCATTTCATGATCAAGGGAGAGCTGTACTACCAGGATCTGTATGATGTTCCGATCGAGGAAGATCCAACCAGCAGTTTTTCGGCATTGAAATATGCCTGTGGCATCACCACCATGACCCTCGGCAACGGGGGTGCCGGGCACAATTACGGGGTGGAACTTACCCTGGAGAAGTTTTTTCCCGGACATATTATTTTTTAATAACCTTCTCTGTTTACCAGTCAAAATACAGGGCGGGTGACGGGATAGAAAGAGATACCCGGTACAATGGGAATTATGTTTTCAACCTGCTTGGCGGGAAGGAATTCACACTGGGGAGGGGATCCTATCCGTGGACCCTGGGCTTGGGTGGTAGGATCATATGGGCCGGTGGGCAGAGACATACACCTATCGACCTGGAGGCCTCGCGTGAAGAGGGCAACACAGTGCGGAAGCAGGAACTTGCCTGGACCGAGCAATATGATGATTTCATCCGGTTTGATTTCAAGGCCGGCTTTATAAAGAACCGCAATAAAAGCACCCATACCATTGAGCTGGACATCCAGAATGTCACGAACCGGCTGAATATCATGGGTGATTACTATGATCCGGATGAGGATAGGATAGATACGTGGACCCAGATGGGCATCATACCTTCTCTCATTTACCGGGTTGAGTTCTGACCATCAGGAGGATCACCCCTCCGGGCGATGCCTGGGAAGTCGCAGCGTGAATGTACTCCCCTTTCCGGGTTTGCTGCTGACAGTTAAGGTCCCATTGCATTTCCTGGCAAACTCCATGCAAAGGATCAACCCAAGTCCGGTTCCCTCCTCATTGGCAGTGCCTGTACGGGTCACCTGCTCATCGATCCGGAATAATTTCCCGGCCAGGTCCTCCGGAATACCGATACCATTGTCTGCCACAAGGATTTGAATGGCATGCCTGGATGATTTTGCACTGACATTGATCCTGCCCTTGGGTCTGGTAAATTTAATGGCATTGGAAATGAGATTCCGGACAATGGTGCTGACCATGTTTTGATCTCCATACACCAGGGTATCCCTGTTCACCCGGTTATGTATATGCAGGTTTTTTTCACGTACATTTAGATCATACAGTTTGAATACAGATTCCACCACCTGGCTTATGTCGATGCCGGTCGGTTCAAATCCGATCCGGCCTGTCTGCGACCTTGACCAGTCCAGCAGGTTGTTAAGCAGGTTCTGTGCCTGCCTGGATGCACCATGGATCATTTTAACAAAGGTGAGCACTTCCTCCTGGTCATAGGTGGTGTAATCTTTCATGAGCAGGTCAGAGAAGCCTGTGATTGAACTCAGGGGGTTTTTAAGATCATGGGCAATGATGGAAATAAACTTGTCCTTGGCGGACGTGGTTTCCTGTGATTTCCACCCTGTCATATCCCTGAAGACAGCAAAGGTCCCGGAGAATTCACCCTCTTCATACTGCGGGGTTGCAGTGACAAGGATCTGTCTTTTTTCTTTATCGGGACGAATGATCTCCAGTTCATAGGTGTTTTCGGCTCCTTTTTTTCGCAACTCAGTCTGATCCCTGATGAATTTCCTGTTTTCGGGTGACAGGAAATCAAAGACGGTTTTTCCAACCAGTTTGCCCGGGGCCACACCGAATATTTCTTCTGCCTTGGGATTTACGAATATAAACTGATCATATTGATTGACCATGCCGATACCTTCGCCCTGGTTGTCAATCAGCAGCCTGTATTTCCGTTCGCTCCTGTAAAGCTCCTCCAGTGTATTCTTATAATCGGTAACGTCCCTGGATATCGATGCTACAGCGATCAGTTTATTTTTTTCATCATAAACAGGGAATTTCTTGACCAGGGAATGGATTTTCCTGCCGTCCGGGTATACGAATACCTGGTCGTTCACAAGTGTTTCCCCTTGCTTCAGCTTCATTGCCTTCCGGTCATCCTCCATGTATTGCCTCACATGATCAAAATCTCCGTAAATCTCGAGATCAGTCTTCCCGATCAGTTGATCTGCCGATTTTTTTCCGGCGGCGGCCGTATTGGCCCGGTTGGAAGCTATGACCTTAAGATCAGTATCTTTGATCACGGCATGGTCCTCAACATTTTCGACGATGGCTGCCAGCAGGTCCCTTTCCTGCTGGGACTTTTTCCGTTGTGTTATATCCTGGGCAGTCCCGATGGACAGGGAAGGTTTATCACGGTCATCCCGGATCACAAAAGACCTTGTCCATATCTGTTTTTCATTTCCCGATGGATCAATGATCCGGTATTCCATATCCAGACCCTTGCCTTTACCTATTTTCTTGTATGCTTTTTTAACGTACTCCCGGTCCTCCGGATGCACCGATTTCAGGAAGGAGCCCGGGTTCTGGTAAAGGCTTTCGGTTGTCCGTCCGAAGACCCCTTCATACTTTGAACTGATAAAGAGCAACTGGTCGGCTTTCAGGTCATGAATCCAGAAGACTTCTTCAATGGTGTCTACCAGTAACCTGAGGATCTCATCCTGCTTCCGCATTTCTTCCTCGGCTGCGTATTTTTTCGTTACATCATGAGCAATCCCTTCCACACCGGTGACCCTGCCATTCTCATCATAGATCGGAAGCTCTGTATTGTAAAATATCCTGGTAGAACCATCGATGTGGTAAAGTTCGTTCATGAATGGAGGCTGGACCAATCCTCTCAGACTGGCCCTGGAACGGTCCAGTGCCTCCTGGTTCATCTCATGGTCGGTCAGGAATTCCCTGTAGTTCCGCATGGATTCTTCCTGAGAATAGCCCAGGATCTTGGTGATGGAGGGACTTACGTAAGTGACCATGCCCTCCCTGTCATGCGAATAGAAAATATATTCCTCACTCAGGCTCTCAACCAGTCTTTTGTATTTCTCTTCAAGCTGCCTGAGTTCAGCCTCCTGCTTCAGCTGTTCTTCAAGCCTGGCTATCCGTTGTTCCAGCTGCAGGCGGATGCTGGCCAGTTCATCGTATGTGGGCTGTCCGTTCAAGTTTCCGTAAAATATTCATACAAAAATTATCTAAAAACTGTGAATTTGCAAGGTTGGGCACAAAAAAAACCTGACTGCCCAATGGGCAGCCAGGCTTGAAAAGGCTTAGTGGTTAAGGTGTTCAGTAATCTATCATTGTGCTGATCACATGGGTAAAGGTAAATATTTTTTCAATATATGCAAGTCCCATTCAATGCTGCGGGCCAGGTTAAGCAGTACTATGGCATAAGATGATGTCTGTAGATCTGCAGGTTCTCAGCATCAAAAATGCAGAAGATCAGGCGCTCAAGATGTCTGGCGGATTCAAGGAATGCTGAGCAGGTGGAGATGGCAATACCGGCAGCCAGTTCTTTGGGAAATCCGTAAACACCGGTACTGATGTTCGGGAATGCAATGGATTTGAGTTTGGTATGCTCGGCGATCCATAAGGAATGCCTGTAGGCATCTGCCAGCAGCTTTTCCTCATTGTGTTGCCCCCCTTTCCAGACCGGCCCTACCGCGTGGACAATAAATTTTGATGGCAGGTTATAGGCACTGGTAATTTTGGCATGCCCGGTGGGGCACCCCCCCAGTGTCCGGCACTCTTCTAACAGGCACGGGCCGGCAGCCCGGTGAATGGCACCATCAACCCCGCCGCCTCCAAGGAGGGTCGTGTTTGCTGCATTTACAATGGCATCGACTTCAAGCCGGGTGATATCACCTTCGATGATCTCAATGGTATGCTTCATGTTGCCTGTCTTATACGGGCATCGATTTGTTTTTCAAGGTTTTGCTGGATCCTGTGCATGATTTGATCGATCTCCTTGTCTGTCAGTGTCTTGGTTTCATCCTGAAGGACGATTCCCACGGCATATGATTTCTTGCCCTTTGCCAGTTCTTCACTTTCATACACATCAAACAAAGTGACTGATCTGACCATTTCCTTACCGGATTCCAGGGCAATATCCCTGATCCTGGAGAACGGGACGGCCTGATCAATGATCATGGAAAGGTCCCGCCTGACCTCAGGGTACTTGGGGATCTCTTTCATGGTAATCCTGAAACCTTTCATTTCCTCCAGCATCCCGGACCAGTGAATATCCGCAAAATACACGGTGGAAGGGATATCAAATTGCCCCGTCACGGAGCTTTCGAGGATACCCACCTCTGCAATTTTTGCGCCGTTAACCCAGTAGGTCAGTCCATCCGTGAAATACCGGGCATCCACCTCCTGGGTCTGGAGCAGGCCTGTATCCAGTCCCACACGTGCCATGATACCTTCAACAAAGGATTTTAACTCATAAAAGGTGCCGGGCTGCTCCTTCTGGATCCAGTTCCCCGTATGCCTGGGACCGGTGGCAAAGAGAGCCAGCCTTTCGTCTTCCAGGTAGGCATCGGGTTTATCCGGGTCAGCCTTGGCCGGGAGCTGGTAGCAATTACCAAATTCATAGAGCCTCAGGTTGGGGCGTTTCCGGTTGATATTGAATATGATGGTTTCGAGTCCACCATAAAGCAGGGTTGTCCTCATCCTGTTCAGATCTGAGCTGAGCGGATTGAACAGCTCCACGGCTGACGGATCATCCCTGTAATACGCCTCCTTTGTCAGGGAATTGCAAATGATCTCGTTGAATCCATTCCCGCTGAGGTAATCGGAGATGATCTGGGTGACCTTTTCCTTGTCCGGTCTGGCAGTGTAGGTAAGCACAGAGGTAAGGGTGGAGGGATGACCCACATTGTTATATCCGTAAATCCGCAGGATCTCTTCGATGACATCTGCTTCCCGCCTGACATCCACGCGGTAGGGGGGAACCCGCAGGGTCAGCCCGTCCCTGTTTTCAGATTCAATGGATATTTCCAGCGCTTCGAGTATTCGTTTGATGGTATCACGCTCTATTTTTTTCCCGACCAGCCTGTCGACATGGGCATACCGGATCTTCACCCTGAATGGCTCCAGGGGGGTTGGATATTCATCGACAATCGCGGATGAGATCTTTCCCCCTGCTGTATCCCTGATCATCATGGCCGCCCTTTTGAGAGCCGGCAGGGTCATTTCCGGATCGGCACCGCGTTCAAAGCGGAAGCTGGCATCCGTATTCAATCCGTGGCGTTTGGATGTCCGCCTGACATATACAGGATCGAAATAGGCGCTTTCCAGGAAAATATTCCTGGTTTTTCCCGTGACCCCTGAATGTATCCCGCCGAATACACCGGCAATACACATTCCCTCTTCGGCGTTGCATATCATCA
This sequence comes from Bacteroides sp. SM23_62, assembly GCA_001303955.1. Classification (GTDB taxonomy): domain Bacteria; phylum Bacteroidota; class Bacteroidia; order Bacteroidales; family SM23-62; genus SM23-62. The sequence goes on along the minus strand of LJUP01000058.1, from coordinate 10 downwards.
GGTCATCCTG
>LJUP01000334.1 GCA_001303955.1 Bacteroides sp. SM23_62 | reverse complement strand
CACTTCAGCTTCTTCGGGACCAATCATGCCGTCACCATTTTTATCAATGCCCAGTTCTATCAGTGCATCAAGGAAATTGTTATCAGGGATAATGATTGGCCCGGTCTCCTTCCTGCATTGACTTAACAGAACCATGGCCAACAGAAAAAACAGTACATTGCGTTTTTCTTTCACAATAAACAGCTAACGTCAACAAGTATCTACAAGTTACGGAAATCTGGTGACAAAGCGAAGTGTTTCTTTCTACTCCTGGAACTCGAGTATGCCGAAATATTCCGGCAGGTGGAAGTTTGGTCTGGGAAAATCGACAGGTGCCCAGGTAAGCCAGTGGGGATGGGATGTTTTATCCGCACATTTATAAAAGTTGGCCCTCCATACTGAACCGGCTTCCGGTTTTTGGAATGAATGATAATCACCAAGCACTGAAAAGGGGATCCTGTATTCAACAATCCATATGGTATCCTTGACAATTTCAGGATCTACAATTTCAGGAAGTGTGTGTGCCACATCCACCTCCATTATGTGATCCTCACTGATCCATGTCTGGTCTGTCCGGGGTTTCATCTGGTGGTGGAACAGCATGGTCCCACCGCAATTCATCTCCAGGTTAAAGTATCCTTTTTCGATATCAGTCCCGGGTGTGAAAAAGAATTCCACACAACTATCGAGATATACGGGTCCCTGGTTCTCTTTGGCAACCGCTTTTACATACCTGTCTTCAACCCTGAAAATCACATAGATCGCAGTATTGTCATAAGCCACTTTTGCCTGGGTAAAAGGAAAATGCCCGGGTTTGTCTCCCATATAATGATCCAATTGAAGAGGTTCAATCTGATTCCAGGGCATCTTATCCCATACTGCATTTATCTCAGGCTGTTTACTGATTTTTTGAACCTTGTATTTTACAGTCATTTCAGTTTGATGGCCGGTGATCATCTGGATGCAAATTTGGATGAATAGAACAATTACAGCTTTCATAATAAAGTCCAATATAGTGAATAGTACAAAATTGTCTTCGGCTCAGGCCTGTAAATGTTCAATCAGGCAAAAAATTAATAAATTTATATGGTAAAACCTATGGATTTTAAAACCCTGGATGAAAAATAAACTGCTTCTTTCTCTGGTTTTCCTGTTTATCCTGCTGATACCCTTACAGTCGCAGGATGATGTCAACTTATTTGATTACTGGCAGTATTATTCGGATGCCGAAAATTCTTTGTACAAATATTTTTGTTCTGCCGCGTTCCGGCAACTGGAAGAAAGGGAGAAGGTGATTGATGCGCTGCAATCGAAAGGGGACTGGATAAAACGGCAATCGGATGTCCGTGCAAAGCTGCTTCAGATCATAGGGACGTTTCCTGAAAAAACCCCGTTGAACACCAACTATGTTACGGCTGCCCTGTTTATCCCCGAAAATTTAAAGGGCAGGGCGCCTGCCATTTTGAATCCGATAGGGCACAGTACCATGAGCTTCCGGAGGGATATTTACCAGCATACCATAATCAACCTGGTGAAAAAGGGATTTATCGTGTTGACCTATGACCCGGTTGGCCAGGGTGAACGCTTGCAATACTATGAAGCCACATCGGGGAAGTCCAGGTTCTCATCCACCCGGGAGCATTCTTACCCCGGGGCACAATGTTTTATATCCGGATATTCCCCTGCCAGGTACTTTATCTGGGATGGCATCCGTGGTATTGATGTATTATTGTCAAGGCCCGAAGTGGACCCGGACAGGATTGGGATCACGGGACTTTCAGGGGGTGGGACTTCAACGGCCCAGATTGCGGCCGTTGATGACCGGATACTTGCGGCTGCTCCCGAATGCTATATTACCAATTTCAATTATCTGTTTAAAAGCCGGGGACCCCAGGATGCGGAACAGAATCTTTTCCAGTTCATCTATAATGGTCTTGATCATCCTGATTTCATAGAGGCGAGGGCTCCCAGGCCAACCTTGATAAGCAGTACAACGCGTGATTTTTTCAGCATACAGGGAGCCAGGGAAACATACCGGGAAGCCACCAGGGCTTTTGCGGCCCTTGGAGCTGAGAGCCATTTGCAGATGACAGAAGAAGACCACGTGCATGGCTTCACCACGAAGAACAGGGAGGCCATTTATGCTTTTTTCCAGAAGCATCTTGACAATCCTGGAGATGCCAGGGACCAGGAGATTGCAGTGATAGCCCCTGAAGAATTATGGGTCACGGAAACGGGACAGCTGGCTACATCATTGAAAGGAGAGACCATCTATTCCCTTAACAAAAGGATCGTTGAGGGACAGGTGTCGGCACTGGATGTTAAACGGCGCAGCATGGATGAGCATCTGTCGGAGGTTTCCAAAGCGGCTTCCAGCATTTCCGGATTTTCATTTCCCGAAGTTTCCGGTCATGAAATTTTCTCAGGGCGCTATGTAAACAATAAGTACAGGCTGGAAAAATACCTGATAAAGGGAAGTGGCGACTATATGATCCCGCTGGTTCTTTTTGTGCCTTCTGACTATGGCAGAAAGGAGGCCATCCTGTTATTGCATGATAAAGGTAAAAATCATGCCGCCAACGTGGACAGCCTGGCAAAGCAATTGGTGGCAGCCGGTTACACTGTATTGCTGGGAGACCTCCCGGGTATCGGGGAACTGGGACCGGGTTACCTGAAAGGGGATGCCTATATTGAGGATATTTCCTATAACCAGTGGTTTGCTGGTATCCTGACGGGAAAATCCATTGTCGGATTGAGGGCGGAAGATATCATCAGGATGACCCATTTCATAAAAAACCATCTTGCTGATTACCATTCAGTCTCAGCCCTCTCTGTCGGGGTGACCGGGAGCGAGATCCTGCATGCGGCTGTTTTCGATGATGTTTTTCAGAAAGTATGCCTGGTACAGCCCTTTATAAGTTTCGCAGATATTGCCCTGTCCCATGAATATTCACCCGGCTTTATCCCTTCCACAGTGGCAGGAGCCATTGAAGCATATGACCTGGCTGACCTCATGGCTGCATTGTGCCCCCGTAAGCTGTTGATTATTAATCCACTGCTTGGAGACGGGTCCATGGCTGACGAGCAAAGGACCCGCGAGCAACTGGCCTTCCCTGTAAATGTATACTCCCAAAAAGGCAAAAGCCAAAATTTCAGCTTCATCTGCGGGAGGGATAACCAGGCCGTTTTTGAGGATATATTGTTTTGGTTGAACAGGTAATTCAAAAAATATTTTTATGAAACCTACAATGCTTAAATTGCTTTTCCCCTTCATGATAATCGCCGGGGTACAGGTGGGAACGTTTACCCGGGCAGCGGATTATGGATACCATCTGGGGACTGATGAATTATGTGCTGTCTGGTGGGCGGAAGGAACCTATAAAATTATGCGGGACGATCCCTTCCCCGGCGGAAAGACGGTTCCCCTGCAAATATATGCAGCAGCAAATGAATTTGAATCAGTGCAGGTAGTGGTGCTTCCTTACAAAGCCATGCAAGGTTTTATGATCAGGACGGAAGATCTGAGATCCGGATCAGGAGCCACTATTTCCGCTGCACAGATAACAGTCAGGAAGGTGGAATACGTAAACGTAGTCCGGCCGACAGATGATTACGGAAGGCCAGGCTGGTACCCGGACCCGTTGCCATTACTGCGCGAGCCCATAAACCTTCAGACGGATCAAAACAACCCTTTCTTCATCACTGTCAAGGTCCCGGCAGATGCAAGACCGGGGGAATACAAGGGTTCCATACAACTGACCGCCCCTGAATGGAACAGGGAAATACCCCTTTCCGTGCGGGTCTGGAATTTCACACTTCCCGAAAAGCCAAGCATGCGGTCTTCTTTTGGCATCAGTACAGGCATGATCAGGGATTATCATAACCTCGGATCAGATGAGGAACTACGGGAAGTAACGAATAAATACTACCGCATGATGGGTGAATATAAAATTGCCCCTACCGCCCCTTTCAGCCTTTATCCCATGGAAATAGATTTCGAGGGACTGGACTGGACAGGCGGCATCTTTACCGGGGATACGGTTTATTCCGGTGAAAAGTCCCTCAAGGTGACAGACGATGAGGTGGAAATCAATGTTGAGGCCCATACCAATGTGCTGGTCGGGGTAGATCCGGCGGAATCACATAAACTCACCTGGTATGCCCGGACAGCCCACCCGGGGCAAAGGTATTGTGTGCTTGTGAAATGTTATGATGCCAACCGGCAGGAGATGCTTTTTGAGAATAGGCTTGAAGCATTCACAGGCCATGATGAATGGAAGGCTGACACCCTGGAGATGAGGCCATTCCGGAAGGAGATCAGGTATGTGACCATACACCTGTTCCCGGTGTTCCGGACCCATTCCGGCAGTCATACGGGAACCGCCTGGTTTGACGATGTCCGTTTTTTCAATGCGGGGAAGGATAAGAACCTCCTGCCGCAGGGTGATTTTGAGATGGATCCTGAAGACCTGGACCTGCAGGTTGATTTTACAGATTTTGACAAGGCAGGTGAAAAATACCTGGATGAGCTGGGTTTCAACGCTTATCATTTACCATTGCAGGGTTTACCTTCGGGTAATTTCTATGCACAGAGACGGGGTGTCTTTGGCGGGTTTCCACAGGGGACTGCAGAATATGATTATCTGATGAAAAAATACCTGACAATGGTCCAGGACCATCTTGAAGATAAGGGCTGGCTGGGACGTGAATATGTTTACTGGTTTGATGAACCCAACACCGAGAATTACCCCTTTGTCCGTGAGGGAATGGAGATCATTCACCGGTCGGCACCGAAGATCACCCGCTTCATCACCGAGCATCAGCCGGGTCCAGATATCATGGATATTACTGAGATCAGTTGTACTGTGATCGGTCAGCTGGATGCCGAAATCATCAGCGACCTGGTCGCACAGGGCAATGAATTCTGGTCGTATGTATGCTGTTGTCCCAAAGCACCCTACCTGAGCCTGTTCATTGACCACGATGCCATCAATATGCGTATGTGGCTCTGGTTGTCTTACAAATTTCAGTTGAGCGGGATCCTGGTCTGGTCTGCCAATTACTGGAATTCCCGTACTGCCTCACCCGGAGGATTTTTGCAGAATCCCTGGGAAGATCCCATGTCCTATACCGTGGGTTACGGTCTGCCTTTTGGGAAACAGTCAGGATGGGGTAACGGGGATGGCCGGTTCTTCTATCCCCCCAACAGGAATCCTGCCGACCGGTCAAAAAAATACCTTGAGGATCCCGTACCCTGCCTGCGGCTTGAAAAGATACGCGATGGCATAGAGGATTATGAATATTTGCTTTTACTGGAAAAAGCAGCCAGTGGGGATGGCGCAAATAATAAAAGGCTTGTAAAAGAAGCCCGGAAATTGCTTTCCCTGCCGGATGTATTGGTAAGCGGACCCACAGCATATGACAAGGATCCGCAATCCCTGATCCAATACAGGCAGAAAATCGGAGAATTACTAAACACTTTATATAATAACCTTAAGCCATGAAAATGAAAAATTTTACCAGAAGGAAGTTTATTGTTAACACTTCTGCAGTGACCGCCGGTACCCTGTTATCAACCAGGGTACCAGTATTCGGAGCTTCAAACAAAGCAACGGTTTCTGGACTTGCCCTGAAGGGCGGGACACCTGTCAGGACAAATGGCTGGCTGGAATGGCCGGTGTGGGATGCTGAAGCGGAAGAACCGGTTTTATCAGTCCTCCGCAGTGGAGACTGGTACCGGGCCAGGGGTACCAAAGTCGACGAGTTTGAAAAAGCATATGCCGATTTTATCGGGGCCAGGAGGGCGCTTGCCACAGCCAGCGGAACAACTGCCCTGGAGACCGCCCTCCATGTGCTGGGAGTGGATGCAGGCGATGAGGTCATTGTATCTCCCTATACCTTTATCGCCACCTACAATGTTGTTTTAAACCAGAAGGCCCTGCCTGTTTTTGCCGATACCGATCAGGAAACATTTACCATAAATCCGCACAAGATTGAAGAGAAGATCACGGAGCATACCACGGCCATCCTGCCTGTTCATATCCTGGGTTTGCCTGCTGATATGAATCGCATCAATGCCATTGCCAGGAAGCATGATCTGGTTGTGATTGAAGATGCCTGCCAGGCCTGGCTGGCTGAATACGAAGGTAAAAAATGCGGCACACTGGGAGACCTGGGATGTTTCAGCTTCCAGAACTCCAAGCATATACCCTCGGGAGAAGGAGGGGCGGTCACAGGGAATGATGACAACATTATGGACCTGTGTCATTCATATCATAATTGTGGAAGGCCTTATGGCAAAAGCAGAAATGAATTTACCGGCTACCCTTTCCGTGGCGGGAACAAAAGAATGATGGAATACCAGGCAGTCATATTAATCTCACAGATGAAGCGGGCCAAAAAAGATGCGGATAAACGCCTGGAAAATGCCCTGTACCTGGATTCAAAATTAAAAGAGATCCCCGGGATTATAACCTACAAATTAGCAGATGGGGCAGACCGTTCGGCTTATCACCTTTATCCCTTCCGCTATAAAAAGGATTATTTTGATGGTTTGCCAAGGGATACGTTCCTGAAAGCGCTCTCTGCAGAAGGTATCCCGTGTTCAGGGGGATATGGGCCCCAATATCATGACGGTCTGATGGAGGAAGCCCTGAACTCCAAAGGCTATCAGAGACTGTTTTCGAAGCAAAGACTGGACGCTTACCGGGAAGAGCTGAAAAACCTGCCGGATAATGACCAGCTAACCCGGGAGGCTGTCTGGCTGTTTCAGAACATGCTGCTGGCTGAACGTGAGGATATGGACGACATCGTCAATGCGATACAGAAAATCTACGAGAACCGGAAGCAATTAATATAAATATCCAGGATTCTTAGTAAAGATTATTCTTTCAGCCACCTGTCAAACCAGTCAAATGCATCCTTTTGCATCTGGGCATCAAACTTATGGGGGCCGGGGTAAAAACCACTTTCATAATGATCACCGGCCCCGGCTTTGCTAAATACTTCCTTTAATATTTGGTCAGCACGGGTCATTCCAGGCATGGTATAAAGTTCATCATCGATGTCGTTAAGCACCATGGTTGGCAGTGGAACACGTGATCCAAGGATCTCGGGAAAATCCATATACCTGGGCAACAGCGGGGTGTAAGTCATCCAGGTATGGGTATACGTCTTGTTTAAAAGCATGTCATCCCATGTTGTCATGAATCCCACGCATACTGCACACTTGATACGGGGGTCAACGCCACCCAGGTAAACGGTCCGGAGTCCCCCGCCCGAAAGTCCCCCGCATCCGATCCGCCCGGGATCCACATCCGGACGGTTGCTGAGAACATCCACGGCTTTCATATCTTCGGCCAAAAATACGCCCGGCCAGGTTGTACCACCGCAGAATAAGGATTTTGACAATATGTGTTCATGTTCACCGGCCCATGTATTATAGGCTTCAATATTTGCCGGATTTTCCGGATCAGCATCAGATTTTCCATCCACATTGCAGGGGCCCCACGCAATTCCTGTCACATCCTGGTACAATATCCTGCGGCTGCCAAAAGCAAATGCATCATGGACCAGCACGACATACCCCCGTTTGGCTATCTCATTTGCCCATGCCAGTCCCTCATATGATTGCTCCTGGTGAGCTATTACAAAATCGGGAGTGTTGTCGGATATGCGCGTGATTTTCCGTTTCCCCAGATATTTATTGCCACCGTGGTCATGGAGTCCCAGCACAGCAGGCAACG
>LJUP01000333.1 GCA_001303955.1 Bacteroides sp. SM23_62 | reverse complement strand
ATAGCAATGTATTGTTTTTAGCAAGTTGCTATGTACGATTTTTAGCAAATAACGATGTATCTTTTTTAGCAAATAAGGATGCACTTTTTCCTGCCAGAAGAATCTTTTTTCAGGAAAACCTTCCATTTTTTCATTTAAGTCAGAATACGAAAAACAAATCAACATTGTGTTGAAAAAGTTTTAATTACCCAGGTGGGATTTTCCTGTTATTGGTTGATTATTAACCAATAACAGGAGGGCCACTATGTATGAAAAATTATTGAATAAATGGATTATGTATCATGAAGTTCACAGATTACACAGAGAAGGCTACAAGCCTGGACAGATCAGCAGGTATCTGGTTATGGATAAAAGAACAGTTAAAAAATATCTTGCTATGAGCGAAGAAGAATACCTGGCGTTTATTGATCGTCAATCTCAGCGGAATAAAGTACTGGCTCCATACGAGGATTTTGTGAAAACCAGACTGGAGGATTGTCCGGATGCATCCGCTGCCCAGGTACACGACTGGTTGAAAGAAAATATTAGGGATTTTATTAATGTTAATGACAAGACCGTTTTCAACTTCGTGCTTTTTATCAGGAACAAGTGGGGAATACCCAAATCGTTTAATCATCGTGATTTTGTCAAAGTAGAAGAACTGCCCTATGGGAAACAAGCCCAGGTAGATTTTGGAGAATATAACATGACAACCGATGAAGGTAATCGAAAGAAGATTTACTTTTTCAGTATGGTATTGTCCCGTGCCCGGTATAAGTACTACTATTACCAGGATCATCCTTTTAGTACCATAGAAGTCATCTTTGCCCATGAACAGGCTTTTGCGTTCTTTGAAGGGATCCCCGAGGTGATGGTGTATGATCAGGATACATTGCTGCTTATCAGTGAAAACAAAGGGGATTTGATTTTGACAGAAGCTTTCCGCAAGTATGCTGAATACAGGGATTTTAAAGTGCATTTTTGTCGCAAATCCGATCCTCAAAGCAAAGGAAAGGTCGAGAATGTAATAAAGTATGCCAAATACAATTTCCTGCGTGGCCGCAGGTACGTTAACGATAGGGTTTTGAACGGCGAGAGTATCGACTGGCTTGGCCGGACAGCCAATGCAAAAGAACATTCTTCAATAAAGAAGATACCGTATGAAGAATGGCTGATAGAAAAAATGTTTTTAAGCCCCATACTTGGCTCTTATAAGCCAGAGAATGTACTAGATGAGCATGATGTAATAAAAGATAATACCATCACTTATAAAGGTAATTTCTACCGGGTTCCGGTGGGTACCTACAAGCCTCCCAGAACAGTTGTTCGCACTGAAGTAACCGATGACAAGCAGTTGATCATTTATGATGCCGACAACAAAAAAATTGCTTCACATAAGATTTATCCCGGAAAAGGAGAAACCATTGGTGGAAGTAATTACAGAAGAGACTTCTCTTCCAGCATTGATCAGCTAATGAGTGAATTATCCTCACAGTTTTCCAATCCGGATCAGGTTCTGGAATATTTTCTTCAGATACGCGAGGATAAGCCCCGGTATATCCGGGACCAGCTTCAGCATATCAAGAAACTCACCGGGACTTATGATATGGATGTAATGAATCAGGTTATGGATTTTTGCATAGAGAACAAAATCTACCGGGCAACTGACATGGGAAATATTGTAAAACGAATCATTGCTGACAGATCCCAGGAAATAACGATCTCTGGGCCCATTGAGATAAAAACGATAAACCAGACAGCACATAAGATCATACCAAATACAAGAGACATATCAGATTATCAATCACTAATGAGTTAAGGACAATGGAAACAAAAACACTTGCTCTCAAAGAATATGCAAGCCAGCTCAAACTAAGCGGCATACAGGATCAGGCCGAGGAACTGATCCGAAAAGCATCAGAAGAAAAATGCAGTTACCTGGATTTTTCCTTACGTCTTCTGGAGACCGAAATCAACCAGAGAAGACAGCGTGACCTCGAACGAAGGATTAAGACAGCAAAACTGCCGCTCAACCATGACCTGGATCAGTATGATTACTCTTTCATGAATGGCATCAGCAAGCAGCAACTCAGCCAGCTGAGAGAATGCCAGTGGCTCGAACAAAATTTTAATATTGTTCTGATGGGGCCTTCCGGAATTGCGAAAACATATATCGCTGCCGGTCTTTGTTTTGATGCCCTGAAGATGGGATATAAAGCTTACTTCAGGACCATGGAACAAATAAATGAAACCCTTATTATGAAAGATATGACCAGGTCTGCACTTATTGAATACAACAAGCTTCTCAAGGCTCATCTCCTGGTCATTGATGATATTATGATGTTTGCCCTGGAAAAGAAACAGGCGGTTCAACTTTTTAATTTTATCAATCACCTTCATGAAAGAGCCTCGTTTATTGTGACAACTAATAAAAGTCCCCAGGAATGGGTAAAAATGCTCGACGATGAAGTGATTGCTACAGCTTTATTGGATAGGATCCTTTATCGTTGTGAGGTGGTAAGGTTATCCGGAAAAAGTTACAGGCTTGAACACCGGAAAACCATTTTTGATTGAGTTCTAAGTTCTTTGATTTTTTTGTAGGTTTAAATTGAGAAAATGGACATTCTTATTTGCTAAAATTGGTACATCCAGGTTGCTAAAAATAATACATCCTTATTTGCCAATTTTAGGACATTGTTATTTGCCATTTACACCTGCATTTGCGAAGACAAGTTCCTCCTTTGAATACGATTTTTTCAATATGTGGAGGCACCTCGTAAAAGGCTGATAATAAATGTCCCAATACCCAATCCTTATCCACAGTATCTGGTGGAACTCCCCATAAAACTGATTTTTCAGCTATCTCTTTCCTAAGAATCATCAGTATATTTCAGTGGCGAGTTTAAGCAGATCTTCCTCAGTGACATTTAATCTGAGCCTCCATTCCCTGATAAACTTGTGAGATATCCCATTCGTGTGATAGCAGCTATGTTATTAATTGCGGTACAGTATTTAATTAGTTTTTTATTATTGAGTTTTGCCGAGGCAAAGGCTTGAATCAGTCCATCAAATCCTCCGCTGTATTGCGGCAGGTCAAAACAGTCCACCAGTGTTTTATATACATCGGTGATTTTGTATTCGTAATTACCATATCCGTTGGAGGTGATTCCAATAAATTTGCGTTCAGCAACCGAAATGAACTTGTAAGAAACGTTTAACACAGTCTTATTTTTTTTTCGTTGAGTAGATTGTACAAATACAGTATTTGGGAAACGAGATGTCAGACCGTGCAAATAAAGTGCTGACCAATATGCAATTGCTCCTTTTTTTACCATTAATGTACCAATTACATTCGGATCGGTAAAATTTGAACTTAGATAAACTCCTCGTTCTGCTCTTTTAAGGATACCTTTATGTGCCAGGTTTTCGACAAGTTCCTGTAGGTTATTATATTGTGATTCCAAATTTTCAGGGAGATTTTCTAATCGGAACCATTCAATTTCCCTCTCAGACAACTCTTTTACCAACCTGAGTTGATCACCAGTTATATTCTCGGACAGATAGGTACTTCTTGGCATTACTTATTATGTAATGATAGACCTCAAATTTAGGGGTCTAAATTACCACGAAAGGTAATAAAATCCATCCCTTATTCCAAATGGTTTTATTGTCAATCTCATTTCGGGATTGATCGCTTACTCATATACCGAAGAAGTCAACCCCAAATCTGAAAGTAGTCGATCAATCAATGGCATTAGCTTTTTGAAATTATGTCAAACTCACGTTTATTTAAGATATCAGTTCATGTCTTTTTGATATTCGGAAGGTGACCGACCAAAATACTTTTTAAATGTCGTACTAAAATGTTTTTGGCTTGAGAAACCGACTTCATAACATATTTCGGTCACCTGTAACTGGCTGTTCTTCAGAAGCTGGGCCGATCTTTTCAAGCGCAATGACCGGATGAATTTTTCACTGGAATCTCCGGATATCGCTTTCAACTTCCTTAATAAAGTACTGGGACTAACAGCCATGGAGGAAGCGAAGGCTTTGATGTCAAAATCACTGTCTGACATATTCTGTTCAACCACTGATATGGCTTTTCTTAAAAATTCTTCATCCCTTGATGTGGTCGTAATCTCTGAAGGTTCGATCGTAATTTGCCGGACAAATTTGGTTTTCAGTTTTGCCCGGTGAAAAAGGATGTTTTTCAATTTGAACTTCAATATATCTTCATTAAAGGGTTTGAGAATATAATCATCGGCCCCGCATTTTAAACCTTCAAGTTCTGATTCTTCTCCATGTTTTGCCGACAACATGAGTACCGGAATATGTGATGTATGCACATCATTCTTAATCTGCCGGCAGAATGAAAGTCCATCCATGACCGGCATCATAACATCTGAGATGATCAAATCGATTTGAAGTTCCGTTTTCAATATCTCCAATGCTTCCTGGCCGTTTTGCGCAATTTCGATGTTAAAATCCTCGCACAATATGTCGTGTATGAAAAAGCACAGATCAATGTTGTCTTCAACGACCAATATGGTCTCCCTGGTTGCATCATATCCCCGGCGATCAGGCAAGTAAAATCCGGGGCTAAAATCATTCATATGATGAAGGTTCCCAGGATCGTATTCTTTTTTTACCAGGTCAGGAAGCATTTTTTCATGCTCCTCAAGGTATGCTTCACCCCTGGGAATAACCACGGTAAAACAGCTGCCCCTCTCAACCTCGCTCGTGACAGATATTTTGCCTTTATGGAGTTCTACAAGCGATTTTGTCAGAGACAGGCCAATTCCGGTGCCTTCAATTTTTATGTTCGACTCCTCGTCTTTATAAAAGCGGTCAAAGATCTTTGCAAGCTGGTCCTCGTCGATTCCGATTCCGGTATCGATCACATCAAATCGGATTACCTCATCATGATGGATGTTTTCGGCATCGTTACTTCCCGAGATGCAGGATACTTTCAAAGTAACATCACCTCCTTTTGGAGTATACTTGAATGCATTGGACAATAAATTGGTAAGTATTTTTTCCAATTTGTCTTCATCGTACCATGATGTTATCGAATCAGGTTGGATATCCCGGATAAACCTGATGCCTGCATTTTTTGAATACTCAATGAAAGGTTCTGTGAGCCTTTTGACAAACTTCACAATGTCCCCGGGTCTTGCCTTCAACTGCAAATTACCTGTTTCAATCTTCCGGAATTGCAGTAACTGATTTATCAGTTCCTGGAGCCTTTTGGCATTTCTGTATATGATGGAATGCTGTTTTTGTAATGATGGGGCAACCTCCCCTGTCCGGATCAACTTCTCGACGGGTGCCAGGATCAAGGTCAGAGGCGTTCTTAATTCATGTGAAATATTTGTGAAGAATTTAAGCTTCATGGCATTGGCTTGTTCAAGCTCCTCGGTCCTCTGGTGTACGATCTCCTCGAGCTTTTCTTTTTGCCTTTTCAAACTGCTCAGCCTTGCCCTGATATACAGTAGCACAAGGGAGAAGAATGCAATGCTCATCAACAAGATAAACCACCAGCTCGCCCAGAAAGGAGGATTGATGGTCAGGATGATATTCGCTTCTTCTGTCCACTGGTTATTTATTGTCCTGGCCTTGACCCTGAAAGTATATATACCGGCCGGCAATTTCGTATAGGATGCCCTGTTGCCTACAGCCGACCTTATCCAGTCCATGTCAAATCCGTCGAGCATATGATAATAGGTGATCTCATCCGGATGCTCAAAATCAACAGCGACAAATCCAAATGTGATCAGATTTTCCCTGTTGCTCAATTCAATGTGCCCGGTCTTCTCAAGCATTTGCTCTAAAACAATCTGATCCCTGTAGAGAGAGCCCGGTTTCACCTTTTCACCGAGAAGATATAATTCGTTGATATGGATACTGGGAGGTTCAATTTTAAAAAGGATGCTGTCCGGATGAAAAAAATTCAAACCATTTTCACCGCCAAAGTACATGTTGCCATCCTCAGATTGAGCCGATGAACCCAGGTAAAAGCTTCCATCCTGGATTCCATCCTTATGATCCAGCTTGTAGATCCTGAAATCTGCCAGGTCAATTACGGAAATACCATTATCGGTTGACATCCACAACCTTTTTTGGCCGTCTTCAAGTATGCTTTTAATGGCATTGCCTGATAATCCATCCTGGACTTTAAACCTTTGAAATTTCAAATCTTTCAATGCCTCTGAAAAATCAGACCCAAGATTTGAATAAAGCAGTGAATCTATATTTTGTTCGATCCTGTTCAGTCCGAACTGGGTCCCGATCCAAATGCTGCCATCACTGTCTTTGAAAATGCAGTTGATATTATTATCGCTTAAGCTTTTATCGTCCAGCGGATCATTGATAAATTGAGCCAGGTTGGTTTTTTTCTCGAGGTCAATAATTACCAGGCCGCTGTAAGAGGCTGCTCCCCACATTAAGGCATGCTCATCGATCAAAAACCTGTCAAGATTTATATCGCGAATAAGAATTCTTTCTTCATTGTCAGGTATATTATAGATGCGAAGGTTCTGCCCCAGAAGCAAAGAAGTATCATTGTACAAATAATGAAACATGACATAATCTTTATAGGCCTTAGTATCCGGTTTGATATTTATATTGGATTCTTTCCTGTTCAGCTGGCCACTATCGATCAAATAGAGATTATCATAGGTTGATACGGCAAACTGATCCTTTATTCTGAGGAGTTCCGTGAAGTTCAGATCCGTTTGGTTCAGGGAGACTTTCTGTATGCTTGACGGCCTTGAAAAATAGATTCCATACCCGGACGAGGCGATACTCAAACCCGACATATTCGGGTTGTCCGGGGATTCATGAACCATCAAAATCCTATCATTATCCAGTGGTACTACCCTTTTTACTGTGATTGGCAGGAACCCCATCTCGTCGATGACATTTTTGTAGTAAGATATCTTCTGACTGTATTGGGTATTAAAATAGTCTATACCGGTTTCCTTGTGACCAATCCACATGTTACCCTGTTCATCAATAAATATCTTATTGATATAACCCGATGATAATCCGGATGAATTATTGTCCTCGGCATCGAAATGTTCAATAACCTCCCCGTGATGATTTAGTACAATCAGGCCAAGATCTTCCACGGCACACCAGATATTGCCATCTTTATCCTGCGTAACGTAAAAAGCTTCGTTATTACCATATCCTGCATTTGGGAAATCTACCCGCTTGACCTCTGTGGAATTGATGGGCTTATACCATAGACCTTCGGGGCTGGCAAACCAGATCCCGCCCTGTGAATCCATGAGTATTTTATTGATATATATGTTATTGGCAGATTGAGATTCACCGGGTTTTAACAAGAATGTACTGATGACACCCGATGCAAGATCTTTTAGATAAATACCTTTACTGGCAGTGCATATCCATAATTCCCTTCTATTTGGATCGAGTAAGCCGGTGGTAATGTCAGCATCGTTGATAAAAGAGTATTTGAAATTGGTTTGGGGCACGAACATAACTTTATTGAAAGCCTGCTCATCCGGATGATAACTGTAAATCCCATTGCTGGTGAAAAACCAGTTCTGGTTATTGATGATCTCAGAACTGTTTATCAATAATCCCTGATCGCCGGATACCTGTTTGTTTTGAAGGATCCCGTTCTCAAAAAGGGTCAATCTGTATTGGGATACTATCCATATACCCCCTCCAACAGCGTTTCCCAGGTCAATGATTTCCCTGTCGTAAAAGAGATTATTGCTGTCCTCAATAATTGGGATATTGGCGACATTCAGGCCATTGTGGCGATATAAGCCCCGTTGGGTGGCGATCCAGATATAATCAAATTCATCCTGGATAATGTCATTGATATGGCCATCCGACAGACCCTCAGGTATTCCAATATTCCTGCACCTGATATTATAGTATTGCCCCGGAAGTTCGGAAAATAAAACCGAAAGTATGATCAATAAAGCAAGCTTAAGGCCTCCAGGCGAATTAAAATACCTCCCAAACATTTTAAGCTCCTAATTTCAATGCAAGATATCAAAAAGAGACCAAATAGGTTTTGTTGTCTGGGACTATCCCTGTCCGGGGAAATACACACTCTTCTCTTTTGATAGTTAGGGTAGGTTCATTTTAATTTGACTGGCTAACAGTATCGGGTTCAATTTTCATAAATCCAAAATTATTCATGGCAGGCGGTGACTCTGAGTCTGTGTCAGTAAATATGATATAGCCGCCATCCCGTGTCAGGGCAATAAACTCTGCCGCATTGTTGGCCATACTGCCCGGCGGATATACAGCTTCCCATAGCAGGTTGCCATGGGCATCGGTTTTTACCAGGTATGCTTTCCACTCGTCAGATGGACCGGCAGGGTGACCATCCTGGGAGTATGCAAACTCATCACCTGAACCACCGGCAATAATAAATCCACCATCCGGGGTTGACCTTACCCCGTAGGATTCATCGTGGATCCATTTTGGATCATAGCCCCTGGGCTGCCCGAAGGTCCTGACCCATTCCTCCTTCCCGGCAGAATCGACTTTCATCAGCAGGTAGTCCCAGTTGATGGCTCCATAACTGAGGGTATGTCCGGCAAAGATATAACCACCATCAGGAGTCAAATCGAAATCATAACAATGCTCATTGTTTTCTCCACCATAGTTCCTGACTGAAATCTCATTTCCAGAAGGGTCGGTCCTTATCAACAGGACATCCTGGTTATTCCGGCCGTTATGGTAAACCCATTTGGTTGAAGCGATGGCAAAACCGCCATTTTTTTCTATCCAAACCTTGGTTCCCTGCGGGGTGGAAAGGCGTTTGTCCCAGATCAGGTTTCCATCCGGATTGGTTTTCATGATAAATCCTTCGCCTTCTTCGACAATAAAAATGTATCCCTCCCGATTGGCATTCACATATCCCGTGGCTATTACATTACCATATTCATCAATATCAATGCCTCTTACGGCACCTGCCCCTGACCCGGGATAATTTTTCTGCCAGATGGTATGTCCATGAAAATCCAGCTTGGCGAGTCCTCTTTCCTGTTTGTCAGAAATGGGATTATAGATTCCACCACCGACGATAAAACCATCCTTAATCTCTCTCACGCATATACCGAAATCCCACTGTTTCCTGGTGCCTATCTCCTTGATCCATTCCTGGTTGGCATTGGAGTCCGTTTTTACCACCAGCAGATTCGATTTTTTTCCATGGTGTTCCACATTTTCCCCGATGCCAATAAATCCGCCGTCACTCGTTTGCCAACCTTCATGCACATGGTCTCCCCGGTCGGTCCCGAATCCTGCATGCCATTCCATTTCGGGAGCCTGGGA
>LJUP01000332.1 GCA_001303955.1 Bacteroides sp. SM23_62 | reverse complement strand
CGGAATATAAGAACATCAGGTATGAATACAATCTTCCTGCAGAAGGCAGTATGGTTTATTTTGATCCTGATAAAATAGACAAGATACTTACAAACTTGATCTCCAATGCATTCAAGTACACCGAGCCGTGCGGGGAAGTTACCGTTAGTATTCGTTGCACGGATTCCAGACCGGATGATCCTGCAGGGACAGCAGAAATAAAAGTGTCCGATACAGGAAAAGGCATTTCTGAGGACAAACTGGACAAGATCTTTGACCGGTTCTACCGGGTAAATGATCCGGCTACCGGGGAGTTTGCAGGAGCCGGACTGGGGCTGGCCCTGGTTAAGGAACTAGTGGACCTCTACCGGGGGAGTATCAAAGTCGAAAGTGAACCGGGAAAGGGAAGTGTGTTCACTGTAAATCTGCCTGTTTCTGCGGCGCAATTCCGGAAAGAGGAATTTATCAAACAAACTGCCGGTGAGCGTATGCCGACAGATCAGGTTGCACCGTTACGGGACAAAAAAGAATATCCGGATGCCAAGATCATGGAAGGTCATGTTCCGGAGTCAGCCAATGATAAACCGGTAATCCTGATCGTTGAAGATAATATCGACTTCATGTATTATGTTTCCCGGAACCTTGAAACCGATTATTGTATATCATGTGCAGAAAATGGCAAAGTGGGTTTGGAAAAGGCGCGAGAAAGCATACCGGACCTGGTCATCAGCGATGTGTGGATGCCTGTGATGGATGGTATGGAATTGTGCAGATTTTTGAAGACAGATGACAGAACGGATCATATCCCGGTCATCCTGTTGACCGCCAGAGCGGACGTATACAGTAAACTGGAAGGATTGGAAACCGGGGCGGATGATTATCTGGTAAAGCCATTCGATACAGAGGAATTAAAGGTTCGCGTTAGAAACCTGCTCGAACAACGCAAGAAATTGAGGCAGAAATTCAGAATGGAATTCACAAAGGATTTTACTGATATTGAATTGTCCTCCCAGGACCAATTCCTGAAAAAACTTTTTGATATTTTTAATCAGAACATTTCAAATGCTGAGTTCAAACTCGACCAGCTGTCCGGGGAATTGAACCTCAGCCGGTCACAGGTTCACCGGAAAGTAATGGCCCTCACCAACTTTGCGCCCATTGAATTACTCCGTAACCATAGGTTAAAGAAAGCCGCTGCATTTTTCCGCAGCGGGCATACACATGTAGCCCAGGTCATGCATCGTGTAGGCTTCAACAACCAGTCCTATTTTACAAAATGCTTTGGTGAACTCTTCAAAATGCCCCCTACTCAATTCATTTCTGCCTGTAAGAAATAAGAATTTCCCGCTTCTGCAACAATCCTGTTAAACATTGCGATTTCTCTTATAGACTTGCCCCCTGGCTGGATTGTAACTTGTATTCAGCAGTATAGGACAAATTCTTCCGAAAAAATATTCTCCATTATTTATTAAAAATCAAAAATTATGAAAACACTAAATCTTTTAATGCTTGGTACCATGATAATGATGGTGCTTGCTTCCTGTGAAAAGGGAGATCAAATTCCAGGGCCTGTTTATTTGGCAGACCAACACGTAAAAGGAATACAAATAAGAGCTGGATTATACGGTGAATCTTTAGTGATTGAGAATGGTTATAAGCTTGAAATATGTGGTGAATGTTTTTGTAACAGGGGATCAAAGCCCTGTGTTAATATTTCCGGAGTTATTGATCCAGACTTAAGTGACAATTCCTTTAAAATTATTGACGGTAAGTTTGAATTAACTGTTGAAAACCAACTGGGCTCAACAGACATCTTGGATGGAGAAATTCAAGAAAACCACGGTTCTCTAACCGGTAATTTATTCAAGATCAAAGGGTCTATCAAAGTAGGATGTGGTACAGGTTGCCTTTATACAAATGATGATGAACTGAATTTTACAATTGAAGGGACTATTGGGAAGGCAGGTGCACAATCAGCATATAGAATCGATATATCCGGACCTATATCATAATGTGGGAATGGTAATCCTAGTTTGAAAGAAGGTAATCCTAATAATAATTTTACCATTGGTATTAGGATATTTATAGTAGCTCCTGTGAGGTAATCATAATTAGATAATTAATTCTTCTGAGTATGAGTAAAGACTTAGCAGAATAAATAGAGTCTTTAGAAAACTTTGTGTAAACGCCTAAATTCAAATTCTGCATCTTTCTTTAAAAAATAATAAACCATTTTATTTGAATTGGTTATACCATATATAATATGAGCATATTATGATGCCGGGATCACAGAAAGCCCCATAGCACTGCACCGGAAGGAAAAATATTAACTACTACTCTTCGGGCTCAGGATCGTAATCGTAGTATTCCCAAAGCTCGACTATCTTACCGTCTTTAAAGCGCTTGAAATGCATTATGGGTGTAGAGATTTTCTCACCTTCCCTCGTATCTCCGGTTCTTTGAAACCATGTTGCAACCCAGTCACCTTCAGCTACCTGCTGAATGATTGAATCAACCTTAAAACGTTCATTGCTGAGATACTTTCGGTGACTTTCCAGGTCCCAGTCGTGATACTCTCCATGTCCCTTAAAATCAGGTGCAAAGACTTCATCAATATTCTCAGTATTCAGCTCATGGTAGAGGGTAGCAATTTTTTTGTTATGGTCTAGAGACTTCAGTACATCATCCACTGAATCAGCGTTTTGATTGCCTGCCTGGCCGCAGGAGAAAAGAAGGATTGAAAGAAAAACGAGTGGGATAAATAAATTTCTCATAATAAATGGTTTAGGGGTTAAATTCACAAGGTGTGTAACATAACTAAAGTTAAATAGAAAATACTAAAGGTCAAGGATTTATTTATTAAAGTTTTTATTAATTATGATTTGGGTCATGATGCTTATTGTGTCCATAGAGTATTTCTTCCGAGGTAATCTGAATCGCAAAATTAATGCTGCTGAGTAAAGACTGGGCAGAGATGTAATAAACCCTTAATTGTACTGGAGTTAAACCATATATAATATGAGCAGATTCTGACCCACGGATAACAAGAAAGCCCTCGGAGTTGATTTCCGAGGGCAAGACTGCATATTATAGAGGTTAATCCTAAAATTATTCCAATCGAATATATTTAAAAGTATTATATTTCTCAGGGAGGTTAAAGTTCTCATCCGTGGGCCACATTTGAATAAGTGTATCATTACGGATTTCCATTATCATCTTTTTAGTACCAACAGCTGATTTCTGAGCATGAATTGTAACATTTTCTATGAATTTGTTTCCATCGAGAGTATAAGTTGCTAAACCGTAGTCATAGGAAATCGTAGTATCCGAAGGAAGTTTAAACTGACCAACCCAAGTGAGATGCCCTTTTGTAAACATTTTAACTTGCTCTCCTGAAATCTGAGCCGGGAAAGTTTCTTCCATTGACCTGCCTTTGGCATATACCAGTTGCCAAGCACCCTCTATACGTGAAGTTTTTTCTTGCGTACAACTCCAGACCATTAATGTAATAATCAGAATTAAAAAGCTTAATTTTTTCATGATTAGTGTTTTTGGGATTAATAGATTCAAGAATTCATTATTCCATGCTAAAATAATTGCAAGCTGAAAGTAGTAAGATTTCAATACAAGTTGCAATAGCTGAGGAACTCTGCGAGATCTGAGAAATCTAGCACAAGTTATAAAATTTTATTATTGTCAAGGGATTAGGTACGGTGGGTTGAAATAATAAAATGGGTTAAACTGCATATAACGTTAGCAGATTGTGCATACCGGCAGCAGCAATTTCAAGAGCTCGCTTTACCCTCCTCTGGCCTTTGACCTCTGAAAAATCCAATCCAAGAGGACTACTCGGGAAGACCATTGGATCTGGAGAAGGACAACTGGATAACCCGGGTGCCAAAAGAATCCAGAATAAACTTCTCAAATAAGCAATTTATGGTTCGGTACAACGGAACCACCTTTTATTATTCCGTGGTATTCACCGGTGATATTGGTGCACAGGGAGTCTCCACCATGCTGCCGGATAATTTCATGCTGGAAGAATGATGATTTAACATCTATTATTCATTCTTAACTTTTATTAATCTTTCAATACACTGAGCAAGAGTACCTTTGCTTTATCCAATCATGGTAATACCCCTGAACCATACTGGTCATGAATAAACAATTACCGTTACTGATCTTTGCTGGATTGATGTTAAACATATCCTCGGCATTTTCGCAAAATCAGCTTAAGATTGGCCATGCAAACCTGGTAGAAATCCTCGAATTACTTCCTGAGACAGATAGTGCCCAGCAGTTGATAGAAAAAGATACGAAAGCATTGGAGCTGATGCTGGAAGAGATGCAGGTGGAATATAACAAACAACTTGATGATTACCAGCAAGACCGGGATGCCTATTCAGAGGTAATCCGGTCAGCAAAGGAAGCAGATATTGTGGATATGCAGAACCGGATCCAGACTTTTCAGCAGAATGCAACACAGCAGCTGCAGCAACGAGGTGCAGAATTGATGCAACCCATTTATGACAGGATCCGGAGAGCCATTGATGAAGTGGGTAAAAGGGAAGGTTATGCATATATCCTGGATACAAGCAAGGGAAGCATTGTATTTACGGGTGCAGGCAGCAATGATATAGCAGCGTTGATCAAACTGGAACTTGGAATTACAAACGAATGATTGCAGCTTTGAAAATAGCGGCGTAATTTCAATGGAACAACCTGATCACCTACTTGAAAGGCATGGTCATATAGTCCTCAATGTCGGTCCAGTGATCAAGCATGATCTTTCTTTTCTTTTTCAGCTGCTCAATCAGATCGGGGCTCAGTAAAAATGTATCCTCATATTTGGGGTCATCCGCGTGGCAGATAAATGCCATGCCGCCATCTTCCAGCAGATCAATCAGATCCTGGGTGTTGTCCAGTTCGTCCCGCATAACGGAGATGAATTCCTGTAAATCGGGATCCCCCTCCCAGGTGGGCGTTTTGCTGGGTCTATGGGGAGCCGCGCTGAGCTTCTCCGCGTTGTGGTCCCGTATGGCCTGCGCCTCACCGAAATTCCCCAGGCTCCTGAAAATACTGCTGTGTATTTTCAGGGCTTTGACCATGTCCAGGATGAATCCTTTTTCAGGTGCATTATCATCGATCCCCTCCATCAGCCTGATGGCCCTGTTGATCCTTGAAACATAGGGATCAACAGCAGCCTTGCTGACCTCACGGTGGCTCCCGTGGATATCTGTATAGTCCATGCGCGCCTCCTGCTCGGAAGGATTGAAGACATGGGGCAGGAAGTATGCTTCTTCTTCCGGGGAAAGCCTGTCAGGGGCCACAACCAATGGCCTTGTAATCTGCCTGGCGGAAACTCCCCAGTAGATCCCCGAAGGTCCCCGCAAGGCAGCCCTTCTGTATTTGTTGGCTTCCTCAATTCCCAAGAAAGCATTGAATAATCGCTCAGCGGAGGAGTCCCCTGCCCATTTTTCACAGATACTGTACAATTGCTGCATGGAGGCAATGGTTCCCTCGGAGGGTGGTGTGCCCAGTTGATCAACCAGCAGGTCAAAGAACTTTTCCACGGTCTCCAGCCTTTCATGGCCCCTGTCATAGGATGCCCTGAAACTGATGAATACGGTATTGGCACTGCCCCTGGCAAGGGCATTGGTGCTTTGCAGGACATCGAGGGGAAACAACAATCCCCTGACCGGATAATAACCACCGATCATGCTGCTGATCCCCCTCACCTCATCGGAGTTATGGCTCTGGAAATAACATCCCTCGGGCAGTTGGGCAAAAATATCATCCTTTTCCTCGTCTGAGAACATGGAACCGGTCAGGTAAATGGATATATCCTGTCCTGCTTTTTCCGCGCCGTTTTTAAAAGTGTTCATCAGGATGGCTACCCTCTCTCCCATGCTTTTATGCTTGCAGTGGGTGGGACCGTTGGGACCTGTATACTGCCAGTCGGACCAGCAGATGCCGGATCCGGCATCGTTGGTCTTGAAAAAGAATGTATGGATCTCCGGCACCTGGGTAAGCAGTTCAGCCACCATACTGGTGAACATTTCCTGTGTCTCCTTTACACTGACGCAGGGAGCAAATGCCGGATGATTGCCCCTTCTCGGATGGTCAACCCTTGGGCCCAGCATGTGTGGATAGGCTTCGAAAAATGTTTCAGGCAGGTAATTGGGCTCATAGGACCAGAAGGCGGCCTCCAGCCCGTATTCACGCAAGATTTCAGCTTTTGCGAGCAATAATTCACGGTTTTTCAGTACAAAATCTGACGGGATAAAAGGGGCAATTTTCGGATCAGGGAAAAACTTGTAAGGGGTTGGATTATAGCTGGTATACTCAAACCATGAGTTTCTTCCCACAGGCACATCATGAAATCCCTTATCCGCCAGGGA
>LJUP01000057.1 GCA_001303955.1 Bacteroides sp. SM23_62 | reverse complement strand
AACGCCTTACAAAGTACCAGGTTGAACTGGTAAAGGAGCTGGAACCCATCAAAGGGATCAAAGAAGAAGAAGCAATAGATGAAGCACCGGATGTCGATGAGATCACCGATGGACCTGAAGATGAGGCACACAGCGGGCAAATGACCCTGGATCTGTAACCGTAAAACCATGATTATTTTTCTGGTCGGATTTATGGGATCGGGCAAATCAACGGTCGGACAAAGGCTGGCCAGGCGGCTCGGGTATTCCTTTATCGATATGGATGCCAGGCTCGAGGGCGAATACAGGATGACCATCAATGAAATCTTTGAGAAACTTGGGGAGAAGGCCTTCCGTGAAATGGAAAGCAATTTGCTGAAGGAACTGGTATTACTGCAGGATGTTGTTATTTCGACCGGGGGGGGACTTCCCTGCACCGGCAACAATATGGATCTGATCAACCAGAAGGGTGTATCCATATACCTTAAGATGGAACCGGCGGCGTTGCTTAGCCGGCTTTCAAGGGGAAAAAAACGTCGACCCCTGATCCGAAATCTGTCCCGTCAGGAGTTGGAGACCTTCATCCACGAAAAACTCAGGGAAAGGGAACCTGTTTACCTGAAGGCCCATCATACCATCAATGGGCTGGATGTGAAGATGGACAAGCTTGTTGAGATGTTTTGAGGGATTATCCTTCGATCGCCTGTTGATCCTCCTTACCCGTTTCACGGAATTCCTTTAAGGTATCCAGCTGAAGGTATCTTGACAGCCACCTTGTACCAATGTAGAATGGAATGGTATCCAGCAGGGCCGAAACCATTTTGAATACATAATTGCTCAGGACCAGGATGACCAGTCCATGGATGACCGTCTCCCCCGGTGCAATCTGGATGGCATTTCTGGCAGTGAACCAGGTCACGGTGATCACGGCGATCGAATCAACCATCTGGCTGGTGAGCGTTGATCCGTTGTTCCTGAGCCATAACATTCTTCCCCGGGTGCGTTTACGGATCACATGAAATATATGTACATCCACGAACTGGGCAGTCAGGTATGCGATCATGGAAGCAACGGTGGCACTCACTGTCCATTTCCTGATCTGGAAGAAAACGCGGGACGGATCCTCCAACGGTGGCAATCCGTTCTCGATAAGCTCGGGTTTGGGAGGCAGGATACCGCCGATCCAGAGGATGAAGATGACCCAGATATTCAATAACAGGCCAACCCAGACAACCGTGTTGGCCCTCTTTTTACCATACAGTTCACTGATAAAATCTGTACAGAGAAAAGTAAGGGGATATGGCAGCACCCCGATAAAAACGATAAAGGGGATCCTGATTCCGGAAACGGTGAAGGAAAGATCGATCTGTCGTGAGATCCCCAGGATATTCAGCATCGCAAGTGTCCCGAGAAAAAAGCCTGATAGTATGATGAAAACGACTTCGCGCCTCCGTTTGATTTCAGGTTCTGCATTGTCTCCAAAATCGAGCATATTTTTGGTCTGTAATTTTTATCAAATCTAACAACATTTTCAGGAAATGAGCCGTAATAAAAATATACTGGTTAGTTCAAGAAAAATTGACCATTATCCAAAGAAAACATCCATTGATCAAACTTTTCCGAATAATTGGCACTAAGTCTTTAACTTTAATGGTTTGTGGCATTGTATCCTCTATTTCCGGACTTTTCCTTAAAAAACCAAGCAGATGAATCTACGAAATTTACACCATATCAGACCTGTTTTTTGCCAAATCCGCAACACAGGACTTGCATTAAAATCCCTTGTTTTAATCCTCCTGTCCATCACGGGTTTTTCAGCCATAAATGCACAGGGCATAATCATCGGCCACAACCAGGCCCATCTTGAGGACCTGAAAAGCATCCCGCTTGAATGGATCGATTCTGCCAAAGCCAAACTTCAGATAGCATATTGGCGTACTTCCCACGGCAGCCAGGTTTTGTCAGGGATGAATGTCCTGGATGCATTCATGGGAGGGAACGGGATATATAAGCGCGAGGCTGAAAAGACAGAAGGGTCCTTATTTATTCAGGCACATTTTGGGGATTTGAGTGCCGGGGAAGAAACCTGGCCTCAGACCACGCGGGATTTTCTTGATGATCCGGCAAACCAGGAAATCAATGTTGTCATGTGGGCATGGTGCCAGATCCTTGGCCATGACGGTGATAAGGACCCGGGGTATTGTTCAAAAATGGAAGGACTGATCGCGGAATACGGTCCGGATGGTACAAAAATCACAAGCGGCGAACGGGGTGTACCCGTCCAATTTGTATTCATGACCGGGCATGTCAATGGGCAGGGTGAAGAGGGACAGACCAATCAGATCAATAATTATATCCGTGACCACTGTATTGCCAATAACAGGATCCTGTATGATTTCGCAGATATTGAAAGCTGGGATCCGGATGACAATTATTTTCTGGACGATTATGTAGCTGATGATTGCAGTTACATGGTTGACGGCAACCGTACGGGGAACTGGGCTGAGGAATGGATAATCGGCAAGGTAAAGATGGAAGGGGAGGATGATATCGCCCATAATGAGCCCAATGGAGGGCAATGGTTCCAAAGCTCTGCAGAACATTCACATGCTTTAAATGCCAATTTGAAGGCATATGGTGCCTGGTATTTGTTCGCCAGGATAGCTGGCTGGGAAGGCAGCGACACAAGTGCCCGGAAGCTTGTTACCTCCATCAATGTTCAGGCTGAAGGAGGCAGCACTGAAATCTCAGTCAATCATGGGACCTTGCAGATGACAGCCGATGTATCACCTGATGATGCCGGTGATACTAGCATCACCTGGTCGGTCACAAACGGTACGGGACAGGCGACCATCTCCCCGGGTGGATTATTGCAGGCTGTTGCCAACGGTACGGTAACAGTGGTGGCTGCGGCCAATGACGGGTCAGGCATTAAGGCCACTATCCAGATCACCATCTCAAATCAGACCACCGGGATCACATCGTACCATAAATCAGCTGATATAAGAAAGATCAGGGCATATCCCAATCCTTCAAGCGATTTCATTCAGATCAAGGGGGACATTGAATTTCCGTCAGCCATAGGGATCTATAATATGACCGGCCGCCTGATCAGGGAAGAAGTGCTTTATTCCGGGGGACAGCTGATAGATATTGCGGGATTTCAGGAAGGGCTGTTCATTATCAGGATGAGCGGGAAAGGCTACAACCGGACTGCAAGTTTCATTAAAAAATAAGCGCAAGAAATATTATTATTCCGCCGCCTGGTTTTCGAGAAATCGTAACCCAAAGGTCCTTCCAAAATCTATAAGGACATCATTCTGTTCTTCACTTGGAAAGAATTTGGTGGCCAATCCGTCCTGGACGATCTCAAGCTTCATGTTTTTAAGATGTTCCTCGATGAGCGGAACAGCCTCACCACTCCAGCCATAGGAGCCAAAAGAAGCAGCCAGTTTGCCCTTATCCCGGATGGGATTGATTACAGAAAACATTTTATAGACGGGAAGCAGGGTATTGCGGTTGATCGTAGGTGATCCTATAAGTATGCCTCCGGATCGCACAATCAATTCCTCCAGTTCACCCAGGGGTATGTTTTCAATATCCACAACCCGTACCTCAATGTCACCTGCTTCCCTTATCCCGGATGCTATGCTTTCAGCCATTTCCCCGGTATATCCATAGGCCGACACATAGGCTATCAGGACCCTTTTCTCATTACCACCCTGGGAATCAAGGTATTCACTGGCCAGTTCGGCAGAAAGTCTGACTTTTTCCTGCCAGCGTGACCTCAGTATGGGGCCGTGACCGGGACATATCATGGAAATGTCCAGGGCATCGATTTTGTCTATGGCTTTCAGCATGAATCTGCTGAACGGTTTAAGAATGACATCGAAATAATACCGGAATGCATCATGGAAATCCCCTGCCAGATCATCGAACATCCTTTCATCACTGTAATGGGACCCGAATGAGTCACAGGTAAAGAGTATGTTGTCCTCTTCAAGATAGGTGTAAATGGTATCGGGCCAGTGCAGGTTAGATGCCCCGATGAACCTGAGGGTTCTATTGCCAAGGTCCAGGGAATCACCATCTCTGACCTTCATTGATTGAAATGGCCGGTCAATCATCTCTGAAAGGTAGTTCAGGGCCTGACCACTGCCGATAACCGTTGCATTCGGGGACATATCGAGCAGGTATGTAAGACTGCCTGAATGATCGGGCTCAGTATGGTTGCATATAATATAGTCAATCTCTGCAGGATCAGTGATGGTGCTTATTTTTTGAATGAATTCTTTTTGAAAGGTTTTTTTCACCGTGTCGATGACCACCTTCTTCTCTGCATCGATGAAATAGGCATTGTAGGTTGTCCCGTAATGTGTTTCCATGACAATGTCGAAGGTAACTATATCCTCATCGAGTACACCGACCCAGGAGACAATGTCATTAACCGGCAAAACTTTGGTTTGATCCATTTCGCTTTTTTTAATTTTAAAAATAATCAAACTGCATAAACTTGACATCTTTTCTTCTCAGCACATTGCTTATCAGTCTTTCATGATTTTGCCAGCGGTGTGATGAGTCCCCTGACCTGCTGACCGGGTTTCACAAGTATCTCCGTTCCCACGGGCAGAAATATATCAACCCTTGACCCGAAGCGGATAAAACCCATCTCATCCCCCAGCTTAACACTTTTCCCCGTTGTGGCATAGCTGATGATCCTCCTGGCTACGGCCCCGGCGATCTGCCTGATCAGATACTCAGTTCCATCTGCTGTTTTGATCACAAGGGTATTTCTTTCATTCAGGGTGGATGATTTCGGATGGTTGGCGATCAGGTACTTGCCCGGATGGTATTGATAGTAGGACAGGTTACCCTGGACAGGGTACCAGTTGATATGGACATTCCATACGGACATAAAAACGGATACCTGTATTCTTTCATCTTTGAAATACTCACTTTCAGTGGTATTTTCAATCACTACCACCCTGCCGTCCGCCGGTGCATAAACGAACCCTTCCACCGGGGCTTTTCGTTTCGGATCCCTGAAGAACCTCAGGATGAACAGCCATAGAAGGAGGGAGGCAATAATGACGGGAACCTGCACCAATAGGGGCCCGGTGAATAATATGATAGCGATATCCAGGATGGCCAGTATGATAAAAAGCATGATCGATATGCGGCGTCCTTCTTTATGTATCATAGCACCAGGATAAGATAAATGGTTACAAACGGGGAAGCCATCAGCAGGGAATCAAACCTGTCAAGGATGCCTCCATGACCTGGCAGCAATCTGCCACTGTCCTTTTTGCCGGTCCGGCGTTTCAGCCAGGATTCCAAAAGATCACCCAGGGTCCCGAAGACAACCACCACCATCGCCAGGCCGATCCAACCGGGGAGGGTTAATGCAGTATTGAACCTGCTCAGAACAATGGCCAGGATGATGGCAAGCACAGCACCCCCAATGCTTCCTTCCCAGGTTTTTTTGGGAGAGATCCGCACCCATAAAGGATGTTTCCCGGCCAGCCTCCCGGATACATAGGCCACGGTATCATAGGTCCAGATAAGGTAACATGTATAAAGGATCCATGAAGGCGAATATGCCTCCAATGTTCCCTGCTGAAAGGCCAGGCAATGCAGGCAGCACAACCCGGCACCCAGGTAAAGAAATCCGGTGGAAAAGACCGGGATCCCCCTGCCGGCGGTCCAGGTTTTTGCCGAAACATCAAAAATGATCATCACAAGAAAGAAGATAACCGGGATAAGCATAATATATAATGGTAATTGTCCATCCAGCAGAAAGTATACGATGATGAATGTGCACGCAAGCAGCAGGCCCCCGGGGATCTTAAAGCCGGGTTTTCTTTCCGGATAAAATAAACCGGTGAATTCAAACCACCCTGCAAGGCAAACCAATGAGAATAATGCGAGATAGAGATAGGGATGCAGGATCAGGGAAAGGATGATCACCACAAGAAACAGGATACCGGTAAGCGATCTGGTGATGGTTTCTTTCAAGTATCAAACTCTTTGGCAAGCAGCTTTGCTTTGATTACGTGATCGTTTTTTACATATACTTCAATTTCCCCAAAGGTTTTGTATGAGGAATCCATCTTGTTGATGATAACGGCCTCGATATCATGATCTGCCAGCACCCGTTTGAAAATCTCGGCCCGGAACATCTGTATGGTTGTATAAACGCGAATCCAGCCTTTTTCCATCAGGCAGTTTTACTTCGTGGTGTCTCTTCTTCTTTCTCTTTTTTTGTCAGTTTGGGTTCTGCTTCTTCAACTTTCTCACTGGGAGTTGAGGATTTTCTTCTGCTCCTGGGTTTGCCGTCCAGATCAGTCCTGTGGTTTTCCCTGGGACCGAAAATCTTTTCCAGGTCCTCGCTGAAGATCACTTCTTTTTCAAGCAGCTGGTTGGCCAGTTGGGTCAGGCCATCCATATTTTCCCTGAGTGTTTTCTTGGCCCTTTCATATTGCTCTTCAATGATCCTGTTCACTTCATCATCGATAAGCTCGGCTGTCTTCTCTGAATAGGGTTTGTTAAATGAATATTCTGCCTGTCCGGTAGAATCATAAAAACTGAGGTTTCCTACCTTGTCACTCATACCAAAATAGGATACCATCGCATAGGCCTGTTTCGTTACTCTTTCAAGGTCATTCAGCGCACCGGTGGAGATCTTGTCAAAATTCAATTCCTCTGATGCCCGTCCCCCGAGCGCTGAACACATCTCATCCAGTAACTGTTCTGTGGTAGTGATCTGGCGCTCTTCCGGCAGGTACCAGGCGGCACCCAGCGCCTTACCCCTTGGGATAATGGTAACCTTCACCAGTGGATTGGCATGTTCGAGCAGCCAGGAAACGGTGGCATGCCCTGCTTCATGGAAGGCTATGGTTTTCTTCTCCTCAAGGGTAATGATCTTGTTCTTTTTCTCGAGTCCGCCGATTATCCTGTCGACAGCATCAAGAAAATCCTGTCTTCCGACTGATTTCTTGTTCCCCCGGGCAGCGATCAGAGCGGCCTCATTGCAAACATTCGCTATGTCGGCCCCGGAGAACCCCGGGGTTTGCTTGGCAAGAAAATCAACATCCAGGTTTTTATGTAATTTCAATGGACGCAGGTGTACCTGGAATATCTCCTTTCTTTCCTTAAGGTCAGGCAATTCGACATGGATCTGGCGGTCGAAACGGCCGGCCCTTAACAGGGCCCGGTCCAGTACATCTGCCCGGTTGGTAGCAGCCAGGATAATGACTCCCGTATTGGTGTCAAAACCATCCATCTCGGTCAACAGCTGGTTCAATGTGTTCTCCCGCTCATCATTGGCACCAAAATTGGGATTTTTCCCGCGGGCACGGCCGACCGCATCAATCTCGTCAATGAATACAATACACGGGGCTTTTTCCTTGGCCTGTTTGAAAAGGTCCCGGACACGGGATGCTCCAACCCCGACAAACATTTCCACGAAGTCAGAACCAGAAATGGAGAAGAACGGTACGTTGGCTTCGCCTGCCACTGCTTTGGCAAGCAGGGTTTTTCCTGTGCCAGGGGGACCGACAAGCAGGGCGCCTTTGGGTATTTTCCCGCCCAGTTCTGTATATTTTGAGGGATTCTTCAGAAAATCCACGATCTCCTTAATCTCCATCTTAGCCTCTTCGAGTCCCGCCACGTCCTTGAAATCAATCTTGACATGTGAGTCTTTATCAAATATCCTGGCTTTGGATTTTCCAACATTGAAGATATTCCCTGCCGCACCACCTCCGGAACCTGCACTCATTCGCCTGAATATGAATAGCCATACGGCAACCAGCAAAAGTATGGGGAGCAGCCAGCCAAACATTTCCCCGAAGAAATTCCGTTTTGTTTCATAGGTGACCGATATTTGTTCTTCATCCGGGAAGTTGCGCATGGCTTCCAGTAATTGTTGCTCAAACACCTCAACTGAACCTATCATAAAGAAAAACTGCGGTCCGGATTTAGGCATCGGAGCAAAACCTTTGCCTTCCTGGTCCTTGTATTTGCCCGAGGCAAGTTTGTCCGGTTTGATATATACCTCGACCCTTTCCTTATTGACAATGATGATTTTCTCCACGTCATGACTCTGCAGCATCTCCTTCTCAAATCGCTGCCTGGTGATCTCTTCTGCTCCGCTTCCCAGGTTCAGGAAATAGGTCCCGATGATAGCCAGACCTATGATGCCATAGATCCAATAGACATTGAACTTTGGACGGGGAGTATTTCCCTTTCCTGATTTATCGTCTGACCTGGGAGGTGTATCTGTTTGATTATTTTTATCTGTCATAATTTTTTAAAATTCTTCTCTTCCTGTTTCACTTATTTTTTCCAGTTCCGCATCTGCCCATAGCTCTTCCAGCTTATAATATTCCCTGGTTTCCTGCTGAAATATGTGCACCACGATGCTGTTGTAATCGAGCAGTACCCACTGTGCATTCTCATATCCTTCTGTGTGTAAGGGCCGGATTTTATGCTGCTTTCTCAGGTAATCTTCAATATGTGCAGCAATGGCTTTGACCTGGGTACTCGAATCACCATGTGCTATTATAAAGAACTCACAGACCGAATTATCTATATTTGAAAGGTTAATCTGTACAATGTCTGCCCCCTTTTTCTCCTGAATGCAATCTATTATGATCCTGTCCAATTTGCCCGGGGCGCTCACCTGAGTTTTATTCATCCGCTGATTTATCGCAAAAGTAATGATTTTTAATGACTCTTACTGTTGACAACCGTCAAAAGGCATGCCATTTACATGCAAAATAACGAACTTTGTGAACGGGGATACGAAATACGAATTTTAACATAAGTTTATGATTATCAAAAAATTAAGTAATGAAATCAGGGATTATGAAGATATTGATTCCACCAATGAGGAATTGAATCGCCTGATTATGACTGAAGACCTGACAGAAGGGACCATCATCAGAACGGCATACCAGCATGCAGGCAAGGGGCATGCTGGAAACAGCTGGCAAAGCGAAAAGGGAATGAACCTGCTGTTCAGTATGCTGTTGAAACCTGATTTTTTATCTCCTGAAAGGGCTTTTCATCTGTCGAGAATCACCAGCCTGTCGCTGTATGAAATTATTGACAACCAGTGTGATGGCGTACAAATAAAATGGCCCAACGACATGCTGGTCGGGGATCACAAAATGGCAGGCATTTTGATTGAAAACATGATCATCAACCATACCATCAGTCATAGTATTCTCGGGATCGGGATCAATGTAAATCAGACAGATTTCGATCCGTCCATCCCTGCCCCGACTTCCCTGAAAATAGAGAAAGGATGCCATATTGACATGATAAGCCTGCTGGTTGAATTCAGAAATTCCATGGAGAGGTGGTACAATACACTTATCACAGGCAATGAAAGAGGGATCATGGAAGCATATAATCAAAGGCTTTACCGGTTAGGAGTTAAAGCATACTACCGGTCGGCTGCCGGAAAATTCACTGCCATTATCAGAGATGTGCTCCCTTCCGGGGAGCTGGTACTGGAATCGGAGAAGGGGGACATTTTGACATTTGGATTCAAGGAAGTGGAATATCTCGGGATCATTCCACCGGATCATAACTGATCTTTTCAGCCTGTTCAATCAGTGTATCGACAAAATTCTTCAGGGGTTTTTTGACCATGGCTGCCATCATGGGATTCAGTTGCACTTCCGTTGTGATTTTCATCCTTGAATCCCCGGGTTCAAGCTCTTTGATCTGTATCCATAACAGTAAATCGAACGAAGTGTCCTCATCGCTGGAAATCTTGATCAGCTTGTGAGGTTCTTTTTCGATGATCCGGAGTCCGGCCTGGCCTATCCCTTCAACGCTGAAGCTGCAGGTATCAACGGTTGATTTAAAATCCTTTACCTTATCTTCAGGGATCAATTGACTGAAATTGTTGAAATTGGAGATATAGTTGAATATCTTCTCTGCGGGCTGTTTGACAACCCCTATTTTGCTTTCAATTCTTGCCATGCGTTAAATTTTTAGGATTTTGAAGCCACCGCGCCGGGTCCTTGCGCCAGTCTTCCAAGGTTTTAATGAATTCAGGCTGGATATATCCGGTTTGGACAGCCTGCTCAATCAGATCATGGTAATTCCCAAGGCTGACCAGTTCTATGTCAGCTTTCCTGAAATTGTCGACCGCCTGCGGAAATCCATAGGTAAAGATGGACGCCATTCCCAGTACCTTCATACCGGCATTTCGTAATGCACTTACGGCATTCAGGCTGCTTCCACCGGTCGATACAAGGTCCTCGATCACAACCACTGTCTGTCCCACGCCAATGTCCCCTTCAATCAGGTTCTCCATCCCATGTGATTTCTGGGAGGATCTGACATAAATAAGTGGCAGTCCCATTGTCCCGGCCACCAGGGCTGCGTGTGCGATGGCCCCTGTGGCAACCCCGGCAATGATATCCGGTCGGGGGAATGATGCCTGTATTTCACGGATGAAGGAATCTCTTATGAAATCCCTGATTTCAGGGTAAGAAAGGGTTTTACGGTTATCGCAGTAAATGGGCGAAAACCATCCGGAAGCCCAGGTGAACGGGTTTGCAGGATCTATGATAATTGCTTTACTTTGTAATAAGTACGAGGCTAGTTTAACCGAGGTCTCCATTTAACAAATGTATAAAGTTTTTTTCAACGATCGAATCATTTATCTTGATGATACCCTGCCCGATATGACCAAGGTAGGCAGGGATTATGTTTGTGCTTTTGAGAATATTACGGATCTCAGGCCACAGTTAAAACAATTCCTGGAACCCAATAGAAAGGGAAACCTGTACATTTTCCACGATAACCAGGATGCCTTGTTCAAAACCTTCCGTCAATGTTTCAATAATATCGAAGCTGCCGGTGGACTGGTCATCAATGAGCGGGGTGAGATCCTGTTAATCAAGCGGCGTGGTAAATGGGACCTTCCCAAAGGAAAGGCCGAACCGGGTGAATCACCGGAACAGACAGCCCTGCGGGAAGTGGAAGAAGAATGTGGACTGACAGGCCTTATCCTGGAACGTTTCCTAATCAGTACCTTTCATATTTATGCACTCAATAATGACCTGATGCTGAAAAAAACAGACTGGTTTGAAATGAAATACAAGGGTGAATCGACACCCATTCCCCTGGTCAGGGAGGATATCAGTCAGACTCGCTGGATCAAGCGTGTCAGGTTAAAAGAGGTTTATGATAATACCTATCCTTCCATTATTGATGTCATCAAAATGATCTTACCCGCCTGATTATTAATGTCAGCCTACTGAATTTGTAATTGCCTGAAGGTAGCTTCAAAATTTTCTGCAGGTGAAGGGGCCGGTGACAGGATCAGCTTTCCTTCGGGACCTATCAGGAAGTACGATGGATAGGTCTGGATGTCATAATCATCGATGACCTGCGGCTGGTTCGAGAAATGCAGGAACGTCCACGGATAAGGATTGTTTTTCATCAGGTCCTGCATGCTTTGGAAACTATCATCCACGAGGATGGTAAGGATATTAAGCCGGCCCTTCAGGCGCTGCTGGAGTACCTTCAGGTATTCGTATTCCTTAATGCAATAATAACTGAAAGAATTACAGAAAATCAGGTATATGTATTCCCCGTGGAAGTCTGACAGGTGGATCAGCGTACTGTCATGATCATACAGCTCGAAATCCGGCGGTGTATACCCGGGCAGCAACCTGGTAATCTCAAGCATAATGTCCCTTGCCATGTTTCTGTGCAGGTCTATGGTGGTGTTGGCCTGTAATGAATCAAGGAGCTGAAGCATGGATGAACGGATATTCTTCTGGTCATAGGAACCTCCGAAAAATTCCTTCAGCAGGACGAGTTCTCTCAGGGAGTCATTCCTGAGAGAGGCATCCCGGATCAGGATTTCATTCAGCCCGGCATAATCCTTATCCCTGTTCAGGATCACGGGCAGATTTCGTTTCGGGTACTTTTCATTGAACCGGTCAAAAAAATCATTGAATATTTCATTGAACAGTTCCATATAGGCCGGGTTCTGGTAGCGGACAGGCCGATCCAGGAAATAATCCTCCATGATCTGATGGTTGCTGACCTGGTTTCCGTAATGATTCAGCAGGCCAATCCGGTAGTCCATATAGGCGGAAAAGAATGGGGAACGGATATCCTTGAAAGGATTTTGCAGATTTTCGACAGCATCCTTCAGCTCCTTCTGGTCTATCCTTTCAGTATACGCATTAACAGTGAATTTGTAATAGTAAGGATAAAAATAATCATTGAATGCATGGATCAGGAAATTGAGCTCTTCATCATTGGAAGGGACAGCAAAATCACCCGTTGTGCCCGTCACTTTTAACGACAGATGCACGGATGTTTCTTCAAAAAACTGGTTTGCCTCGTCCGCCAGTGATTTCTGCCTTTTCCTGGGCAGCCTGATCTTATATACCATACCAGGCACTGCATACATAAAACAATTATAAACACCCAGATGTGAGAAAATCAGTGTGGGTTCTTCCAGGGCAAGGTCGCATTCAAAAACACCGCTGTCGCTTACAACGCAGGATGCGATCTCTTTTTCACTGAAAGTGATCATGTTTGAGTAGCTAAGGAAAGCAAGGCTGTCGCCGGCATATTCAAGGGACCTGCCGGTGATCTTTACCCTCGCTCCTTGGGCAGATCCAGATCCCCATAACAGGCAAACAAGGAGCATCATGGTACGGGGAAGTGACTTATCCATGCCTGGCATATTTAGTGAGGTCAATGGCTTTGGGGACAAACTGGCTGGCATCCCCGCCGAGCCGGATTATATCCCTGATTATGGTTGAGGTGATATGGTTATGTTCAGGAAGTGTCAGCAGGAATACTGATTCAAGCTCCGGATACATGGCCTTATTGGTCTGTGCGATGGCCCTTTCATACTCAAAGTCAGCGGCTGTCCGGAGTCCCCTGAGCAAATACCGGGCCCCCTTCTGCCGGCAGAATTCAACGGTTAAACCCTTGTAACTCTCCACTTTCACCTGCTCATTATCGCTGAAAACTTCCCGGATCATCTGCATGCGTTGCTCCATGGAGAAATAGGCTTGCTTATTCGTATTGGTGCCTATGGCCACAATGATTTCATCAAAAAGCGGCATTGCCCTTGTGATGACTGATTCATGGCCAATGGTAAAGGGATCGAAGGATCCGGGGAAAATAGCGATCTTTTTACTCATGACAGGGATTGCTTACATGCAAAGCTACTTAATTTCCTTTTCTTTGGTGGAACTGACGAAGAGGATATTGCCGATATCTTCATAATCCGAGAAGATCTTGATCCCTTCGGCCTTGATCAGTTCACTCCTGAAGCCAATGATGGTGAGATCGGCATCTGCTGATTTTTCTGAAATGATGGCTTTCGGATTGGTCATAGATTCCACGGGGATCGGTTCCACATTGCTGGGTGAGATGGGCAGGCGGCCGGATTTGATGAGTTTCAGCAGGTCCTCCCTCTTCCGGTCCATATCATCGGCAGGATGGGTGGCAAAAATTTTGATCTGCCCCTTCCTCCATTCAGGGTGGCCAAGGATGATATAACCCAGCAGGATCATCAGGTTGGCATTTTCAAAATCCATGATGGAGATCCATATATGTATATCCTTCTTATAGCCAAATCCCTTGTAACTGGTGTTCAGGACGCATAGATCAAAGTTCGTTGATTCCAGCAGGCGGTAGTTTTTCAGTACTTCGATCAATGTCTCTGGATTGGTCCTTGAGAATTCGAAAAGGATCATATTGTTCCCCTTGCCGGATATCCCGCTGAGCTGGATGACCTGGGCGATGGCAGAGGTGTAGGACGGACTGATGATGGTGTCCAGGTATACCCGGTTCCTGCTTCCTGCCGCCAGGTTGATTAGTTTGTTCAGGACTTCCTTGGATTGCTGGTTGGTCTCATTGGTCAGATAGCCTTCAATAAAATGGATGTAGGTGCCGAAACCGTATTTAAATGACAACCAGCGAAGGACATCGAATGCAGAGCGCCTGACAAAGGTGTCCTGTGAAATGCATATGGCAAATGGCCGCCAGTATTTATCAGGATCTTCCTTGTCGGCTCTCTGTGCGAAGATCTGCAGCTGCCTGCTCAGCTGGAATATGACCCCTCTGAATAATTTCCCAAGGCCTTTCCTTTCCCTTTCATAAGAGGTGACCATATAGTAGATCAAAGCCATGATTACCAGTGAAATCGTGGCATAACCGCCATTCATTTTAAACATCAGCCAGATGGAAAAGACGGCACCGATCAGGGAAAGATACCATTTCGAGCGGAAAGTAGGCCGGTAGGACGGGTCGGCAGCAAAATGTTCCAGCAGTGAAATGGTACAGATTGCCCCGTAGGTGAGCATGAAGAACATGGAAATGGTTTTGGCCACGAAGTTCAATTCTCCGATGGCCACAAAGACAAAGGCTATGATCACGGTCAACAGGGATCCGTTGAAAGGTTCATTGGAAACAGGTTTCCCCCGGGCAAACCAGTTATTGATGAATTTGGTGGGGAATATATCATCCATCCCGATGGCCTGGATCGTCCGTGGTGCGACCATGATCGATCCCAGGGCTGATGACAGGGACGCAGCAGCCAGTCCCACAGGAATGATGGGTCCCCATACGGCGATCCGCTGCATGATGAGCTGGTCGGAGGCCAGTTCCTCAGGTGTGGCTGAAATGGCCAGTTTATAGGCCACAAGTATATAGATGACCATGCCTGCCAGGGTGGCCCATAAGGTTCCGTTGGGAATGGATCTGGACGGGTTTTTCAGATCCCCCGAGAGTCCGAGTCCCGCTGCCATACCGGTAAAAGCCGGGAAAATAATGGTAAAGACATAGAAGAAAGGATCGGCTCCCGAGATCCGGTTATTCATGACAAATTGTATTCCAGAATGGGTGGATTTTCCGGCCAGGAAGAAAATGATGGCGGTAAACAACAGGGCCACCACCATGTAGAGTGCCTTCATGCCCAGGTTGGCCCCCCTGGTAAGGATGATCAAAGCCAGGATGGCCATGGTGGGTATGGTAATGAAACGGGCGTCCCGTATGTTGATGTTATAACTCTCTGAAAGGAAATTAAATACAGGTTCAAAAGCCTCTCCGAATGCGATGATGTAAAAGGCGACAGAGATGGCCTGGGAAAGGTAGAGGGCAATGCCAATGGAAGCACCGATATTCAGTCCAAAGGAACGTGAAATGATATAATAAGCCCCGCCACCGAGTACTTTCTGGTTGGTCGCGATTTCGGCCACGGCCAGGGCGGTCGGGATGGTAACCAGATGGCCAAGTGCGATGATCCCCATGGCACCGATAAATCCGGTATGTCCCACCGCATAACCGAAACGGAGAAAAAGTATGGCACCAAGAATGGTTGAGACGGTGGTCAT
Source organism: Bacteroides sp. SM23_62 (assembly GCA_001303955.1). Classification (GTDB taxonomy): domain Bacteria; phylum Bacteroidota; class Bacteroidia; order Bacteroidales; family SM23-62; genus SM23-62. The sequence continues at coordinate 5,933 of LJUP01000057.1, read as the reverse complement.
GAAGACCGGCATGGTGCCAAAATTGGCTTTGTGGTTTACCAGGGTACGGGCCATGTGCCTGCTAATAATGGTTAAAAATAAGAAAGATAATCTCAAAAACTAAATCTGCGGATATCTGCAGGAATTTTAATCCGGACAGATAACCGCAGATGGTCGATGCAAATAGCCAGGCTTCGATATATAAACAAGTGGATTACTCGCGTATTACTTGCACGCCTCCAAAAACAACATCCAGTTTTATTTTCAGATGAACAGAATCAGGCTTGTATGTTTCGCTCTGGTAGGATGAGGTGCCAAATACAGCAGTACTCCCGTCAGGCAGCTCAGCCCCGGAAAAAACGGCATCTGCGATAATCCTGACCGGCATGTCCCGGTCTATTTTTACCTTGGCTCCCCCAAAAACCGTCCCTATTTTAATATTGACGGTCCCACGACTTAAATCAACATTGGTAAAATCGAAGTTTCCCTGGCCAAATACCACGTTGTATTCCTTGTTGTTTTCAGGCTCATAGAATTCTCGCTCCGAAAAGAACACATCATCCGGACCGGTCTCAAAGCGGAAGAAGCCAAAACTGCCGAACAGGATCCGGAGCCCAATGTAAATAAAGAACATGGCAAACAATACTTTGAATACCGGAAAATCGACATTGAATACAAACCTTATAATGAGAGCAAGTCCGATCAGGATTAGCAAAGCTCCCCAAAATACTCCAGCGCCCATTTTCATGATTTTTAAATTAAACTGTTTGAATCTGATTCAAAAATAATCCGCTGATGGGAACAATTCCAAGAAGAATCGGTAAAAGGCTGGATTTTATCGGTAAAGGGCTGTTGATCCTGCGCATCTCCGACCATGTGCATGCTGTTTTGAAACAAGGATTTAAGATTCTCGTAGAAAGGGATAACGATTAATTCGCTGGCTATGAAAAAACTGTATTTCCTGACAATAATGCTTCTGGCCCCCATTTTTCTGACCGCACAGATCTGTGTTACTCAGTACGACGGCCCGGAATTTGGATTGAACGATGTGGAAAGCTACATCAATGTGCTGGAGGTTGACAGTGCTGACAATATCTGGTTTGGCCTGAGGAAAGTCACCGGTGAGGGACTCGGACTCGGCAAATTCGAGAACAATGAATGGATGGAGATCAACAATCCCAGTATCGTACCTGATCCAAGGATCAATGACATTGCCTTTGATGCGTTCGACAGTGTCTGGGTGGCAACGGAAAACGGGATTTCGGTTTTTCATCGCCTGAGCTTTCAGGGAAGGAGCATGAATACTTCCAATTCCAGCCTGCCTTTTGACAATGTCACAGCCGTGGCTGTGGACAAACAGGGTCTGATCTGGGCTGGTTTCGAATTCGGTCATATCTCCTTTTACAATGGGGTTAACTGGCAGCCGCCCATCAAGCAATGGTCCAATCTTCCCGTCTACGATCTGGCGGTGGGACAGGACAATTCCCTATGGATCGCAATGGACGGGAATCCGGGCATCGTTGTATTCAAGGATACTGCCTGGATCTCTGTGCCTGAAGCACATAGCATCAGGGAATTAACGGTGGATAAATGGGGCAGGATACTGGCCATGAACCGGGACAGCCTGTTGATCTTCAATGGTTTGACTTTCCCAAAGGCCGTCAAACCGGAACCGGGCGTACAGCTCCTCGACGTGGCTGTGGGACCGATGGGGGGTATCTGGGCCTCAACGATAAACGGTTTACTTTTCAGGTCGGGGGATCAGTTCATAAGATACGGTAATCATAACAGTGCTGTCCCGGCCGAGATTTCCGGTCCCATCAGATTTAACAGCCTGGGACAGCTGTGGTTTGGTTTCACCTATGCCATAGGATCAAGTAATTTCAGCGGCACCGGTTTTCTGTACCGTACCACGGATCCCCAGGAAGCGCTTGTCACTTCTGATAAACCCGGCATGGAATTTTGCTTCGGCGACAGCCTGACATTGCTGGCCGAGGATGGTAGCCCGAATTATGTCTGGCCGGACGGGGTCAATGACAATACCTATACATTGTACGATGCAGAGGTCGTTGAGGTGGCCGTGGAGCGGGAAAACCAGTGTTATTTCTATGACACTGTCACAGTAAGGGTGCAGAAAGTATATGAAGAAGAAAAGGTCTGTGCAGTCAGCGTTGACAGCAGCGGCAGTATCCTGGTTATCTGGGAGAAAACAGTTGATGTGGGAACGGAATCCTTCAATATCTGGCGTGAAATTGTTACGGGTGCCTGGGAGTTTGTAGCGAATATTCCCATGAATCGTTTGAGTGTATTCGAGGACTGGAACGCGGATCCGCGTCTCAGGTCACAGCGTTATAAGATATCCTGTGTTGATACCTGTGGCAACGAATCGGGCAGGAGTTTTTATCACAACACCCTGCATCTGACCTCGACTTATGGTGACCAGCCGGACGAGGTCAGGCTTATGTGGAACCAGTATGAAGGCGTAGATTATGCTGAGTACATTATTAAGAGCGGACCCTGGCCTGACCAGATGCAGGAAATTGCACGCGTACCAAAAGATGTACAAACCTATGTCGTTCAGGATGTGCTGGACACGGCTTATTTCCAGATTGGCATCGAACTGCCGGCAGAATGCGCACCGACAGCAGACCTGAAGGCCGGAACAGGACCTTACACCCATTCCCTGTCCAACCTGGACGATAACAGGAAATTAATAACACACCTGTCTGGCCTGGGATCAATCCTTGAAGTGCAGGCATACCCGAACCCGTTTATGGATATGACCAAAATTGAGTTCCCCAATCCCGGCCGGAGCGAATACCAGCTGACCGTTTATAACCTGGGTGGGAAGAAGGTCAGGGAAATAGGGCAGATCAGGGATAGCGAGATCATCCTGACAAGGGAGGATCTGAAAACCGGCTTCTACGTGTTTGAACTGAGAGGGGAAAAAACATACAGAGGCAAATTCGTCGTCAAATAGGACACCAGCAACCTCAATTAAATTTCATTGGATTGGCCACTTTCTGTTTCAGCAATGACTGGTCGAGGACTTCCATGATATTGTTTACATAGTGGAAATTTAATCCCTTGAGGTATAAATCCTTGATCTCATCGATATCCTTCCGGTTTTCCTCGGAAATAAGGATATCTCTGACCCCTGCCCGTTTAGCTGCCAGGATTTTTTCCTTGATCCCCCCGACCGGCAGGACCTTTCCCCGCAAGGTGATTTCGCCGGTCATGGCAATGTTTTTCCTTACCTTATGTTGTGTAAATGCTGAGGCAATGGAGGTGATCATGGTGATGCCGGCGGATGGCCCGTCTTTTGGAATGGCACCTTCCGGTACATGGATATGAATATTCCATTTCCTGAAGATCTCCGGATCAAGACCCAGAAGGGAACTGTGAGATTTCAGGTATTCCAGGGCAATGACGGCTGATTCCTTCATGACATCTCCCAGGTTCCCTGTCAGGGTGAGTTTCCCGTCACCTTTGCTGAGGCTGGTTTCAACGAATAAAATTTCACCCCCTACAGCCGTCCATGCCAGTCCCGTGACAACCCCTGCATATTCATTACTGATGGTCCTGTCTTTCAGGTATTTTGGTGCACCAATCAGTTTTTTCAATTCAGCTAAGGTCAGCACCCGGTCCACTTCTTCTTCAAAAGCGATTTTTTTCGCAATACTGCGGATCACCTTGGCGATCAGTTTGTCAAGCTGGCGGACACCGGATTCCCGGGTATGGTACTCGACCATGTACTCGATTACCTTTCTGGGAAAAGACAGCTGCGAATTACTGATTCCATGATTGGCAAGTTGTTTGGGAATAAGGTGCCGTCTTGCGATCTCGGTTTTTTCCTGGATAATATACCCGGTTACATCAATCACCTCCATCCGGTCAAGCAGGGCCGGATGGATGGTCGCTGTGGTATTGGCCGTGGCAATGAACATGACCCTTGAAAGGTCGTATTCCAGTTCCAGGTAGTTGTCATAGAAGGTGCTGTTCTGCTCTGGATCTAGCACTTCCAGCAGGGCGGAAGCAGGATCGCCATGGACATCCCTCCCGACCTTGTCTATCTCATCCAGGACGAAGACCGGGTTGGATGATTTGGCCTTCTTCAGGTTCTGTACGATCCGGCCAGGCATGGCGCCAATATAGGTTTTACGGTGCCCCCTGATCTCGGCTTCATCATGCAGGCCACCCAGGGACATCCTTATATAATTCCTTTTCAGTGCACTTGCCACGGATTTACCGAGGGAGGTTTTTCCTACGCCCGGGGGACCGACCAGGCAGAGGATGGGAGATTTCATGTCTCCTTTCAGTTTCAGGACCGCAAGGTGCTCAAGGATCCTTTCCTTCACCTTTTCCAATCCGTAATGGTCCCTTTCCAGGATCCGTGAGGCCTTGTTCAGGTTGAAATCATCCTTTGTATATTCATTCCAGGGCAGTTCGATCAGCGTTTGAAGGTAATTCGCATGCACGGAATATTCAGCTGTCGCTGAATTGATCCTTTGCAGCTTCTCCAGTTCATTCATGAATGTCTCTTCGACATTTTTGTTCCACTTTTTCCTGGCTGCTTTTTTCTTGAATTCAGTGATTTCTTTGTCGGCCGGACTCCCGCCAAGTTCATCCTGTATGGTTTTCATCTGCTGGTGCAACATGAATTCCCGTTGCTGCTGGTCCAGGTCCATCTTCACCTTCGCCTGTATGTCATGTTTCAGCTCCAGCAGCTGGATCTCCTTTGACAAATGCTCAAGTAATCTTGTTCCCCGTGTTTTCAGATTGCTCTCCTGGAGCAGCTGTTGCTTATCCTTTAAATCCACATCGGAGTTGGAACAGATAAAATTAATCAGGAAGCTGGAGCTTTCAATGTTCTTCACTGCAAAGGAGGCTTCCGGCGGGATATTGGACGAAAGCTTTATGATCCTGAGGGAAAGGTCTTTCAGAGATCCTACAATGGCCTCGAATTCCCGGTCCTTGGATTCGGGTTTAACATCCGAAAGGGGAATGGTCCTGGCCACAAAATAAGGTTCTTCCGAAACAAATGAATCAACCTGGAATCGCTTTTTCCCCTGAATAATGATGGAGGTGGTCTCATCGGGCATCTCCAGGATCTTGATGATCTGGGCGACCGTACCGATGCGGAAAAGATCATCGGTCTGCGGATCATCAATATCAGGATCATTCTGGGCTATGGTACCGATGATCTTGTTTTTCTTGTAATATTCCCGTATCAGGCGGATGGATTTTTCCCTGCCAACCGTAATGGGGATAACCACCCCCGGGAATAATACGGTATTTCTCAGGGGGAGTACAGGCAACAGTTCCGGCACATCGCTGCGGTCCAGTACTTCCTCATCATCTTCTGAAATAAGTGGTATAAAATCGCTTTCCTCATCAGGTGAACTGGCGATGAATATATTTTGTCCCAATGCCTTGTCTGATTTCGTTCCCATGTTCAATCAATCTCATGCAGCTACTTCCGACAACTTGTCAGTAGTTAAACGTAAAAAACTGCGATTGATGATATTACAATTGCTATGCCAAAACGAAATTTTGCCTCAGGACCGGTATTTTTCAGTCATTTCAAAAACAGCCGTGAGGATATCCTTTTCCATCTGATCAAAAGGTCTGTCACGCCTTTTCATTACTTCTGCGGCAACTTCGAAGGCTTTGTCAATCTGGTATGTGGTAAATACTGCCGGTCCGCCCCAGGAAAATGATGGAACAAAGTTAGGCGGGAAGCCGGCGCCGTAAATATTTGCGTATACGCCAACGACAGTACCTGTATTAAACATGGTGTTGATCCCGCATTTGGAATGGTCACCCATAATCAGCCCGCAAAATTGAAGGCCAGTTGAGACAAACTTTTCTTCTCGGTAATTCCAAAGTTTAACCTCAGCGTAGTTGTTTTTCAGGTTGGAATTATTGGAATCCGCACCGATATTGCACCATTC
>LJUP01000331.1 GCA_001303955.1 Bacteroides sp. SM23_62 | reverse complement strand
GCTTGCCGAAAATGGCGGTCTGGTAGTCTCCCTGCTGCAGCAGCTGCGGGAAGGTAACCTGGGTGGTGTCAAATGGGAAGCGGTTGTCAATCTTCCCGTTGAGGTGGCTGTGTTTCCCGGTAAAGATCACAGCCCTCGAAGGGGCACAAATTGAATTTGTCACACAGGCATTTGAAAACAGCATCCCCTCCTTGGCAATCCGGTCGATATTCGGGGTTTCCATCAGGTGGTTGCTGTAGGCGCTGATGGCCTGGTAGGCATGGTCGTCCGACATGATAAGGATGATATTTGGCCGGCCTTTGCCGTCCTTATCTGTCCTTTTCTGCGAACAGGCACTGAAAAGAAACAGTGTGACGAAAGCAATAACAAAAACGATCCTGAATTGTTGTTTGGTTTTTAGCATGATTTTATGATTAATTAGGGTATGGATTGGTAAAAAGTATAATATCCTCCTTCAATAATTTTCTGGGCTGTTAAACATAATTCTGTCATATGATAGTCCCCCCACATGCTGGATTCCCCGTGTGGGACTTTCGATCCCCGCGGGATATGGTCCCATCCATTGGGCCGGTGATAAACCGTATGCAGTAGAATGCCCTGATGATTTTTATCTGTTGAGAGGTATTGCTCCGTTAACAGCGTTCGCAATATGTTCAAGCCAGCCTGAAAATACATGGATGCAGCATCGGGTTCTGATTTCCTCAGGAGCCTGCCCAAACGCAATAATCCCTGTGCACCTATGGCTGCTGCGGAACTGTCAACCGGTTCATAATCATTATCCGGATTTGCTGGTGAATCCTTGTATTTGCCCAGCTTATGCAAATCGGGGGCTCCAGTATCCCAGTACGGGATCCCGTCCAGTGCTGAATTTTCAATATAAAAATCACAGGTGGCCCTGGCGGCTTTCCGGAAGCTTTGCTGAACATCCTCCAGACCCGGGTACTCAGGCATGACCTCCTCCAGGTATTCCAGAAACTCTGAAAAACCCAGCATAGCCCAACTGAGTCCACGTGTCCACGTAGTAAAGCCCGAGTAACCCTGTTGTGAATTCGGACACCGGTATTGGCCATCATTTATATTGAATATTGATTCATGGGCCACCCGTCCCCGAACATCGTAGCTATCTCTACCCTCCCCATAAAATACTGCATATTTGGCTGTTGTCAGTCCATGGATAATGGCCCTCTCAAGCAGGTTTATGGCCGCATCGTTTTCATCCAGGCCACGGTGACCGAGCCCGTGGGCCACCAGCAAGATGCGGCATGTCCGGATGGTGTCGATGAACAGTGAATGGGGACCGTTAAAAGAATAAATAAATCCCCCGTCTTTTATTGCAGACCAGCGTTTCGCCTGGATGGCACCTGACATTTTCAATGCCAGCTCATAAAAGGCTTTTTCTTCGCGAGAAGCTTCGAACCGGTTCAGGTTTGCCAGACGCAGCAGGTTCCCATAGGTGCTCAGGTTATTGAATCCATGATCATGGACACCAAAATGGCTTATGTGGTGAGCCATTTTTTCAAATGTACTTTCCCTGCCGGTCTCCAACATATCAGGGTCCCCGGAAGCATCATAAACCAATAGCGGGATCCCGTATTGAAAACCCTGTGTCCATTCCGTCCAGCCCCTGGTGGTATATTTTCCTTCAGCTGTATAGACCGGGGATCCCTTGGCGGGATCATACCTGTTGCCTAGCAGGATGACCTTATCCCTGGCAAGTTGCCAGAATTGATCAAGTTTTTCCTTAAATGAAGCAATTTCAAGATCATAATTAATCTTCATTTGCTGTTATCTTAAAATAAAAAATGTAAACGGTTTATATACAAAAACCGTTATGTCCAACTGCTATAGCACTAAATATAAAGAGGTTATGCATTGATTATTAAGCACAACAGCCGTTAAAAAAAATAATATACACCACAGTACCTTAAGTCTAGCCATTTCAACTAAGGTCAACACAAAATATTTGTTCCCAGTCAGCTACAGCATTGTATTAGAATGTTCATCTGAAGTCTCTTTCAGAAGCAGTCTTTATCCACACCGTTATTGTCTTAGCAACTTCTTCCCTTGAATTCTGAAATGTATGATCATCTTGGAAGGCTACAATTTTAACCTTGTTTGCCTTCTCATTTTTCAGCGCCCTGTAAAAAGGCAGAATCATATGATCGATTGAAACTTTGTTATCCTCCCATCCACCGATCAGTAAAATATCCTTTTGGGCTAATAATGAGGCACTTTTTCTTAAATGGAAAGTCGGATTCAAATCAATAATTTTCATTTCAGTAATCTCCTTCGGCGTACCCCCTTTTGCGAATTTTACAGGCCCTGCCGGGGTATTTAAACCAGCAAAAATGTCATCCATCATTTTCTGCATCTCAAAATTACGGTTATACTCTTTCATGAATTCACCATGGTCGGTCCCAGCAATAGAAAAAACTGCCTTTATCTCCGGATGGTTTGCAGCATAAGTCAAGGCCATTCCACCACCATAACTATATCCGCCCAGATAAATCCGATTTGTGTCTATTTTGAACTTTCGAATGTTCTCTGATTCATAGATGAATTCAAATGCAGCCTGGATATCTTTTTGAGTGTTTTCCCAATTGAATTCACCCTGGCTTTTATAAGTTCCGCTATAATTAAAAGTCATCGCATTAATGCCCGCCTTGGAAAGTTTACTGCCAATACCAAGCACATCTATTTCGTTTCCAGGAAAGCCTTGCAACAATATGGCTGTGGGAAGGTCTTGTATTTCATCTGAAAAATAGAACCTGCCATTAAGAAGCACTCCGTTACGATCGATTGTAATATCTACTGCATTGGATATCTGGCTGGGGGCGACACCAGATAAAAAAATAAATATCAGATTCATCATGCAGAACACCAATTTTTGTCTCATTTCAGGTATGTTCCGCTCCATATAAATAGATCATTATAATGAAAATATGATAATTTCAATTGAAAAAATACAATATCCAGGATTATAAATTTAATAAGTATTGAAAATAGTAGCAAATGGACTATACAACGTTAATATTATATCCCGCTAATTGTTAAAATTCTTCACGCCGATGTCCAGCCATTCATTGAAAGCCTGGATATCGAGGTTATGTCCCCTGGGTTCAGCCAACGGATTGCCTTCGGTATCAATTAATACATAGAATGGCTGTGTGTTGGTTTGATAACGGGAGATCTGCAGGTCCAGGTTCTTCTTTCCAAGGGTCTTTTTCACCTTGCCGTCAAAAGAAGAGGTGATCCATTCCGACTCCGGCAGCTTGGTCCGGTCATCCGTGTAAAGGGCAATGATGATATAATTGTTCTTCAGGCGCTGCAAAACCTCGGGATCAGACCATACCTTCCCTTCCATCTCCTTGCAGTTGCTGCAGGCATGTCCTTTAAAATCAAGCAATACCGGCATGTTCTTCTCCCGGGCACAGGCCATTCCCTCGGCATAATCGAAATACCCATTCAGACCATGCGGCAGGTGGAGAAAACCGGCATAGCTAGGGGTATTGCACAATGCATCCTCTTCGCCGCTCATCAGGGCGTTACCTGTGGTTCCAACCGGACCGGCAGACGAGGTCAAATCAAATTGCTGGCTTGATTTGGGAGGTATCAGGGCGGATATGCTGGAAAGGTTGGCCCCGAATAATCCCGGCAGCATATACAGCACAAAAGTAAAGGATGCGATGGCAAGTGCCAGCCGTGGAACAGTTACATGTGGGATATCGGAGTCATGGGCAAATTTGAGTTTACCGAGGAAATAGAAACCGAGCATGGTAAATATGACCATCCAGATCCCCAGGTAAACCTCCCTGCTCATCAATCCAAGGTGATAGGTCTGGTCAATGGTGCTGAGGAATTTCATGCCGAATGCCAGTACGATAAATCCAAGGACCACCTTCACTGAATTCAGCCATCCTCCCGATTTGGGCAATCCTTTCAGCCATGAGGGGAAGATGGCGAAGAGCGTAAAAGGCAGGGCAAATGCCAGTGAAAATCCGAACATCCCGAGTATGGGTTTCAGGGCAAGCCCGCCCGCTGCCTCAACCAGCAGTGCTCCGACAATCGGACCGGTGCAGGAAAAGGAAACCAGCACCAGGGTGAGTGCCATGAAAAATGCACCAAGATAACCACCCTTGTCCACCTGTCTGTCTGAAGAATTGACCCATTTACTGGGCAACACCAGTTCAAACATGCCCAGGAAGCTGGCGGCAAATATCATGAACAGGACGAAGAATATCAGGTTGGGGATCCAGTGGGTGCTCACACTGCTGGTCAGCTCGGCCCCGGCACTCGAGATGGACACGATCAGGCCGATCGCGGTATAAATGGCAATAATGGAAACACCAAAGATCAATCCCTTCAAAATAGCCTTCCCCCGGTTTTCACTCCCCTGCATGAAAAAACTGACCGTCATGGGGATCATCGGGAACACGCATGGGGTAAGGATGCCCGCTAATCCTGCTACAAAAGCGATCAGGAAAAATACCCAGAGCGAAGCATTTTCCGATTCAACCGGTTCGGCGCTTACGGTCAGGGATCCCTGATCTTCTGTCGCAACAGTGCCCAGGTCAAGCCGGCTATCTGATTCCCGGATCCCTCCAGTTTCACCGGTTTCCCCGGCTGCATCCTCACTTCCGGTCCCCGCAGCAGGGAATGAGAACTGGAATTCTTCATCGGTGGGCGGCAGGCAGCGCTCATCATCACAACACATGTATTCAATGCTGCCGCTGATTGTAAAAGCTTCCTCCGCAATGATTTTGATCTTCTGCCTGAAAATAGCCTCGTGGCTGAACATGATCAGGTCCATGTTAAAACTCGGATCAAACTTTACCTCGGGCTCTGAGATCTCTTCCACCCCGCCAATCCTTTCATAATGAACGGATTCCCCGAATTGAAAAGAAGTGGGAATGGGACCCCCCTCAGGCAATTTTTGAGCGTACAGATGCCATTTGTTTTCAATGCCGGCGGTGAAGATCAGATCGTATTCATGCTCACCGGTCTTTTCTTTGGAAAAGCTCCATGATATCGGGTCCAGTATCTGTGCAAAAGCTGATGTAGCAGCCACCAGGAAGAAAAGGGCCGCCAGATGCTTGAAAAGTCTAGCATTCATAATGGTTGAAAATTGTTATCATACAAAGATAAACAATGAAAATATTAACGATCCGGGGCGGCTGTTAATAATAGGTTAAAGGCGGGAAAGAACACACCTCCCCTAAACCGGGATCTCTTCTCCCTGTTCGGTGAACAGGCTGTATTGAAGCAACTGGAATGAAGTCAGGCCTTTGACAGTTATTTTGCAATTCAGGTCTTTCGACCATTGCTTCCGCAGGGAATTCCATCCCTTGTTAAGGTAGGCCTCAATAAAGGGATGGACATGCAGTTCAAGTTTTTTCAGCTTGTATTCCTCAAGCCGGTCCCTGATCTTGTTTTTCAATTCATCCGGAAATACCATGCTTGGACCGATGTTTCCGCTTCCCCTGCAGGTGGGACACTTTTCAGTGACATCAATGTTCATTTCCGGCCTGACCCGTTGACGGGTGATCTGCATCAAACCAAACTTGCTAACTGTCAGTATATTATGCTTGGTTGGATCTTTTGACATGGCTTCCTTCATGCGGTTATAGAGCATCTGTTTGTGCTCCTGGGAATTCATATCGATAAAATCGACCACAATGATCCCCCCCATATCTCTCAGGCGGAGTTGCCTGGCAATCTCATCGGCTGCAGACAGGTTGGTCTCCAGTGCATTGGTGGCCTGGTCACTCACGGTCCTGGAACGGTTTCCAGAATTTACATCGATCACATGCAGGGCTTCTGTATGTTCTATGATCAGGTATGCTCCATTTTTAAAGGAAACCGTGGTTCCGAAAAGGGCCTTGATCTTCTTGTCTATCCCAAAATGTTCGAATATGGTAGATCTGCCATGATACAGTTTTACTATTTTGGCCTTTTCCGGGGCGATGGTACTGATGTAATCCCTGATCTCGTGGAACAAGGTATCCTCATTGACTACAATGCTGTTGAAAGAAACATTCAGCACATCACGCAACAGCGCGGTTGTCCTGTTCAATTCACTGACCAAAAGCCTGGGTGGTTTTACTTCATGAAGCTTATGGAGAGCATATTCGAATTTTTTTACCAGTCCCCTGAGCTCAGCATCAAAGGTTGCCACCTTTTTATCCTGGGCAACGGTCCGGACAATAAGACCATAGTTTCTTGGCTTGATGCTCAGGAGCAGGCGCTTAAGCCGGTTCCGCTCTTCCTGGGATTCAATTTTCGAAGAAATGGATACTTTTTCTGAAAATGGTATCAGCACTACATTCCGGCCAGGGATAGAGATCTCTGAGCTGAGCCTCGGGCCCTTGGTGGAGATGGGTTCTTTGACGATCTGCTCCAGTACCTCGGTGATCTTTCCGTCCTTGTTGATATCCGGAAGACGTTTAAACTTCTGAAACCCGGGTTGTTTCCCCCTTTTGTCAAAAACCAGTTTCAGATACCTGGTAAGAGAACTGAATTGGGGTCCGAGATCCTGGTAATGTAAAAATGCATCCTTTTCATGCCCGATATCAACAAAAGCTGCATTCAATCCGGGCATCACTTTTTTTACTTTCCCCAGATAAATATCCCCAACTGAAAATTCAAGGTTGCTTTTTTGCTTGTTTAATTCAACTAACTCCCTATTTTCCAGTAAAGCAATTGAAATCTCCTGGGTTGCTGCATCAATAATCAGTTCTCTAATGACTTCCTTACTCAAGTGTGCGCTGCATTAATAATCTTCAACGGTTGGCCGGGAATACATAGCATAAACCTAAAGACCTATGACAGATCTTTAGGTTTACTATAATTTTTAATCCATTAAAGATTTCGTGGTAAGAATCAAGGGCTATTTCCTCTTCTTATGCCGGTTTTTTCTTAAACGTTTCTTGCGCTTGTGAGTCGCCATCTTATGTCTTTTTCTCTTCTTTCCGCTTGGCATAATGATCCTATCGCTTGACGTTGTTCTTAACCTTGTTTACAAATGACTTAGCAGGCTTAAAAGAAGGTATGAAATGTTCTGGAATAATGATGGTTGTGTTCTTTGAAATATTCCTTGCAGTTTTTTTTGCTCTTCTCTTTACTATGAAGCTACCAAAACCCCTGAGGTAAACGTTTTTGTCTTTTACCAGTGAGTCTTTTACAGTTTCCATGAAGGCTTCAACAGTTTTCTGCACGGTTACCTTTTCAATACCCGTATTTTTTGAAACTTCGTTAACGATATCAGCTTTAGTCATTTTTAAAATCTTTAATTATCAATTAATTACAATAATATTTCAATTTTGAATTGCAAATATATATTATTTCATTCTATTTACGAAATCAATTCCATTAATTTTATTTATTTGTCTATTATTTAGACTGTTTGAGCATTTCAGAAGTAAAAATCAGCGATATCTTAGCCCGGTGGTACCTTGATCATAAACGTGACCTTCCCTGGAGAAAGACAAAGGATCCCTATGCGATCTGGGTGTCTGAGATCATCCTTCAGCAAACCAGGGTGGTCCAGGGCATTGATTATTACCACCGGTTCATGAACCGTTTCCCAGACCTGCAAAGCCTGGCTGAGGCAAAGATAGAGGAGGTGCTGAAGGTCTGGCAGGGACTGGGATATTATTCCAGGGCAAGGAATATGCATGCCGCTGCCTGGCAGATGATCACGGATCACGGGGGAGTATTTCCTTCTACCTACCAGGAGATGTTGAAATTAAAAGGGATCGGTCCCTATACAGCAGCAGCCGTTGCTTCCATCGCATTCAATGAGCCACGGGCGGTTGTAGATGGCAATATTCACCGGGTCATTGCCCGGATTTTCGGCCTGTTTGAACCCCCCGGACAGGTGCCGGCAAAATGCGGGATCTGCCGGAAGGCCGAGGCCCTGCTGGATCGTGCGGAACCCGGGATCCACAACCAGGCCGTCATGGAATTCGGAGCACTGGTCTGTACACCGGCCAATCCATCCTGCCGCTCATGTCCCTTACAAAAACATTGTACGGCCTTCGGGAAGCACCTGGTTGAGGAGCTGCCTGTCAGGAACAAAAAAACAACACAGAAACACAGGTATTTTCACTATTTTATCGTGCACTCAGCGGAAGGTATCCTGATCAGGCAAAGAACCGGGAAGGATATCTGGCAGCATTTGTTTGAATTCCCCCTGATCGAAACACCCCGTCCCGTTTCACCTGGGCGTTTGATGGAATCCACATCCTGGAATCAACTGTTCACGGACAGCCGTGTCAAACCTTTCAAGGTTTCTAAAATGATCAAGCATACCCTGACCCACCAGGTGATCCATGCAAAATTTTATCACCTGGATGCTTTCCCCGATAATTTTGCACTGAAATCATCATTCCAGGAAGTTCCGCTTGCCGAACTCGGCAAATTACCCGTGCCCAAACTAATCGAGAATTACCTGGAGATACTCATTGATTAATTTCGTAACTTTATGCCCCTATAATATCAAGTTTTAGATATGTCAGTAAATAAGGTTATACTCGTTGGGAATGTCGGTAAAGATCCTGAGACGCGTTACCTGGAAGGAGGCACAGCTGTATGTTCATTCCCGCTTGCTACCAGTGAAACCTACCGGAACCGGGATGGGGAGAGGATTACCAATACCGAGTGGCACAATGTTGTCTTATGGAGAGGCCTGGCAGAAATTGCGGAAAAATATGTCAGAAAAGGTTCCCAGCTATATATTGAAGGCAGAATCCGTACAAGGTCATGGGATGACCGGGACGGGAATAAACGTTACACTACAGAAGTCGTGGGTGACAATATGCAAATGCTCGGTAAAAGATCAGACGAAACCGGAATCCAGGAAGATCCGGGCGCTGCAACAGCAACACAAACACCCAGCCAGCCAAAAGAAACCAGTGCTGGCAGTGACTTCAATGATGTGGGTCCCGGGCCTGATGAATCTGACGATCTACCCTTCTAAGTATATCTAAACCAACTGTTTCGTTTTGGATCCTGGTCTATTTGCTTCAGCTCGACTGGCTTTGATCGATGTAACTTTCCATCCGATAGAACCGGATAGTATACTGGCAATCTGCATTGTCCTGCTGCTGCTGGTTGGATCGGCCCTGATTTCAGGTTCAGAAGTAGCCTATTTTTCGCTCTCACCTACTGATAAACAAAATCTTCAAGACAAGAACACCAGAAATTCAAGAGTGGTACTCGAACTGATCGGAAAACCGGAAAGATTGCTTGGGACCATCCTGATCACCAACAATTTTATCAACGTAGGTATTGTGATCATTTCCTCCTTTGTCATGAACAGGCTGATGGATTTTGGCACATCCAAAACACTGCAATTCCTGGTACAGGTGGTGGTCGTCACTTTCATCCTTCTCTTGTTCGGAGAGATCCTGCCAAAAATATACGCCAATCTGTATGCCTCCAGGTTTGCACATTTCATGGCTTATCCGCTGAAATTTTGTGAGAAACTTTTTTACCCCTTATCTTCCCTGCTGATTCATTCGACCTCCATGGTGAACAAGAGGCTGGCAAGGAGGAAGCAGAACATTTCGATGGATGATCTCTCAGAAGCGCTGGAACTCACTTCAGAGGATATTTCAGAAGAGAAAAATATTCTCGAGGGAATCATCAAATTCGGGAATATTGATGCGAAGGAAATCATGATGGCAAGGATCAATGTTGTTTCAGCGGACATTAATACAGACCTGGATGAACTCATCAGGATCGCCATAGATTCAGGCTACTCGAGGATCCCGATCTATGACACCACCTTTGACAATGTCAAGGGGATTCTTTATATCAAAGACCTGCTTCCCCATATACAGAAAAGCAAGAATTTTAAATGGCAGTCCCTCGTCAGACCTCCTTATTATGTCCCTGAGAATAAAAAGATTGACGATCTTTTAAATGAGTTCCAGACCAAGAAAATACACATGGCTATCGTGGTGGATGAATATGGTGGGACCAGCGGGATCATTACCCTGGAAGACATCATCGAAGAGATCGTAGGGGAAATCACCGATGAATCAGATGAAGCCGAGGTATTCTTTGAGAAATTATCAGCTTATGAATACCTGTTTGATGGAAAGATCCTGTTAAATGATCTCTGCAAGGTCCTGGATACAGAAGACGATATTTTTGAATCCGTAAGGGGTGAAGCCGATACCCTGGCCGGGCTCATCCTGGAATTAAAGGGGGAATTCCCACACAAAGGAGAGAAGACATCTTTCAGGAATTTTGAATTCATTGTTGAGGCAGTGGATAAAAGGAGGATCAGGCAAATCAGGCTGATGATCTGGCCGGAGGAGGAGGTGATTGAATGAGGACCATGCATTATCCCTTAAGTCCCCTGTTGATCATACTGCTGGTTATGGCCTGTCAGCGATCCTATACACCCAAGCCCAGGGGATATTTACGCGTAGATTTCCCGGCCAAGGAATACATTCTGTTTGATTCAACCTGTCCGTATACCTTCGAGTATCCATCCTATGGGAAGATTGTACCCGATACAGATGATATTACCGAACCTTGCTGGATCAACATTGATTTCCCGGATTTTAATGGAAAAATTCATATCAGCTACAAGGAGGTGAACCAGAACCTGAATGAATTTATCGAAGACAGCCGCTCGCTGACTTACAAGCATACCATCAAGGCAGATGCCATCAAAGAAACAGTATACACCAACCCGGAACTGGCGGTTCACGGGATATTATATGATATCAAGGGAAACACTGCTTCCAGCATACAGTTTTATCTTACTGACAGTAATGCGCATTTTCTGAGGGGCTCACTCTATTTTAATGTACCCCCGGACAAGGACTCACTTGCCCCGGTAATTTCATTTTTCAGGGAAGATATTATCCATCTGGTGGAATCATTTGCCTGGAAATAATTATTTTGGCTCTATGGCAATTATCCTAAAAAGAGACTTATCAAAAGGATGCAGGCTGGGCGTCTGGGAGATTACCGAGGATTATGATGATCTGCGTTCAAGACTGACCCTGGAATCTGAGGAAG
>LJUP01000330.1 GCA_001303955.1 Bacteroides sp. SM23_62 | reverse complement strand
CAAGCCGTTTTAATTCACTGCCCATAAGCACATTGCAGGCCGAGGATTCGAGTTTTATTTCAGCGGGTGACATCTCATTATCGATCCAGCTGTACTTCAGGCGGTATTCCGAGGAGAGGAATTTCCAGAAAGGAGCAAAAACATCCTGCAGGGTCAGCAGAGGGGGGCGGAAAATCAGGTTCAGGGGGTAGCGGTCCGTCAGCACCATGTCCTGGTAAAATCCCTGCTGCACCTTGTATGCGGCCAGGAAAAAATAATACAGCAGGGCTTTCTTGTCACCTTCATAGTGTGTAAAATAAAGCAGGTTATCATCGTTCTTGAACCATGCCACCGAGCGCGATGTGAGGCATTTGATATAGGTGTTGTTATAGGGATCTGTCTGTACCTCCCAGGCAACCTGATGTGAAGAACCGTTATGATCCACATGAAAACCAAGTTTTTTCCCGGGGATAAAATAAAAGGCATTATGGAGGAGCCCGTTTATTTCAATGTTGGAAACCAGATCGTCCTTCCCTGGATTTTCATAAGTTTCCAGGCTGAACCGGTCCCCGTGGTTCAGTATATAGTAGCTCATCGGATAATCCAGCGTGGTTGAGCCAATATAAGGGGTACGCTGGAATTGAAAATGCAGGTGCGGATAGGGTGATCTCCCGGAATTCCCGCAGCGGCCGATGATGTCACCTTCCTTCACTCGGTCCCCCACAGCCACCCTGATGGAGTCTTTTTTCAAATGGCTCATGGAGGTAAAAAGATCATCGTCATGGCGGATGATCACGGTATTCCCCCAGTTATCCTTCACATTTATATCGGATATCATATTGTCATCCACATTGTCCACAATGTGTTCCACCGTTCCTTCGGCAGGCGCCACGACGGGTTTGTCAAAGCAATAATAATCCGATGGATAATCCCCCCTGCCGGAATACTGTTTCCCCTCTGTATCCGTGATGAGAAAATCCCAGGCATGCCTGTATTCATCTTTGTGGGTATACTCCCCGTCATGTGCCTGTGAGACCGTCCACATCCCCAGGAAGGGAAGTTTTACGGGTACCTTGTCAAAGTGCCTGAAGCGGGTAATATCATTATGATAGGAATACAGGTTTTTTTCGGGGGAGTTCTGCTGGATAAATACCTCGGCCAGTTTCCTGGAGGGCCTGATCCTGAATTTCAGGGCGTACAGGAACAGCAGGACAACAATATTGAACGGCAGGGAATAAATGGGGAGTCCCAGTACCATGAAAATCCTTGAAAGGCTGATCGTGATCAGGGCCACCATGGGGATGAGCACCACCACCCACAGAAAGGATCTCCTGGACGGGACGATGAAAAATCCTCCCAGGGCAATGGAGGTCAGTATATAGTTAAACCCGATGTAGCTGTAGCTCAGTTCGGATATATTGGCACCGATGATCTCATAAAAGATATAGGCTGTATAAAAGCCAAGCAAAGAGAGGGTAAAAGATATGCGGGAATAATAAAACAGTCCGAATGCCAGGACAATTCCCGAGAGGATGTTGTACTGGAACAGGATGGCCCCGAGGGAGATCAGGTAGATCCTGATGGACTGGGCAATGTCCAGGTTGTTCCACCACTCGTACAATCCCACGAGTGTGTTTCCGCCGATCGTATACAGGTCATTGAATGTGTAAATTCCCCTTTCACTGACACCCAGCGCTGTGAAGTCCCGCGTGGCCAGCGTCATGATCCACACCGAAAGCAGGAAGGGAATGCTGAGAAAGGGCAGGGCATATTTGCCGATCACCCCCTGCATGGATACCGATACCAGCAGGGTGAGTACGGCCCCGAGAATGACGATGATGACAAGGAGTATCCCGGGCTGGAAATAGACCCCTAGTGCCAGTCCCACCAGCAAACTGTTGAAGCCGTATAATCCCTTTGAGATGGTCCGCCTGTCAAATCCCAGCAAAAATCCCACCGCGTTTGTGGTAATGACCGAAATCAGTCCCATGACACCGGCAAAAAGGTCAATGAATGTAATTACCACCAGGATGAGGGCGAAGATCCGGTTGTCGGAGAAGAATACCTGCGAATAGGAATTCGGTATCCCCCGCACGTAAAGTTTGATATCGTCGTTCTTGATCATGCCAGGTGTGCAGGGATCTGTTCCTGTCCCCGTATATTTTCCATCTCCTCCCGTTTCCTGATAACATGGGGCCTGCCTTCTGTATCGATCATGACAACATTGGGGCGCAGGGTGATGAACTGCATCCACTGTGTCATGTTATAGGCCCCTATCCTTTTGACCACGAAATGGTCCCCTTTCTTCAGCAGGGGGAAGGCAATGGCTTCCCGCAGCACGTCTATGTTCATGCACAGGGGGCCATACAGGGTGGTCTCCTCCAGGTGTTCCGATACCGGAGCCGCCGGGTATACCTCATGTGCATACCAGAAAGAGGTGAACAACAGGTTCACACCCACATCCACAATGGTGGCCCGGTTGCCGCTTGACAACCTTTTGTTGGCAATGACCGTTCCCAGCAGGTATCCTGCATCATCCACAAGGGCCCGGCCGGTTTCAAGGATCAGGGTGGGCAGGCTGCGGGGATCCAGGTTGGAATTCAGGATGGCCGATGATATGGCCTCTGCATACTCTGAAAACGAAGGCGTGGTATCGGTACCCGGGTAATAAGCCCCTTTCAGGGTATTCTGCGATGCGAATCCACCTCCCACATCGATATATTTAATGTGCGCCCCGTATTTCTTCTCTATCCCATAGGCCAGGTCTGCCAGTTTAAGGGCCGCAATCTTGTATGTATTGGCTGTCATCATGTAGGTACCTATATGTGCATGCAATCCCACCAGCTCCAGTTTCTCATTGATCATGATCCGGTTGATGGCATCCCACGCATCCCCGTTCTCATAATTGAACCCGAAGCGGTCCCACATAGGATACACACCCGTATCCATGTTTACCCGGATGGCCACCTTGGGTTTTTTACCCAGGGTTTCGGAAAGGGCAAGGATGGCATACATCTCATCAAAATGGTCGATGTGGATAAGCGAATCATTTTCGACGGCTTTTTTCAGGTCCTCATCGGTCTTATCCGGACCGTTGAAAATGATCTGGCTTCCCTTTACGCCATTCAGCAGGGCCTTGTCATATTCGAACCCGGAAACCACCTCTGCCCATGATCCTTCGCTGTGGAATACCCGGCATACGGCATCCAGGTAATTGGTCTTGTATGACCAGGCGAACTGTACCTTGGGGTAACGGGTCGTAAAGGCATGCTTTGCTTTTTTATAGGTTTCACGGATGGTTTTTTCCGAGATGACAAACAACGGGGATCCGAACTCCCCGATCAGGTCAGCCACCCCGTTATCATCAATATGTGTCAGCGGCTCCACCTGCGGCTTCATGCCGAACTTGCTGGGCATTCCTGCCTGCAGTTTCTTTATATAGGGTCTTTCAAATGCTTTCTTGTCCATGATATGGTATTTTATTCTCCTTGTGATTATAATTCGCCAAGGGTTGATAATTTTTCAAATTCTTTTAAATCTGTTATGAGGTCACTGGAATAACGGATGAACATTTTCCCCACCTCATATTCAGTATAGGGCTGCACATCCATTCCCAGGGCCAGCTTCAGCAGTGCCTCGGGCAGGTTTTGTCCCGCTCCCACAGCCAGGTACACCCACGCAGGGATGCGGGGGTTGATCTCGATTACGTATAATTCATTGCTGAACGATTTCACGATCTCCAGTTCCATACCGCCCCTCCACTTCATGGAGGAAATGATATGGTAGGTCAGGTTGAGCAGTTTTTTGTCATCCAGGGTGATTCCTGCCCAGGCTTTCCCTTTATCGGTGATGTATTGTTTCCGCATGGGGACGGCTCCCACGGTATTCCCCTTTCCGTCACCCAGGGCCACCACATTCACCTCCGTGCCCTTGATGAATTCCTGTATGATTATGGGTAGCCCCCATTTGGCAGAAATCTTATTATAGTGCATTTTCACCTGCTCGGTATTATAGGCCAGGTATGCGTCATAAAATTTCCCCTTCACCATCAGCGGGTATTCGAAATCCTCTTTCAACTCCTGGATCTCTTCCTGCTTGTAAATGGGCTTGCTGAAAGGGACTTTCACCTCGTATTTTTCCCCAAAATCAGGCAGGGTTGATTTATGCCTTTCCTCGAACTGCTCCAGGGTGGGAAGGAATGTCCGGATCCCGGCCTGCCGGAGTGTTTTTTCCGCCCGCATGAAAGCATACAGTTCGGCATCGAAATTGGGGATCAATACATCAAAGGGATCCTTATCATGGATCTCCAGGATACGCTGCACCAATACATCCGAGCCTTCCGAAGGATAGGGCACCTGGTAGGCCTTATCCACCACATCATGCATATATATGGCAGGCTCAAGGTTTTCATAGGCCAGGCCAATGATGCGCGGATCAAAAAAGGCAGATTCACGGATTCCCCGTATGACGGGTACCCCCGGACCCGGATTATCTGTATTGTTCAGCCCGGTCAGGGCGACACTGATCTTCCTTTTACTCATCTTCCTCAATTAACTGGAATTGCCGCAGCATCCCCATAAAATCATAATAATATTTCTCAAAGCTGGCCGCATCGATCTCATACGCCCCGGTCATGATGGCGGAGATTTCTTCGGGGGACTTATCCTCCCTGAGCAGGGCAATGATCTGTTGTCCCGTGCCATTGATAGAATAAGACTCACCACTGGTCGGGTCAAATACAAATCCGGTTTCACTGACGGCTATGTTCTTCTTTATCTTCATTTTAGAGCTTTTTTACAGGCTTTAATACATACGTAAATCTTGTTAATACGTTGCATCTGGAGCCAACCATTCAATTTCTGTTCTCAAATTTGCGTAATCCTTACAATCTGCTGTTACAGAATTCGGGGAAAATGTTACAATATCCTGTAAATGAATCATATTCAATAGAGTTTATCGATGGGTTTTTTGGAGGAACGGTCACTTGCCTTGTATTCGCTGACCGTCATCCCGGTGATCTTGTGGAACTGGTTGGAAAGGTACTGGACACTCGAATAGTCCATCATAAAGGCTATTTCGCTGAGGGTAAATTCCTCATTATCAATAAGCTGCTTAATCCTTTCTATTTTCTGCAGGATGATATATCGCTCCAGGGTGACCGGTTCATGCGCTGAAAAGGTTTTTGACAGGTACTGATAGGAGTAACCAAGCTTTTCAACCAGGTAGTCTGATTTACGTACTACTGAATCCACGTTGTTCAGGTGGTGAATCAGTTCGATCACAGCCTGTTTGATCCTTTCCACCATGATCATCTCCCTGCCCTCGATCACATCAAGTCCTATCTCCCTGATCAGATCAGTAACAGTAACATGATTATGGATCAAAGGGTCGTATGAAACAATGGCCTGTCCGAGCTGTACCTGGTTCACAATGATCCCTGCGGCCTCCAATCTTTCCCGCAGCAGGACCACACAACAATTGGAAACCATGTTGCGGATCATCAGTGTAGCAGAAACCAGGTCAGTCCCAGACATATTTGAAATTTATACCCATCCCGGGGCTAATCTTTTTCCACAATTTCCAGGAAATGATCCAGGCTGATGTATTGTGGGATATATTCAATTTCATTGCTTTGTGCATGGAAGTAAAACGCATTCATGTGGTGCTTTGACCCCATGAGCAAAAAGTTGTAAACCTCAACGATGTCCTCATTGTTCACTTCTGTTTCCAGGGCCATCTCCAGGTCGGCAATATCCAGATCCTCAATGGTCAGTCCCACAACCACAGCCTCTTCATACGACACCTTTCCTTTCCGGGTCAATGCATTATACAATTCCTGAATGCCTGCATCCTCGAATACGCCCGGCTCATGGTCAGCTGCCGGATCCTCCAGGCCGTATTTATTGATCAGTTCCTTCACCCTGCCGGTATGCACCAGTTCACTCCTGGCAATGTTGCTGAAGACAGGTATATCATATAATCCGGAAAAATAGCTGTAAACATCATGTGCCAGCATCTCTTCCTCACGCATGTGCAGGAGGCTGTTAATCTCATGCTCGGTCAATATGGTCTTTTCAATTTCCTCTGCAATTTCTGCAGGAATTGTATCACAACGGATCGTTAATATCGCTATTAAAACGAATAAAATCTTGTACATTTTCATTGATATAAACTTTTAAAATAGTTAAAATTATTTATTTAGATAACTCCGATAAAAATGGTTTAATCTATATATCTTGATTATTAGATGTTGTTCAGCATATATAACTGGACAACCATTTTCTGGTTACAAAAATGAAGATTCTTCCGGTATCAGGTGTTACAGAATTCGGGGAAAGATTTACAAAATTCAGTATCGTGGCGCATGATGCCCTGCTGTGGCAAGCAATTGTACGGGTTTAGCGCGGGATCCGCCAGCTGAAACCGGCCCGCATCAAAAC
>LJUP01000329.1 GCA_001303955.1 Bacteroides sp. SM23_62 | reverse complement strand
AGTATCTGGTGCCAGGATTCCTGTCCGTACCCCTTTATCCCGTACCTGAACTCAAAAACAGAATACGGATTTTGCTCAATGGTCTGTTCCAGGATTTTCACCCCTGTTGTAACGTGCCTGCCACGCTGTACTTTGAAGTCCAGTGTAAAATAACGGGGATATATCCTGTCCTGGTTTGTGGTGTCTGCCAGCAGAAAATCAACAGGCTGGGATAGCAATTCCTGTCCGCCGACCGATACAATTAATATTATCCACAGCAATAGCCTGATCATGTCATTCGGGAATGATACCTGGAAAGGTTAACCTCAGGTTATGGATCATTTCTTTTTCACCGGATATTTGTAGAACATCTTCTGTATAACATGAGGTATGTTCTTTGTCCTCTTCACCGGGTCCTCTTCCACCGTTCCTATCCCTACTACCTGCCAGGCAAGCTTTTTTGAGCGGTTATCGAAGACATCTATGATCAAGGTGCCCTTTTTTATGGTATACTGGTAAAAGGCGCCGGAGCCATACCCCCATGTGTAAACAAACCTGTAACCGCTCAGGTGGTAGTAGTTGTTGTAATTCGTAAAACCGGTCTTGTCATTCATGACCAGGAATATGTTCACGGCCAGGTCACCGGTGGCTTCATTCTGTTTATATCCCCGTGCCTTTAATTCATCTGCGATGGAGCGGAGCAGCAATTCCTTATCATACTGGTTAATATATAGGTCAATGAAAGGATCCGGAGGCATGAGAAAGAAACTCTTATGCTGTGTAAAATCGATCTCCTCGTCATAATGCTGTGTTACTTTCAGGCCGCTACAGGAAGACAATACAAGAAGGGAGGCGAAAAGGGCTAATGTAATATTTTTCATGAGCGGGATTTTGGTAAAAGATTGTTCAAATCTAAGCACAAAATCAGATAATACAAATTGAGGCTGAAATACCGTAAGAAGTTTATATTTTAGAGGTCCCGTTCCACCAAATCTAGTAAAAATGACACGAACAGCCACGCGGAAGTTTCCCGGACGGACGGGCATGACGCATATGAAATAATACAAAATATGGGTAATAAAGTCAGAAGAGACGATAAAGAAATCAAAGACCCGGAAGGGATCAGGGAAATACTCCGCAAAGGCCTCGTCTGCCATCTGGCGATGGTGGATGACGGAAAACCTTACATGGTCGCCATGAATTACGGGTTCAGGGACAATGCCATTTACCTGCATGCCGCCCTGGAGGGTAGAAAAATTGATACCCTCCGGAAAAATCCTGATGTTTGTTTCATGGTATATACTGGGAACAGGCTGACCACGGGTCCCGATGCCTGCGGGGACTGGACCATGAAATACCGGTCGGTAACCGGATTCGGCAAGGCAGCCTTAATAGAGAAGGATGAAGAAAAGATCCCAGCCATGCAGATCATCATGGACCAGTACACCACCAAAGGCCCGTTTGAATTCGGTCCCGAGAGAGTCGCCCAGACCATGGTGATCCGGATCGACATCGCAGAAATGACCGGGAAGATCTCAGGTTATCCCGATGAATGAGTTTTCTCAAGGTAATCAGGACGTCGCTGCAAATTCCGCTGCGCGAAACATGTTAGGCTCCCAACCTGATTACCTTGAGAAAACATACACCCCGGAAAAACCCGATTACACAGGTTTATTTCCCGAATGTTTTTTCGAATACTACCGGTAGGATGTACTGTGAAGATACGGGCTTATCGCGTTGCCTGGCAGGAATCCAGTCGGGCATTTCAGAGACCAGTCTGATTGCTTCCCTGTCCATCTGCCTGATACCTGCCTTTTTAATCTTTACGTCAGCCACTGAACCGTCGGCCTTGATGGTAAATTGGACCAGGATTTCCATCTTACCTTCACGTGCATCATCCGGATAACGGATGTTATCTGCCAGGTATCTTTTCAGGGCTGGTTTACCGCCCGGGAAATATGCAAGATCTTCGACCACCCAGAATACTTCCTCACCTTGCTCTGATTCTTCTTCAAGGACCGATATTTTCTGCCGTTCATCATGCTGTCGCTGCATCTCTCTATTGATGGCTTCGTCTGAACTGGATACACCTTCCATATCGATCGGAATGGTGGAACGCTTCATTTCAATACGATGCGGTCCGGCACCCGTGGATCTGGTTGTTTCAAAACCCACAAATGAATACACAAGCACAGCCTCCTGGTCAGGCAATTCCAGTTTAAAATCCCCGTTCATGTCGGTAATGGTTCCGGTGGTATGCCCCTTCCAGATCACAGCCACACCCGTCAGCGGGGAGCCCGATTCTGCTTCTACCACCTTCCCTTTGATGATTACCGGATCATCATCCGGCAATGTTTTGGCATTTGCTGCAAAGGCAACCAGCAGGATTGCCAGCACGGGCACGGCAAGCAATGCTTTCAGCCATGCGCCTTTTTTTGATCGCATTTTGGTCATCATGATCATACGTTTTTTGGTTAAAGACTTACTGAATCCGTTGGCAAGCCTGAATACCTCCGTTCCTGTAAGCTGGTTAACCAAAAGGGCCTGGTAACTGCCCGTCCCTTCTCCAGATCGAAGGACAGCAGCATCAGCCTGGTATTCATGAATCTCCTTTAATGACCTGATATACAGCCAGGTGAAAGGATTGAACCACAGAAATATGGTTATGAATTCAAAAATTACCAGATCTATATAGTGAAATGACCGGAAATGTGCATATTCATGATCGAGTATGGTCTTGATTTTTGGGTCCTTACGGATCTCCTGGTTGATATATACCAGGTTTAAAATGGAAAATGGGACGATATCCCTTTCTACGAAAATAATTTTCATGGAACCATATTTCTCTTTCCCGACCTTCCTTATAAAAATAAGTCTGGTTAACTGAAAAATCAGGGTAGCAAGAAGTATGGCCATACCAGTGATGTATATGATCCTGGCCAGGACAAATCCGGTCAGGCGGAAACCCGGACCAGCAGCATTGCTTACCTCGATGCCGGTATCCGCAAGGCCCCGGTCATCAAGGCTGATCAATATAGGCATGCTGATGGTTCTTTCAACAAAAAATATCCTTTCAAGGGGCAGCAACGGAAGCATCATCGAGATGAGGAGGGTTCCGGCCAGGTAATAACGATTCAGGCTGTAATTTGTATCCTTTTCCAGGAATATCCTGTAGATACCATAGAACAGCGCCATGGCTATGCCGGATTTAAGGAAATAAAGCAGCATGCTATTCATCCTCTCTTGATTTTAGATTATTGATTTCTGCCTCTGTCATTTTAAGGATCTCTTCCATCTCACTGATATCCAGGTTCTTTTCCCGTGCAAAAAAAGCTGCCATCCGGGGAAATGAATTGTTGAAGTAATCTTTCATAAAGCCCATGAACTGGATCCTTGCATAGGATTCCTTCTCGACTGCCGGGTAATATACATGGGTTTTTCCATATGCATTATGCGCTACGAATCCCTTCTTTTCCAATACACGCATTACAGTAGATACCGTATTGTATGCAGGTTTTGGGTCCGGGAAGTGGGAAATGACATCCTTGGTCATCCCCTCTCCCATCTCCCAGAGGATCTGCATCACCTGTTCTTCGGCTCTGGTCAATCTGTTCATAGGTATTATATATATTGAACGAAAAGTATCAGGCTTACCGTATGCAAACATAAAACTATTTTTTTAGTTTTAAAACTATTTTTACAGTTTTTTAACTATTTGTATAGTTTTTAAATAGGCTAATGACATTACCCGGGATGGAAAGATTGCCAACCATCACATGAAAGGAGTACCTACCTATTTTGAAAAAAATGGTCTGGGCTACGGGAGAAACCAACCGGATATATTCCGTCCCAACATCAATTAAAGCCGCCTTTAACTGTGATTTAGATCATTATTCCATTGGGGTACAGGGAGGACGAACGTCTGTTCATAACCAGCCAGGAACAAAAAATGAAAAGTCCCAGTAACAGGTAGGTATAAATATCATAAAACCGGATGGCCAGGTAGATCCTCTCCCCTACCGTATCGCTTCCCTCAATCCCAAGAAAGACCATCAGAGCGATAAAAATCCAGTAGGTCACCTTTCCCGGGGTTCTCAGAGTTCTCAGCTCTATCAATAACACGGGAAGCAGGCAGAAGATCAGGGTCACCAGGTGTGCGGTCCAGGTAATCCCCGAAAACAGGTGAGTAAACAGGAGGATGGCTGCCAGGTAGGCAAGGCTGAAATACTTTTTTCTTCTTTTCAGCAGGATCCCATTAATGACAAGGATCAAAAAAAGCAGGATCGTTAAAACATTCACGGCCCGGATAAATCCTGTATAGTTCTTTACGGAGACATTTTCATTGGTTCTTGTGTCCGGGTAGAAAGTCTTGATCAGGCCGGCTTTGAGGCTGTGATTTGCTTGGTCAGCCACGATCCTTCCCTCCAGAATATATTGTCTGACCAGTATCTCATAATTATCCAAATGATCCTTTATCCACATATCCCATCCACGCGTTGTCATGGGCAGGGTAAGACAGAGCAATGCTGTCAGGATCATGGAGATCACTACCTTCCGTGAAAAATGGAAGATAAGAACATAGGCCGCCAGGAAGACCGGGATAATCTTGATGAAAGTAATCAGGGTGAAGAAGATCCCGGCAATATGAGGTTTTTTCATGGAAAGGTAAAAGATTCCCCCCAGCATAAAAACCAGGATAAGGTAATTGATCTGGAACATGACCAGGTTGTTCCAGAAATATTTCAGGGTGAAAAGTGTTGACAGGATCAGGGCCATCTCCGCCCGTCTCGGAGGTACTCCAATATTCAGGAGAGCCCTGTAAATCAGGTATATGGACAGTGGCAACAACACGAGGGCATTGAGCAGGAACAGGATCAGTGCAGAAACCTGCAGTGGCATTGCATGGAGGGGCTGCCAGAGAAAAGGGCCAAAGGGTGGCTGGATGAAGGGCCTGATCTCATCCCTGTAATACAATTCCTGCTTGTTGAAAAAATCCTTCCCCGCCTGCCAGATGATCCAGTGATCCGAATCCTCGGTGATTTCCCGTGATTTTGGGATGGAGATGGCAATCATGCCGGCAGTGTATATGATGACAATGATAAACAGCCAGGGCCGTTGTCGAAATGCCTTTTTAAGATTGATCATAATTGCATGTTATGAAAGCCATAGAACCAACTTAATTATACGCTGCTGCCTATTTTAAAATTGGGAGGCCAGGTTTAAAAGATTACTCCCCGTTACCCTGGCAATAATCCATTCTTTCTTCAGGGTAGCCCCGAGTGATTCGTAAAAACTGATCGATGGCTCGTTCCAGTCCAGCACGGCCCATTCATACCTTCCACATTGCTGGTCCACGGCCAGTCTGGCCAGGTAAGCAAGCATTGTCTTGCCGAATCCCCTCCCCCTTTCGTCCGGTTTGACATAAATATCCTCGAGGTATATTCCCGGTTTGCCGGTGAAGGTGGAAAAACTATAAAAGTAAAGCGCATATCCGACCGGATCAGAATGGTACTCCCCGATGACAACCTCAGCGAATTGTTTCTCTCCGAAAAGGTATTTACGGAAATCTTCCTCGGTGGCAAGGACTTCATGGGACAGTTTTTCGTATTCAGCCAGTTCCTGAACAAACCTGAGAATCAGCGGGACATCTGATTCCCTCGCATGTCTTATCATAAATCCATCAATTTTAGTCGGGATTGTCATGAACTTTATCTATTATAAAACATTAATTACCTGCAATATGCATTTTTTTTTGTAAATTTTTATGCAATTAAAGTTAGGAACCTTTTCAAAAATCCCACTCCATGGAACCAGATCTATTTCACCAGGAACCACCAAAACAGTACAAAAAAGCAATTGTTGTAGGCGCATCATCAGGGATGGGTAAGGAGCTCGTGAAGATCCTGGTCAAAAGAGGATACAATGTAGGAATAACCGGGCGTCGGGAACACCTGCTGAAGGAATTAAAGGCAGCATATCCCGGCCGGATATTTTACAAGGCCTTTGATATCCGGGACCTTTCACAGACCACAAAATCCATCAGGGAACTGATCCGAAGCCTGGACGGCCTGGACCTGCTGGTACTGAGTTCCGGGATCGGGTTTTTAAATGAAGAACTGGACACCGAACCGGAATTCCAGACCATTTATACCAATGTTACCGCTTTTACTGACATCATGACCTTCACCTTCAGGTACTTCCAGAAGCATCCCCCGGGACACCTGGTAGGCCTGACCTCAATCGCAGCCCTCCGGGGTAATAAATCAGCACCTGCCTATAATGCCTCGAAAGCATACCAGTCCAATTACCTCGAGGGACTGAGGCAGAAGTCAAGGAAACAGCATCTGAAAATCACCGTAACGGACATCCGACCCGGTTTCGTGGCCACGGATATGGCCAAGGGAGAGAAATTGTTCTGGGCACCCTCACCCGAGAAAGCTGCCGGCCAGATCTACAGGGCGAT
>LJUP01000056.1 GCA_001303955.1 Bacteroides sp. SM23_62 | reverse complement strand
TCAATGTCTTCATAAAAGGATTTCAGGAAGGTGTAAACAAGGGCAACAGAGGTTGTACCGTCCACATCATAATCACCATAAACCAGGATTTTTTCCCGGTTTTGCACGGCGGACTGAATCCTTTCAACGGCCATATCCATATCCTTCATCAGGAAAGGATCATGGAGCTGCGTCAGTTGCGGCCGGAAGAAATTTTTAGCGGCTTCAAAACTGGTAATCCCGCGCTGGACCAGCAAGGTTGCCAGCGGTTTAGCAATATTCAGCTCGCCGGACAGGCTCTCAATTTTTTGTCCATCCCCCTGGCTCTTCAGAATCCAGTTTTTCTCCATTGCCGTCATATTGTATGTAATTCTACCTGAAACACTTCTGAAAAATCCTCCTTCAATCTTCGGCGGACATCTTCGATCTCAATTTCACGGCCAGATTCCTGCTCCATGGATGTGACCCCTTTATCGGTAAATCCGCAGGGATTAATATACTGAAAATATCTCAGATCAGTATTGACATTGAGGGCAAAACCATGCATGGTAACATAGCGGCTGACCCTCACTCCGATGGCGCAGATCTTCCTTGTTTTTCCGGTCCCACCGGTATCCAGCCATACACCGGTGGCACCATCCAGCCTTCCGGATTCAATGCCATAGTATTCAAGGGTACGGATGACCGTCTCCTCCAGTCCCCGGACATAGTCCTTTACCTTGATATTCAGGGATTCAAGATCAATGATGGGATACCCTACTATTTGTCCGGGTCCATGATAGGTTATATCCCCTCCCCGGTCGATCTTGTAAAAAGTGGCATTGATCTTTTCAAGGAAGGCATCGGGGATCAGCAGGTTCTGGTTCTGACCGCTCTTTCCCAGTGTATATACATGCGGATGTTCACAGAAATAAACTACCTGGTCTTTAGGGAAAAACCCATTCCCGGCTTTTTCCCCGGCATCCAGCTTCTCTTTTACCACCGAAGCAAGGCTGTCCTCCTGCAAATCCCAGGCCTCCTTGTAATCAATCAAACCCAGGTCCCTGTACTGTATCGATTGTTTTTTGCCATGCAAAGCCATATCACAAGCAAGCCCTTTACTGGTTATTATCGTATTGTCACTATATCGGTCTCCGGCATCCATGTTCATCGGCATATTATGGCCCAGGTCTTGGGTGGGTAAAAGTTTTGGCCAGTTTACCGGGATTTCGATCATGCAAATTTAGCTTAAAAAAGTGAATCCCCCGCCTCCCTGCTGTTCTTTTCCCCCGGATCAATTATCTTTGCACAAATTTTCTATCCCCCTAAAATGAGTCAGCAGCAACTATCAGAGCAGGAAGAAATCAGAAGGAATTCCCTGCAGGAAATGATATCCCTCGGCATCAGGCCGTATCCTTCAGAGGAATTCAAAATCAATATCTCCAGCCAGGAGATCCTGGACCGGTTTGACCCGGACAGGCAAAATCTGCAGGATGTCAGCCTTGCCGGAAGGATCATGAGCAGGCGCATCATGGGCAGTGCTTCCTTCGCTGAATTGCAGGATGCCGCGGGCCGTATCCAGATCTATCTCCGGCGGGATGACATCTGTCCGGGTGATGACAAGACCCTTTACAATACGGTATTCAAACGGCTGCTTGACATTGGGGATATCATCGGTGTAAAGGGTTTTGTTTTCAAGACCCAGGTAGGGGAAACAACCGTGCATGTCAGGGAATTGACCATCCTTTCCAAATCCCTCCGCCCCCTTCCGGTGGTAAAGGAGAAAGACGGAACGGTATACGATGCATTCACTGACCCCGAGCAAAGGTACCGTCAGCGTTATCTTGACCTCGTGGTGAATCCCGAAGTCCGTGATACCTTTGTCAAACGAACATTGATCATTGATTCCATCAGGAATTTTCTTAACGAGCGGGGGTATCTCGAGGTGGAAACACCCGTCCTCCAGCCCATTTACGGGGGTGCTGCGGCCAGGCCCTTTACCACGTATCACAACAAACTGGACCAGAAACTCTACCTGAGGATCGCCAACGAATTATACCTTAAGAGACTGATAGTAGGGGGCTTTGACGGGGTGTATGAATTCAGCAAGGATTTCCGCAACGAGGGGATGGACCGCTATCACAATCCCGAATTCACACAGGTGGAACTCTATGTAGCATACAAGGATTACCTCTGGATGATGGAACTTGTTGAGGAGATGATCGAAAAGGTAGTACTTGACCTATATGGTAAAACGACAGTACAGGTAGGTAATAATACCATTGATTTTAAACGTCCCTGGAAGCGATACACCATGTATGAGGCCATAAGGGAATTCACCGGGATTGATATTTCCGGAATGAATGAAGAAGAATTATTCAAGGCATCCCAGGATCTGAAAGTTGAAGTGGACAAAACCATGGGGAAAGGAAAACTCATCGATGAGATATTCGGGGAAAAGGTTGAAGGAAAGCTCATCCAGCCCACCTACATCATGGATTACCCTATCGAAATGTCACCGCTGGCCAAGAAGCACCGGGAGAAAGAAGGATTGGTAGAACGGTTTGAAGCCATCGTAAACGGCAAGGAACTCTGTAATGCATTTTCGGAGCTAAATGACCCTCTTGACCAGCGTGAGCGATTCGAGGAACAGGTCAAACTCGGGAAAAGGGGGGATGCCGAAGCCATGATCCTCGACGAGGATTTTCTCCGTTCCCTCGAATACGGGATGCCTCCTACGGCCGGACTCGGCATCGGAGTCGACCGGCTGACCATGACCCTGACAAACTCCCCGTCTATCCAGGATGTGATCTTTTTCCCGCAAATGAAACCTGAAAAGCAGGATCAGTAGTTGTTGCTTTCATAATCATTGAGGTTCTTGTTGTATTTGGTATTATTTAGTTGAGAGAGCAAAAAACACACTCTTCCTAATCAATCTCTGCCTCTTCCATCTGTTTAACTAATTCAGCCGAAGATTGTCCTTCCGATGCCGTAGCGGAAAGAGATTGAACAATAAGCCATGAATCATTTTCCTTTATGAAGGTTCGGGCAGATCTGAAAAAGGATGGGTAGGTCTGACCTTCAAATATCATTTCTGCAGGAGCCTCGAAAAAAGCCACAGCTAAATCACCAGATTTCGAAATCTGTATGGATAGGTTTTGTAATGCTCCAAATTTTGCCGATTCAAATAACTGAAAATCATTATTCAACTGTTCCTCCCACTCACTTAATGATCTAAATACCTCCCTGGCATCTGTACCAAACACCATTAGCTCGTCAGATGCAGAAAAAACACTTTTAACTGCCCCAATGTCTTTTGCACTATAACCGGACAATAGTTTCTGAATTTGATCTTCAATAGCATTTTTCTCAGAAGCCAGCTGCTCTGAGCTCATTTCATCTTGATTACAGCTGGTGAAAAATAGAGTTAAGGCAAATAAATAGAGCAATTTTTTCATGAATGTAGAGTTAAGTGTTAATAGATCAATAATTTATCTAAATTACGATACATTCAAACTCAGATCAAAGGGGCATGAAAGTTCACTTATTAAAAATGACTGATCCGATCCAAGGAATCTACTGATTCCAGGTATAACCTTTATTTAGATATCTATTATATCGCAAAGGATTACATAAAAGGTAAGGGTGCTTAAAGGTACCGTTAAAAGTCAAATATAATATTTGTATATTTATTATTTGGTATATAGAAAAACCAATACATCATGAAGAGATCTGTTATTGCAATAATAATTGTAAGTTTCCTTCTTTTTGGATTGACCATGGAAAAACAAGAATCATCAGCATTAATTTCTGACAAAGAAATGGTGCAGGTAGGTATAATAGTAAAAGATATTGAAAAATCAGCCAGGCAATGGGCCGCTTTTCTCGGTAATGAAGAAATACCCGAAATTATCTTAGCAGCGCGCAGTGAATTAAACCCTACAACGTACAATGGTAGTTTAACAGATGCATCAGCCAGACTTTGCTTCTTTCAACTTGAAAATATCACGGTTGAACTTATCGAACCCGTGGGAGGCCCCAGTACATGGCAGGAATTTCTCGATACCAAAGGGGAAGGCATTCATCATATAGCCTTTAATATTAAGGGGATGAAAAGTTACGTAAAAGCATTTGAAGAGAATGGTATCCCCATGGTCCAGCATGGCGGCTGGGATACTGGCGAATACAGCTATATGGATGGGAGCAGCAGCCTGGCCCTTATCATTGAATTGCTGGAACATTATGAATGAAACCTAAGAAAGTGAGTTTATTACTCAGATAATCTCCTCCGGGCTTTTATCAAATAATTGCTACCTTCTAATCCGGTTTTAAAACTACCACTGCAATCTCACTCTTTGTTCCAACCCTTAAAGGAGGTCCAAATGTTCCCGCTCCTTGAGTTACGTAAATTTTTGTTCCATTGAAATCGTGCAGGCCTTTATGATAAGGAAACATGAGTTTTGCTATATAATTTACAGGGAACAATTGCCCGCCATGTGTATGGCCTGCCAGATATAGGTCCACACCTTGTTCGTTGGCATATATAATCCCAACCGGACGATGGTGCAATAATATGGAAGGCTTTTCTTTATCAATATCAAGGGTTGGCAAAATATCCTTGATCGTTGCATGTTCCACTGTTGCATGCATATCTTTTGATTGCGAATCGGCAGGCATGTGATTTAATCCTATTATCTGAAATTCTCCCCAGTTTGTGACCTCATTTTCCAAAACAATAATTCCTGTTTCTCTCAACTCCTGTTTAATTCTTTTAGAATCGGTATAACCATCATGGTTCCCTTCAACAAAATAGATAGGAACCTCCAGCTGTTCAAAAGGAGAAATAACCTCCATATTGAGTTTTATCTTTCCATCAAATAGATCGCCTGTGAGAAATACAACATCAATATTTATTTTTTTTGTGGCATCTACAATTTTCTGCATATAATCTTTTCCCCTGAAATGCCCTAAATGAATATCACTGAGATGTAATGCCCGTATCTCTTTTGTTATGCCTTTTATCGGAACCTCGATGGATGAAGTTTTTAGGTTGTATGCATTCCGGATACCATACAAAAAAACCAATACTGCAATTGTAATAGCTATCATTCCGTAATAAACAGGTTTTACTTTCACAAGAAACTGGATCAGGTCAACAAGTAAGACAGACATGATCAGATACACGGCAAAACCCATTGAAATGGATGCACACATATAAATTATGCGACCAATCGGATTTATTGAATTAGTGAAAATCATAATACCACCAATCATAAATACAGTCAAAAGTGCAAATACTATGTATAGCCTATTTATCTGGGGTATTCCAAAGTACCATGAAAATCTCTTTGAAAAATATATATTTACCCCTGTTACAAAACCCAAAAAGATAGTTATTGAAATTAAATAGATCAGATGTCTCATATTAAAATAGTTATGCTACGCTTCTGTAAGTTTAATATTCCTTTTGCTCTAATTAAAATAAAATTTTGCAGCTGTCAGTTTTTATCCGTATGTGCGTAAAACCAGTTCCTTCAAGGACTGGATATAAGCACAATATTACAGTTTTTCGATATATTCTTTAACAATGTCCAGAGGCGCTCCTCCACAGGAAGCAATGAAATAGCTCGGAGAGCATAATCCAGCTTTTAAGCAGTACTTAACCAATTCGGGGAATTCCTGCCGCAACAGCCTGGTTGAAACCCGCTTTAAACTGTTGACAAGTCTTCTAACCTCTTCTTTTATAATAATTTGACTTTGTAATTCCGATGGCATAACTTTAATAGTTGAAGATATCCTGGAACCCAGTGCCAGCACGGAAGCCTATAACTATTACCTTAAGGGCAATTACTACATTAATAATTACGATAATCGGGAAATGTATGAGAAAGCGGTTGAGATGTATGAAAAAGCGGTTGAATTAGACCCTGCATTCGTTCTGGCATATGTTAAACTGGCTGTCGTACACAGCATTTTATACGTTCCGAAAACATGGGATCATACCCCCGAGCGACTGGATAGATCCAGGGCCAATCTGGCCAAAGCCATTGAATTGGCTCCTTCGCACCCTGAAGTCCATTTTGCAAAAGGATATTACCTGGAATGGATCGATAAGGATCTTGACCAGGCTCTGAAGGAATATAGACTGGCCTTAAAGGATCAACCAAACAACAGTGAATTGCTGGGCAGCGTTGGTACGATACTATTAGGCAGAGGAAAACCTGAAGAGGCAACAGATTTCTTCCTGAAAAGCTATGAGCTGGACCCGAAATCAATAAACCAGGCATACTGGGTAAGTTGGTCCCATATGCTTCAGCGAAATTGGGTGGAAGCACTGAAATGGATGGATATATCCATAGCAGCTCATCCTGAAGCCAGCCTGGGATATTATAAAAAGGCAGAAATTTATCTCTACGGGTATGGAGACCTGAAAAAAGCACGTGCAGTATTGGAAGATGGTTCCAGCAATATAAAGGATTTCTATAAAGCTTATTACATTCGCCTGATAGAGACCTATGCCAGAAACTACCTGGAAGCATTAAACATCGCCCAATCAGATGACTGGAGGCCACATTACAATTATATCTACATGGGTCAGATTCATGATTGGATGGGTGACAGGATAAATGCAAAATCCAGTTATGATTCGGCAAAATTGATGTTGGAAATCTTGGTTGAGGAATCTCCTGAAAATGCGTTCCACCTTGTTTCACTCGGACAGGCATATGCCGGACTAGGGAATAGAGAGAAAGCCCTTTACTGGGGCAATAAAGCTGTTGAGATGCATCCCATCCGGAGTGATCCATATTCATCAGGAGAAAATATTCTTCTATTCTTTGCCCAAATTAAAATCATTTTAAGGGAATATGCGGAGGCCATTGATCATCTTGAAACCTTATTATCCATTCCCAGCCAGGTAACCGTATGGATGTTAAAACTGGATCCCCTGTACGGCCCCATTCGGGACCACCCCCGCTTTCAGAAAATTATTGCCCAGGTTCATTAGAGGTATTAAAAACAGTACACAGATCCCCTCACCCATTCTAAATTTCTTGCAGTAAGTCAAACGAGCCATTACCGGCCAAAATAATGCACAGTCATGATTTATGGGTTATATCTCCATTAATTTTCCCCATTACCAAGTTCTTATTTAGAGAGATTCAATATAATCAATAAAATCCCTGAATTAAAAAACTTGGCGCTGACCAACCCCGTTCTTACAAGCGAAAAGGCAACGGATGATCTGATAACCTAATTCTCAAATCATGAAAGATAAATTCGTCAATGGGGCATTAATGCTGGCTGTTTTTTTTCCATTTTTACTCATTCATGCACTAAAATAAAGTTCGATATTGACCCATCATTTGACGATAGTGAGGGCAACATTACAGGGGAATGCAACTTGCTGGATGTTAGTTATGAGGGAACCATCATTCCGATTCTGCAGGATCACTGCATGGCATGTCATAACAGCACTTCACCGCTTGCGGGTTATGATTACTCGGATTATGATCATTTAATCAGATCTGTGGCTGATGGGTCCCTGCTCGGCACCATTGAGCAACAGGATGGTTTCTCACCCATGCCTCCAGATGGTCCACTCAATAACTGCTCTGTAAAGAAGATCAAGGCATGGATTGAAACGCTTGACCTGGATAGTATTCCGGTAAATGACCCTTCTTCCAATGATGGTATTATTTCCAATTGCCATCTGGATACCGTCTATTTCCAGACTACCATTCTGCCACTTGTGTTATCCTCATGTGCCACGACGCAATGTCACGACAAGGTATCACATAGAGATGGTATTATGCTGACTGATTATGAGTCCATTATAAAAACAGGAAAGATAAAGCCTGGTGACCCCGGTGACAGTGAGTTCTATGAATCCCTGACTGATGATGGCGATGACCTGATGCCTCCTGCTCCTTACAAACCACTTGATAATGAAAAAATAATGCTGATCAAACAATGGATATTACAGGGGGCAAAAAATAATTCCTGCAACGATGTCTGTGACACTACCAACATTACTTTTACAGCAACCATCTGGCCGATGATGCAGAATTATT
The DNA here is from genome assembly GCA_001303955.1 of Bacteroides sp. SM23_62. Classification (GTDB taxonomy): domain Bacteria; phylum Bacteroidota; class Bacteroidia; order Bacteroidales; family SM23-62; genus SM23-62. The sequence continues at coordinate 13,418 of LJUP01000056.1, read as the reverse complement.
GCACGGGTTGTCATAGCACTGCCAATCCAGGTGGTGGCATAATCATCGAAAGTTACAACGACCTCGTAACGCTTGCCAATAATGGCAGTTTGATGGGTTCTGTCAGATATGAAGAAGGTTATGCTAAAATGCCAACCAATCAACAATTATCCGACTGCAACATTAATTTGCTCCAGAAGTGGATTGACAGAGGATTACCCGAATAAGGATTAACCACAAATATTGGCTTGACCTTTTACAATGGGATTATGGTTTTATTACCTGGGATAACAGCCTTGATCGGGGAGATCCTTGGTTTTATCTCTCCTGGATCGAGCTTGGATATACTTTTTAAGAATCCTGAAAACAGAGTTCGAGAGGTTGTTGCATATTTAATGATTTGGATGATGCATTCTGCACAAGTCAATTCCCTGAAAACCACTTGGAATTGATACATAGTTGACATAAATTTATATATTAAATCCCTACACCCCCACCCTTATGTCTGATACATCCAACAGACTTTCAAGGTTCTGGGAAGAATTAAGACGCAGGAAGGTCATTAAGGTGATTGCCATGTATGCGGCCACCACTTTTATTATTCTTGAAGTGGTGGACATTGTTGCGCCATCTTTGGGACTGCCAGACTGGACTTTAAATCTTGTGATCGTTCTATTGTGCATTGGATTTCCTATTGCAGTCATCTTTTCCTGGGTATTCGACATCACGCCTGAGGGATTAAAGAAAACTGGTCCTGTCCAGTCCAAGGGTAAAGCAGAATCAACTACAACCCCCTTAAAGAGAAGATTAAAGCCAAGTGATGCAATAATTACAATCCTAATTATCATTGTTGTAATACTGGCTTATCCAAAAATATTTAACAAAGATAAGTTTAAAAGTATCCGTGATCAGGAAGGCAGGATCTCCATTGCGGTTATGCCATTTGCTAACTTATCAGGTGATACACTGTATAATATCTGGCAGGGTGGTTTTCAGAATCTTCTAATTACCACTCTTTCTAATTCGGAGGAACTATTAGTCCGTCAGTATCAAGCCATTTACAATATACTTGAGGGTGAAAGAAGTATTAGCTATGCCTCTCTCACACCTTCACTGGCCAGTGAGCTTGCCCTAAAACTTGACACTAGGATATTTATTATCGGTAACATATTGAAGGCCGGCAATAAGATCCGGATCAACGCACAATTGATTAATGCTGAAACAGAGGAGATATATAAAACATATCAGGTAGACGGGACTACGGAAGATGAAATTTTTTCTATAGCCGATTCATTGTCCGAGATGATTAAAAATTACCTTGAGATCAAAAAGCTTGTGGAACAGTATGATTCACCGGCTATGCGTATAACACTAACGAATTCCTCTGAGGCTTTTCAATATTATATTCATGGTTATGATGCATGTTGGGAATTTGATATTCAGGCAGCTGCTGAGTGGCTTTCAAAAGCAATAGAGGCCGATTCGAATTTTATCAGTGCCTATGTTATGCTTTCATTTGCCTATCTGATTATGGGAAATGATAAGCTGGCCAAGAACTGTTGTAATATTGCAAAAGAAAAAAGGCAAGAACTGTCCATGCTGGGAAAGTTAATGCTAGATCATCTCAATGCCTATTATTACGAAACCCCAGATGAACAAATTAGATACATTCATCAAATACTGGAAATTGATGAATTGAATTCTGATTATTGGTACTTACTCGGCAGTGCATACCGTAGACTGTATCAACATGAAAATGCTGTAATCAATTTTGAAAAAGTTCTTGAGATTCATAAAAAATGGGGTACGCATTACCGCAACATATTCTTATATGCTTGGATGGGAGATTCTTACCATAATATAAATAAACATAACAGAGAAAAAGAGGTCTATGAATTAGGATTATCTATCTTTCCTGATCATCCAATAATCATCAGATATCAAGCTACTTGTGCACTGTCACAGGGCGATCAGAAGAAAGCGGATGAATTGATCGCCAAATATAGATCCATTGGAATAAACATCAACCATTGGACTGAATCAAGAATACTGTCAGTCATTGGATATATGTATTCAAATGCAGATTTATATGATAAAGCTGAACTCCATTTTCGCCAGGCACTTTCACTGGATCCTCAGAATCCTGAAAGAATGAATGATCTGGCCTGGTTCCTGATCGATAATGATATCGATGTAAATGAAGGAGTGGAAATTATGGAAAAGGCCCTGCAGCTTGAGCCTGAAGACTCGTATTATTTAGATACCAGGGGATGGGGCCTTTACAAACAAGGCAGGTATGAAGAAGCGTTGCAGGATCTCAAAGATTCCTGGTACTTCAGGCCCTTTTATGAGCATGAGGTTTTTCAACATATTCAGGAAGTCGAAAAAGCGCTTGCCAAACAAAACAATTGATTTATAACATACCAGGTCGTAACTTGCATTTAACCAAGCACTAAACCTAAATGCCTGATAGGCCCAACAAACTCACTCAATTCTGGAATGAATTAAAACGACGCAAGGTAATTAAAGTAATTGCCATGTATGCGGCCACTGCCTTTATTATCATAGAGGTAGGGGATATTATGTTACCCAGATTGGGTTTGCCTGATTGGACGGTTACATTCATTATTATTTTACTCATAATTGGTTTTCCAATTGCAATTATCTTCTCCTGGATATTCGACATCACGCCCGAGGGATTAAATAAAACAGAACCTGTTCCACCGGCCAGTGAAGAAGCATCAACTCTTCCTTCCTCGAAGAGAAGATTTAAGCCTAGCGATGCAATTATTACAGTTTTGATTGTTATTGTTGTGATCCTGGCATACCCAAAAATATTCAGGAAAGACAAGTTTGAAGGGATCCGGGATCAGGATGGCAGGGTTTCCATCTCGGTTATGCCTTTTGGAAATATCACCGGTGATACACTATATAATGTCTGGCAGGGTGGTTTTCAGAACCTTCTTATTACCACGCTTTCTAATTCGCAGGAATTATTAGTCCGTCAGTATCAAGCTATATACAACATACTCGAGGGTGAAAGGAGTATTAACTATGCCTCTCTCACACCTTCCCTGGCCAGTGAGCTTGCATTAAAACTGGACACAAGGACATTCATTATCGGTAACATATTGAAGGCCGGAAACAAGATCAGGGTTAACGCTCAATTGATTAATGCTGAAACAGAGGAAATATTTAGAACTTACCAGGTGGATGGCAATACGCAAGACGATATTTTCACGATGGCTGATTCATTGTCCGAGATGATTAAAAACCATCTTGAGATTAAAAAGCTTGTAGAACAGTTTGACTCTCCTGATATTCGTGAATCTTATACACATTCATCCGAGGCTCTTCAATGTTATTTTCATGGCTATAATGCAGCGATGGATATGGATTTACAGCCAGCAGCAGAATGGCTTTCACAAGCAATAGAGATCGATTCAGGTTTTATCAGTGCCTATGTATTACTGTCAATTACCTATCGAGGCCTGGGTGAGGATAAACTGGCAAAGAACTGTTGCGTCATGGCTAATAAGAAAAGAGATGTATTGCCTTTGCTGGAAAAATTACAATTAGACCACCTCAATGCCTATTATTTCGATACCCCAAAAGAACAGATCAGATATCTTAAACAAATCCTGGAAATTGATGAACTGAGTTCTTTTTACTGGTTCTTGCTAGGGAGTGTATATTACAATCAGGATCAATATGAGCATGCTGTCAGTCATTTTGAGAAAGTGCTTGATATTCATAAAAAGTGGGGAACTCCATACCGCTTTCCACTTCTATATTTCAGGCTGGGCAATTCCTACCATCATCTCAACAATCACAAGAGGGAAAAAGAGGTGTATGAATTAGGATTGAATGTATTCCCTGATTATCCAACAATCATAAGTTATCAAGCCATTTGTGCGCTATCACAGGGCGATATGGACAAAGCGAAAAATCTTATCACCAAATATAAATCCATTGGAAAAAATATAAATCTCTGGTCTCAATCAAGAATATTGTCAGATATAGGATATATGTATGTCCGAGCAGATCTGTTCGATGAAGCAGAGAAGCAACTTCGCCAGGCGCTCTCAATGGATCCCCAAAATTCAGTAATAATGAATGATCTGGCCTGGTTCCTGATCGATTATGATATAAATGTAGATGAGGGTGTGGAGCTAATAGAAAAAGCGCTGGTGATTGATCCTGAAGACTGGTATTCTTTGGACACGTATGGATGGGGCTTATACAAACAGGGTAAGTATAAAGAAGCGCTGAAGATCCTTAATGACTCCTGGGAAATAAGGCCCGTCTATGACCACGAGGGCTATCAACATATCCAGGAAGTGAATAAAGCGCTTTCAAATCAACAAAATTGATTAATACCCTACAAGGTTGTAACTTGCATTTAAACAACCACTAAACCCAGATGCCCGGAAGGCTAAACAACTTATCCAAATTTTGGCAGGAGTTAAAACGCCGCAGGGTAATACGGGTAATTATCGTTTATGCTGCCACTGGATTTGCCATCATTGAGTTCATCGATATCATTACAGAACCATTGAAATTACCCGAATGGGCTTTAATCTTTTCAATTGTGATGGTAGCTGTGGGATTCCCAATAGTTGTAATTCTCGCTTGGGTTTCTAACAATTCACGAAAAGAAATGGAGCAAACAGAAACGTTTGATCATGGTGTTGAACCTGGTGAAACGATTAGAAAGTCTGATGCTGATCTGATTACTGAAAATTCCATAGTAATTCTTCCATTTCAGGATATGAGTCCGAATAAAGACAATGAATATTTCTGTGATGGGATTACTGAAGAAATCATAAATGACCTAACACAAATCAAGGTTTTACATGTTGTCTCCCGAACTTCCTCGTTCTCATTTAAAGGTAAAAACATTGACGTACGTGAAATAGGGGGAAAATTGGGAGTGGCAACATTGCTTGAGGGAAGTGTACGGAAATCAGGTAATCGCCTGCGAATTACAGCCCAGCTCATCGATATAAAGAATGGTTATCATCTCTGGTCAGAACGCTTTGACCGGGAACTGGAGGATATTTTCGAAATACAGGATGAAATATCCATGCAAATTGTTGATAAGTTGAAAATCAGTCTGAAACCTGAAGAGGAAAAAGTGCTGGTCAAACGTTATACCAATGATCTTGAAGCACATAACCTGTATCTAAAAGGACGCTACTACTGGAATAAGATTACAGAAAAGGGCCTAACCGTTGGAATGGACTTTTTTAAGCAGGCTATCCAGAAAGATCCTGAATATGCACTGGCTTATTCAGGGATGGCTGACTGTTATTGCCGGCTCGGATGGTATTCCTACCTCTCCCCAGAAGAGGCATTTCCCAATGCAAGGGATGCAGCAAATAAAGCTCTGAAAATCGCCGATCATCTTGCCGAAGCTTATGCCTCCATGGCATTTGTCAGTATGTGCTATGATAGGGATTACACAAAGGCTGAAAAGGAGATTAAACAAGCCATTCGTTTAAATCCCGGGTATGCTGAGGCTCACTTCAATTATTCTGTAAACTTATCAATCAATGGCCGGCATAAGGAGTCAATAGCCGAGGCAATAAAAGCCCTTGAAATCGATCCGCTGACTCTCATGATGTATCTCAACCTGGGCATGCGCCATTATTATGCACGCGAATTTGATCAGTCTTTAGAGTATATGAATAAATCACTTGAAATGGACCCTGGCTTTGAGATTGCACATTATTATCGGGGATTTGCCTATTTACAGAAAAAGATGTACCAGGAAGCCTTAACTGAAATTAGAAGAGTGATCAGTATTCTTGGTCGGAATAATCCCGGGTTCCTCGGATTGCTCGGAATTATCCATGCATTTAATTCTAACCGCGCAGCAGCAGAAAAAGTAATCGATGAACTGTTGGAACAGTCAAAACAGAAGTACATATCACCATTTTGGATAGCTGTTTTGTACTTTGTACTTGATGAAAAAGAGCCACTTTTTGAGTGGCTTGAAAAAGGTTACAAAGAACATGATGTCTTAATGATTTTTCTCAAGGTGGATCCGATTTTTGATCCAATCCAATCTGATCCGAGGTTTCAGGGCATGTTGAAAAAAATGAATCTTATCAAATGACCTCTCAAAGGCCAAATAAACTTAACCAATTCTGGCAGGAGCTGAGACGTCGCAGGGTTGTCCGTATCACCACAGTCTATGCAGCAGCAGCCTTTGTAATACTTGAGCTAGTCTCGATTATAACGGAACCATTGAAACTACCAGAATGGACACTCGCATTTATGATTATTCTGCTGTGCGTTGGATTTATCCTTGCTATCATTCTTTCCTGGATTTATGACATTACCCCGGAAGGCATTGAAAAGACCAGGTCGCTTCAAGAGACCAGGGAAGAATTACCAGAAAAACATTCGCGAATACTAGCCTGGAAAATTGCCACTTTCATCAGTGTTGTTGTCATTATTGGTTTGGTCATTTATAATATCCTTGGCAATACCGGAAGATCCGGAGATATTCATGGACTGGAAAAATCAATTGCCGTCCTTCCCTTTGAAATTCTAAACAGCGATGAGGAATATGCCTGGTTTGGTGATGCGATGACGGATGAGATCATCCTGCAGTTGCAGAATATCAAGGAATTCAGGGTCATTTCACGTACCTCAACATTACGCTACAAAAATGCTGATAAAACTATTCCCCAGATAGGGGAAGAGCTTGGTGTGAACTATCTGGTTGAGGGGACCGTCCAGCGGCAAGAGGATGAAATACGCATACGGGTCCAGGTAATCCGGGCTAAAAACGAAGCCCATATATGGGGGAATATGTATGATAATCAGTGGGAAGACATATTTGACATACAGAGCGATGTGGCCAAACAGATTGCCCATGAATTGAAAGCCATTCTTTCCCCCGAGGAAATTAAAAAAATAGAAAAAAATCCTACCAGTAATCTTGAAGCCTATCATTTATATCTGAAAGGTCGCTGGTTCTGGAATAAATGGACAGAGGAAAATATTAAGAAGGGGATGGAATATTTTAATAAGGCCATTGAACTGGATCCCGATTTTGCCCTGGCTTACGCCGGACTTGCACAGGCATACACTGTTCTTTCTTTCTACAGTCAGTTGCATCCTGAAAAAGCTTTCCCCAAGGCAAAAGCTATGGCTCTAAAGGCACTGAAAATAGATAATACCATTGCCGAAGCACACATAGCATCAGCCCTTGTAAAGGTATATTATGATTGGGACTGGGAAGGAGGGGAGAATGATTTTAAGAAAGCCATCGCCCTTAATCCCGAAAATATTACTGCACATCACCTGTATGCATATTTTCTTGTTTTGCTTACACGTTATGATGAAGCGATGGTTGAAATCCAGAAGGCACTTAAGCTGGATCCTCTAAACCTGATTACCAATCGAACCCTGGGCGATTTCTATTACCATATGAGACAATATGATAAGGCAGAGGAACAACTGATCAGGACACTTGAGATGGATTCAACCTTTACATTTACACATGCCTACCTGGGATTGGTATACCTGCAAAAATCATTATGCCAGAAAGCCCTGGATGAAATGCAAAAAGAGATAGACCTGGATCTCGGGAATGATTTTATGATTACAGCCTGGAAGGGATATGTCTATGGTATTTGCGGATATAAAAATGAAGGATCGGACATACTGAACAACCTGTTGGAACGATCCGAAAATGAATATATCCCGCCAACAGCCATATCGTGGATATATTTTGCCCTTGGAGAATCTGATATAGGATTTGACTGGTTGTATAAAGCATATAATGAACGGGATCACTGGATCACAGAAATTAAAAGCAATCACTTCTTTGCTGGCATACATCAAGATCCGCGATACAAAGAATTGTTAGAAAGAATGAAATTATATTGATGGTGTGGTAAATTCATATGACTTGAAAAAGCTTGACACCTGTGAAAAAGAAAAGTACCTCCCGGAAAATACCACAGATTATGCTGAGTATTTATGCCCTGCTATACCTTGCTTATATAATTCTTCCAATAATTCCTGTACTGGATATTACAGCTCCCGTAGAACCTGCCGGACGGCAAAAGATGATCATTACTTTTGTTGCATTTTTTCTGGTGTACCTTTTATCATGGAGAAACAGGGATCTGGCCGGAATGCTTTTAATCACAGGATATATTGCGTCGATCCTGGCAGATACCCTTTTGGAAAACCTGAGGCTGGAGGCATTGATTCTAGGCCTGCCGGTAATGATCCTGGGCATTCTTATGGTAAGGGATTGGTACAGGCAGTTACTTAATTTACTGGCATCTATTTATACCCTTTACCAGATCTGGAGGACCATTACCTATTTTGCAGTCATTAAAGATCTTGCCCTGTTGGATTGGATTTTGATCTCCGCTTTACTTATCATCTGGATGGTTGGCTATATATTTTTATGGAAAAGGCCTGCATCTGCAGGTTGGATTTTCATTTTCTGGTTCCTGGTTTTGATGGGGACTGTTGTAACCGATCGAGGGGGACTCGAATATCCGCTGGCTGCGGTAACCATCGGACTGCCCGGATTAATCCTCGGGATTCTTTTTATTCTACTGGGACGAAAGCAAAAACGAATCATTAAATCTCAGGGTGCACAGTCAGCTGCGGATACATAATAATCTCCCGGATTCAAAAATCCACATGGAACAGAGACAAAGACAAACTATTTCTGGGATCTTTTTGGAATGTATAGAAAATTATCAATTAGATTTATCGTACACAAGAACGTAATTCCTCTCACCACGAGGTGAAGAACTGGAGGTTTTTATGGTAAGTGTCGAACCATCATCTGATAATTCCCACGTTTCTTCACTTTTTATCTCAAAAGTCTGGTCATCCCTGGTCATTTTCCTGTGTGAATGAATGGTGAGTATCTTGCCATCCGCTGACCAGCTTGCTGTGGTTTTTGTGGTTCCTCTCTCACTTTCAGTAATTTTTTCCTCACTGTTCAGGTTATATTCATCCTTTATTTTCCTTTCCTGTCCTTCCCGACCGATCCGGGTCCTGTCGACGATAAGACTGCTTTCAGTCTGGGTAACGATCAGTGTTATAGAAGGCCCATACCTGCCTTCAGCTATTTCACTTTGATCCTCATTCAGTTTCCATTTGCCGGAAAAATCTGCCATTTCCCCAAAATATGAATTTGCAGAAGAAAGGAAGAACATAAGGGGGAATAGAACTGACAGGAGCGGCAAGCCAATCAACCTGCCCGTACGGTTTTCATTTTTTGTTTTTTTCATTTTCTGCTGATTTAAATGAATGTATCTGACGATTTGATCAATGCTTTTGGACTATTTTTTATCCTGAAGGTTTAAAATGTTTCCAGTAAATACCTGATGTTTCTATGAAAACGCAAATTAGTTTATCTTTGATAATACCTTACCTGTAACCCTTATTATGCTAAAAGTCCTCGAACACCCCCTTATCACCCATAAACTCACCCAGCTCCGGCGAAAGGAAACCATTACCAAGGATTTCCGGCATCTGTTGGATGAGATATCTGGACTGATGGCATATGAGATCAGTGGAGACCTTCCCTTAAAGGAGGTTGCCGTGGAAACACCGATGGGTGTTTGTGCCACCCATGAGATTGTCAAAGAAATTGTACTGATCCCTATCCTTAGGGCGGGACTGGGCATGGTTGACGGGATAAGGAACCTTATACCTACGGCCAAAGTCGGACACATTGGCCTGTACAGGAATGAAAAAACCCTGGCCCCCGTTGCTTATTATTCCAAGGTGCCGGAGAACCTCGGGGTTGCCATTGTGATGCTGCTCGATCCCATGATTGCCACAGGCGGTAGTGCTAGTGCTGCCATCAGCTGCCTGAAGGAGGAAGGGGCCAGCGTCATCAAGCTTGTTTGCCTTGTGGGAGCGCCGGAGGGAGTAAAAAAAATTGAATCAGAACACGCGGACGTGGATATCTACCTGGCAGCTCTCGATGAAAAACTGAATGGCAAGGGGTATATTGTACCCGGACTGGGAGATGTCGGGGACAGGCTGTTTGGGACAAAGTAATAGATTCAACAGCCGGTATCAGTTGCCGGAAATCCTTCCTGTGGTTACCCGGGCAGGGTACTGATAATCCCCTCCAGGAATTCATTCATGTCAAAATTCTTCATGCTGTATCCCATCCTGACCACAACCAGTTTTTTCGAAGGGACAATAAATACACGCTGGCCCTGGAATCCATCAATAAGAAACATATCTTCAGGAATATCAGGGTATCGGCCATCCTTCTTCTGAAGCCATATCTGTGCCCCATACTGGCCCTGGGAACCAGGGGCCGGATCCGTGGAATATTCCACCCATCCTTCCTGGAATATGGTATCCCCTGCAAATACCCCGTCATTCATATACAGCAGACCAAACCGGGCCCAGTCCCTTGCTGAAGCATAACAGTAGGAAGATCCCACGAATGTTCCTGCTCCGTCAGTTTCAAAAAGTGTATGTAGCATTCCGATACGATGAAACAGTTTCCTGTAGGGAAAAGCATAATATGCAGTATCATTTCCAATCGTATGGCGGATAATCCCCGACAGGATATTCGTGGTGCCCCCGGAATAGTTCCATACAGTGCCGGAACTGTACTCCAGCGGATTACTTATGGCAAATCCATACATATCATCGCTCGTATAGAGCATCCGGGTCACTTCAGATATGTTGAAATAGTTTTCTACAAAATGCAGCCCATCGGTCATGTGAAGTAAATGGTCCAGGGTTATCTCACTGCGTCCGTCGTTCTTCCATTCCGGGATATCCGGTGATTCGTTTATATCAAGTTTCCCATCTTTAACCAGTATCCCGATCATGGCATTGGTTATGCTTTTGGCCTGAGACCACCCATGAAAGAGGGTATGTTCATGGCTGGGTTCCAGGTACTTCTCTCCGATAAGCACATTGTCATAAACCACAGCCACTGCCAGCGTTTTTTTGAATGGTTCTGCATCGCTCCGATCAAATGCATTTTCCACAATGGCATTCAATTTATCATAATCCACCCCTCCGGGCAGGGTTCCTGGAAGTAAATCCCCCTTCGGCCAGGGAACCGTATCCGGATCATAACCGGGATCAGGTATTGTGAAGGCACCGGCCCTCAGTTCTTTTTCTGGAATGTCCAAAACCAGCACCGTTCCTAGTCCCTCGCGGAAAACTGCCTTTCTTTTTGCCAGTCCCAACACCCTTGCCGTAACCGATTTCTCCCCGTAGTCAATTCTTGTCCTGGCCAGGCTGATGGGGAAAAAAGAAAGATCTTCCTGGCTGACCCGCTCCGGTTGCCTGTCCATCACGAAAACTCCGGAACACATGCCCCTGGCAGCAAACGCAGTGATGATCGGTGCCCGAGGCCAGGCATATATCACCGCGAATACCACGATCGCAAGGATCAGCAGCCAGATAATTCGTCTCAGTGATTTTTTCATAGTCTTAGGATTTGGTAATCAAGATAGGAAAGGCTGGACATTTTATCAAAGCATCATCAGATTATTTCAACTGGAATTATCAAAAAATAGCCGATCCGTTTATTATCTTTAAACCCTTCATTACAAAAAAATGGGAACCGGTACTGACAGCACAAAGAAACAATGGCGGCCGCTTGAAAAAATGTTCAATGAAGTCCCGGCCCGCTACGACATGTTAAACAGGTGCCTGACATGGCGCCTGGATGAACGCTGGCGCAAAACAGCAGCACGAAAATGCCTGGAAGGAAAACCTTCCCGGGTGCTGGACCTTTGCACAGGCACTGGTGACCTTTCCATCCGGCTGGCCAGGGAGGTCAACGGGGAAACTAAGATCCATGCGCTAGATTACAGCCAGCCCATGTTATCAAAAGCCAGGAAAAAAGCAGATAAAGCCAAACTGGATAACATTGAATTCATTCACGGGGACGCAGCCTCATTGCCTCTCGAAAATGAAGTGCTCGACGTCGTCGGCATAGCCTTTGCCTTTCGAAACCTCACCTACAAGAATCCGGACCGGGAAAAATTCCTTTATGAGATCCACCGGGTCCTGAAACCGCAGGGGAGATTTGTCATAGTTGAAAGCAGCCAGCCGCATAATGCCCTGATGAGAAGCATGTTCCGGCTCTACCTTAAAGTATTTGTGGCCGGTATCGGCGGATGGCTTTCCGGGCACAAGGGTGCCTACAGGTACCTTGCAGCTTCGGCCCGAAATTTTTATGAACCGACAGAGATAAGTCAGTTGTTGTCTAGCAACGGTTTCAATGAGGTGGAACACCGTCCCTTTCTCGGAGGTATTGCAGGTTTAACTGTGGCGATCAAATAATCCAGCTATTATCAGAAAACAGGGAAAAAATAATCTCTTAATCTATTATAGCCTGTTCGGGCTGACCATCCTGGCACATCTGGCCGGTTTGACGAATGATGTGTTCCTGTCCGATTCAGCCCTGTTTGCAAGCATTGCAAAGGAGATGGCCCTTTCCAATAATTTTCTGGATCTTACATTCGACGGGATTGACTGGCTGGATAAGCCCCACTTCCCATTCTGGATTACTGCTATCAGCTTTAAAATATTCGGGATCAACACCTTCGCCTTTAAATTCCCGGCCATCCTGTTTACCCTGCTGGCCCTGTTTTATACCTACAGGTTCACCAGTGAACTGTATAACCGGGAGACAGCAATGCTGGCCGTATTGATACTGGCCACTGCCCAACACCTGATCATATCCAACAATGATGTGAGGGCCGAACCATTCCTGACCGGACTGGTCATTGCAAGCATTTATCACTATCACAGGCTGGTACAGCGTTATCATTGGACAAACCTGGTATGTGCCTCCCTGTTTGCAGGTCTGTCCGTCATGACAAAAGGGCTGTTCACGCTGATTCCCATTGGTGGGGCTGTGGCCGGGGAGATCATCATCAAAAGACAATTCAGGCTGATACAGAGTTCACGTTGGATCCTAAGCCTGATCATGGTCTTTCTGTTTATCACACCCGAGCTGTATGCGCTGTACCATCAATTTGACAGCCATCCTGAAAAGATTGTTTTTGGCCGGACAGGGGTATCCGGTATCGGGTTCTTTTTATGGGACAGCCAATTCGGAAGGTTCTTCAACACCGGTCCCATTAAAGGCTCGGGGAATCCATTTTTCTTTTTCCATACCCTTCTCTGGGCCTTCCTGCCATGGTCCATTGTAATGTATTATGCATTTTTCAAAAAAATCATACGAAATATCCGCAGTGTAAATCAGCAGGCGGAATTTTATACCATTTCCGGATCCCTGCTGGCACTCCTTGTGTTCTCCTTATCAGGTTTTCAACTGCCTCATTATACCAATATTATTTTCCCCCTGCTTGCCATTATGACGGCCGACTGGATCCATCGGGCTGAAATGCAGGGAGAACTCCGGTTCTACATGGTTGCCCAATCTGTTACCATCA
>LJUP01000055.1 GCA_001303955.1 Bacteroides sp. SM23_62 | reverse complement strand
TAGCCTTGTGTCTATAAAGTTGAAGTTTTGCAGAAGCCATGTTTTTGACTTAGGTGAAACATAGGTGAAACAATTATTTCAAAGATATGAATTTTTGTACATTTGTATGCTCTTTTGAAATTCACTATTTATGCTTAAAGTTGCAACATGGTTGCAACAATTATTGCCTAAAGATACATTTTCTTGCGATTAGATGCAACTTGAAATTTTACGAAAAGCAAGCAGCACAGACATTTAAATAAATCTGCTCGATTATAGTTGAAGTAGAATTAATGCTTGACAGGCATGAGGTCACTGGTTCGATTCCAGTACATCCCACAAATAAAACAGTTTATATGGTAAATGATAAAGCACATAGACTGTTTTTCTTTTTGGTGGCTGTATTATATCAATTACTTTCCGGGTAAAACAAAGTTCCGCTATAGCTTTGTTCCGAATATCACATAGATGATTACCTGCCAGGTTGATTATGCATGTATTTATTCATGACTGTCAGATGGTTTCACTTTTTTTGAAAACTAAACTTTACCTGAAAAATGTCTGATCAGCTTTTAATAGGCCTGGCTTCCATTGGGACCATATACCCCTCGACATCCGACCAACCCACTTTCCAGGATGGGAGATCTGGTTGCCCCGGAGATGACATCCACCACAAGGGGAAACTCCATCCAAGAACCGCCCCGGATCATGCGATAGCCATCCAGTCCCACATGGTATGATGTAGTGTACCAGTCGATTGTCCATTCTTCAACATTGCCTGCCAGGTCAGCGACGTTGTAGGGTGAATTATATTTTTCAAAGGAACCGACAGGAGCAGTAAATGGATATCCGTCTTCAACTCCATATGCATTGCAGCGATAAATTCCATTTGCCTCTGGCGGTGTTTCACCCCAGGGGTAGGATCGAGTTGGATTCGGATTTGGTTTTTTCCTGGAGACATCACCGTCCAGAAATTTGCCACCCTGGAAGGCCTTTTCAAATTCTGCTTCTGTGGGCATACGCAAACCGCACCACCGCAGGAATCCTCTGGCATCATACCAGGAGATCTGTGTAACCGGATGATCTTCCCGGCCAGGAATTACCGAAAATCTAACTTTCCCTAAAAAGGCTTTGTGGCGGCGGATACCGCAGATACTATCATCTTTCATCCTGTTGCTCCAGCCGATTTCCTCTGCAGAAGCAATTTCATTCAGATAGTCAGTGTACATGCGAAGGGTTGTTTCATAGCGAGCGATGTAAAAGAGCGGTAAGTCTGATGCCCTGTCATGTACCTGGGTATCGTCCTTTCCTCCTCCGGGGAGAGTTCGTATTACAAATTCTCCTGCGGGCACCCTGGCCATTTTCATCCCCCGCACCCTGAAATCGGCTTTGACAAAATTATCGAATGCCATCTCATACACTCCCCAAAAGTAGGATACTTTATGACCGGGATAATTTATGATCCCATGTCCGTTCCCTTCCAGGAGTTCAGGGGTCAAAAGCTGCCAGGGCCCATTTTTTCCCGGGCGGTAACGGATGAAGATATACACCGGGGTTTCCGGTGTGATATCCTCCTCGTTTAAATCGTACTCAATCACAACCCGTGGACCACCGTATTCAGTCCATTCCTTCCTGAAGACCACATTTGTGATGTCAATCCAGGCGCTCTCCGTAATCTCCTGGCTAAGAACGCGTGTTATTTCAATGTCTTTATCACCTGGAGAGAAGATCCTGATAGATGCTGAAGATACTGCATCAATCCTTGTCCGTGCGTATGCTGTGTAGATAACCACCCCAATACTTATAATGAGAGCAAGAACAATGGCACTGATCCATACCCATTTTTTCATTTCCTAACGATTAATAATCTGGATGGACAATAACTGTAAGATAATTAAAATCTGCTTCTGGAATCAGACATTTTCAGGAACAACCCAAGGCTCACGGTAATCCTTGGAGAAATATTTGTCCGCTTCCGGATCATCAGTCTTCTGAGTAGCGGGATTAAATTCAAGTTTCTTATTACCGGCCCGATAGGAAACATTGGCCAGATGCCCCAGGGAGGTCGAGTAATGCGCCTGTTCAACATCAGCGGTCGGTTTCTCTCGGGTACGAATACAATGCAGCCAATTTTCAAGATGTTCATCGGTGGATTGCCTGCCGTAAACAGATTTGATCAATTCCCCGTCATTATTATAAACCTGCCATCCGCCTCCATGTCTTCCGAAATACATGAATCCGTCGGTTCCACAAATTTCCACCTTGGTACTGTTGAACGGCCAATCAGGAAAACTGTCTGTATCCCTGATTGTCATTTGGGTTTTCATCATATAAGGAGTCCATAGTGCTGATTCCGCGAGCATGGTCAGTTTATTCTCAAAAGCATAAGTAACTATCTGTGTATCAGGAATTTCCCGACCGTCATTAAAATAATGAACACCACCCATGTGCTGGATGGATTCCGGATATATGCGATCGACCAATGCCCTGGCTAAATCCATCTGATGGATCTGATCACCTAAAATACCTCCGGTACTGTATTCCCACCGATTGAACCACCAGCGCCCCGGGCTGTATTGCATTTTTTTGGAAGGCCCACACCACATATCCCAGTCAAGTCCATTGGGTACCGGTTCTTCCGATCCTTTGGGGGCAGGGCTGTGCTTCATCATATTAAAAACCCTTACCAGGTGGATATCTCCAAGGTGACCGGACCGAAGATAATCAACGGCATCAATGAAGTACGGAGCACTTCTGCACTGTAAACCGGCCTGTACAATGCGGCCATACTTCCTGGCGGCTTTCACCATCTGTTTCCCTTCCCAGATTGTCAGGGACAGCGGTTTTTCAACATAAACATCCTTACCCGACTGGCATGCCATAATGGTTCCCAGAGCATGCCAGTGATCCGGTGTAGCATTTACGATTCCGTCCAGGGTCTGGTCATCAAGCATTTCCCGGAAATCCTGGATCATTTTTGGCCAGGTATTCCGCCGGCTCCGGACTTCCTCAGCAGCCCGTCCCAATTGACGTGCATTGACGTCACAGAGGTAGAGGATATCTACATCCGACCGTTCTGCCAGCCGGGAAGTGAGAAAGGTGCCACGACCTCCAAGCCCCATTATTCCCAAGCGGATCTTATCATTTGCCGGGACAGCCCTGGATGGTTTCGGACTGATCATTCCGGCAGCCGCAAGCCCTGATCCCAGTACTGCACTTTTTTCGATGAATTCTCGTCGTTTCATTTTTTCATTAATTAAGGTTGCAATCTTACTGTCAACTAAAAATAGTGTGTATAATTGATATATTCAATTTATTGCCTAAGCCTAATAAATGGAATATTGATTTCCTATCACTGATTATATTTTAATTGATGTATTACTGCCTTCCGTCAAATACTTAATTGAAATCCTGAATTTGACAGAATAATTCAATAGATTTATTATCAGTGTATATCGTGTTTTATTCTATTTGTTGGTATATATTAAAATTTCCTGTCATGCGAAAAAGAATTTTAACCATAACCATAATCCTTCTCATAGGTTCTGATATAGTGGCACAGATCCATATGCCTGCATTAAAAGATAGTCGGGCTGGACTAGAAATAAAACAGGATCCAACCCTTAAAAATGATCTCATCCGCCCCGTAGAATCGACAGATTTTCAATGGCATTCATTTCCATCGCCAACTACGGACGGTGTAACCCAAGCCTGTATTGCCAGCGATGGATCGGAGATGGTAATCCACTACCGGAAACCACGTCCATCCCTGAACATTGACGAGGGTATCGTTGAAAAATGGACAGGCAGTAATTGGGCAGTTCAAGCCAACCTTTCGAACGAGTGCCATGAACCTGATGTAGATATCGATGGTTCTGTGGTGGTAGCTACCTGGTATGATGATGGTTACGATTATGGGTATGGTACCAATGTAAATGGCAACTGGGTGACTTTTACAGGTACCTATCTGGTTTCGCAATGGTTTCCCAGGGCTGCCATGGCAATGGGCCTTCCCTATATGAGTTTCACAAGTAAATATTCAGATGGAGTAGCAACTAATTATGATATGTTGCATATCAGGAATATTGTGGGCGTAGGAGAGCAAATCGAACTAAATGGTGGATGGAGGGTCACCTATACGAGCGTTGGACTAAGAACAGACATTACCGGTGATGATGATGCATGGTATTGTGTTTTTTCACAACAGGAATATTTGTATGTAATGAAAGGTGCCATCGTAAATGGTACAAAGGAATATACTGATTTGGGTGACGGATTCAGGATGTACAACCCGGTGTCACATCCTGAGATTGTTCTTTATCAAGGCAACCCTGTTGTGGGCTGGTTTGAAAATGCCAACACGGAACTGTACA
This sequence comes from Bacteroides sp. SM23_62, assembly GCA_001303955.1. Taxonomy (GTDB): domain Bacteria; phylum Bacteroidota; class Bacteroidia; order Bacteroidales; family SM23-62; genus SM23-62. The sequence goes on along the minus strand of LJUP01000055.1, from coordinate 17,100 downwards.
TCGCAGCGTGGAATGGTTCTCAATGGATGGTTCTGGGCGCAGGATCTGCACCGGCTGGAAGCTTTTATTTTTTAAGGATGGCGGCTTCATCATCCTATCTGTATGTTGCCTATGCCAGTACCGAATCCGATACAGCGATTTCTGTAAACCTTTATGATGGAGAACAGTGGTATGTGATGCCTCCGGTCCAGGATTATTTAAATTCTGATATAGGCACCGTTGATATTGCAGTTCATAACGACGAGCCAGTAGTAGCTTTTACTGAAAATAATTTGCTGACTGTAAAAAAATTCACCAGCCAATCAATTACCAATACAACGGATAATTTCACTGGTCCTCAATGGATGCTATGCTATCCCAATCCTACCCATGATTTAATTACCATACAGGTAGGGAGAACAGGAATTTTTTCAGTGGATATATCAAACTTGACCGGACAGGTCATACAAACCATATACTTCAACGGTAAGTCTAAACAGATTGACCTATACTCCTATCCGACAGGAGTTTATTTTATCATAATAAAAACAGAAGGCTTTATAGCAACAAGAAGAATAATCAAACTGTAATTCTGCACCGATTACTGGAAAGAGTAGTTGAAAAATTCGGCTTATTTTGTTCTGAAAACCATCGCTTCAAAATTTCCAAATCCTTCCCAGGATTTGTTCTTTAATCTTATGCTGACCTTTGATAGTAATCCATGATAGACAGGCTTGGCCACCAGTTTTTTAATCAACCATTTTAAGACAGGGTTTACTCCCTCCAGTAAATCTTTGCTATCCAAAATTCTGTCTGTTGCAACTACCATTTGCATGGGTAGATTTTCATCCTTTGAGGTAACCATCAAAGATGCCGGGTATTCTACACCAAGCGAGTGATCATAGTTTGCATGCGTTATTAAGCAATCTATCATGTTATTGGAACTATGGATGATTCTGTTTTCTTCAGCCACCATCAAGGATAGAATGCGATTGGTCCTGCAATGGGTATCCATGAATATGACCGTATGATTTTCTGCATAGCATTTTCCCCAATACCATCTGGTGACCAGCTCATCCAGGTACAAAGGATTTCTCCTGTCAACCTTGATATAGTTGTGATCATGATACCCGATTGTATTTTGCAGGGTAACTTTTTTATCCTTGTACGTGAATTCACCTTCCACCCTGGCTTTGGGCGATTGAATGGTCCATGAGAATACACCCTTCTTTTTTCCGATCTGGTTTGTTACCCCATTGCCCAAAGGTTTCCATCCTTCCAGATCACTGACAAATGTCAGATTGCATTGAAATACAGGAATGTCGATTACTATGGTATATTCGAGAGGAATTCCTGAAGCTGTTCTGACCCTAACATCATCTTTGATCGAGATATTGCACTGGTGTGTGTAAATATCAAGATCATTGATTGAGTAAGGCTGGCTAAAGCTCCCGCTCATATCTGGAGTATTCAACGAGATGGCAAGTTGGGGATAGATCCTCATTCTGAGTGGATCCGTGCCAAGGTGTATTACAATTTTCAGGTAGATACCCGATGTATGATCGACAACATCAAAATACCACCATTCAAAATCTCCCACGGTATAATCAACAATATGAAGTCCGTCATCTTCCGGCTGGATTACCAATGCTGATGGATCTGTTATGATGGTACCATGATCTATCATCCCGTTATCCTGAACAAATCCTTTATGTATATAACTCATGATTGGTTTTTATTGGGCAGGTACACCTGTTGTAAAAGTTTGTACAGTTGTCTCATAAACAAAGTATTCAGCATTACTATTTGAATCAATGATTTTCCAATGATAGGGATTTCTGTTGGAGCGTTTATTCCTTTTCCTTTGATTTATTAAAGTTAGTCATTCATGGATTTTTTCATAAGAAATTTTCATATAACTTCCTTCTTAAATTTATCGTTGGTTCGATATGTCCTTGTTGCCCGTTTGATCCACAACCGGGTGATACCGCCACCATTAATGCACGGGTACAGAACTACAGCAATGTTGATCAATTTGGCACATCGGTGAAATTTTACCTGGATGATCCGGATAACCTGGTTGAAGAGGTGCATGAGCATAATAATAAAGCCTGGACCCTGATCAGATCAGGGTTTAATTCTCCAACCGGTGTTGAGGGTATCATATCTGATGAGGATAACCCCCTGCTGCAAAATCATGTTGAGTTGTTTCCGAATCCGGTCCAGTATTCCGGAACTTTCAAATTTTCAGTTGAATCTACTGCCCTGGTTGAACTTTCAATACTTGATAGGCAGGGCAGGCTGGTAGATATATTGTTCAGTGAGATCAGAACACCGGGGATTTGTCATCAGGATATATCTGTGGATCGTTTTAACCAGGGCATATATTTCTATCGTTTCAAATCTGGTAAATATGTAGAAATAGGTTAAATGGTTATCCTGGAATAATCGTTAGTTTTTACCTTCTCCTGCCACCAGAAGGCCTGGCCCCGCCTGATCTGCCACCACCGGGCCTGCTGGGCCCGCTTGGCCTGCTCCGGTTTTGCTGCTGGTATTGCTGTGAACGGTTGTAATTTTGTGTTCCCTGGTTCCGGTTCTGGTGGGACCTGTCCAGCTGTTGCCGCTGGTTGTTTTGTATCTGACCCTGTCGTGATCGTTCCTGCTGGCTGGTGGAAGGCTGTTGTATGTTCTGTGGTCGTCCCTGCGGGCGTTGCCTGTTCGAACGGTTTTCGTAACTGCCATTCTGATTGCGCTGGTAAACATTCCCGCTTCTATCAGTGTACATGTTATTTGGCTGGTTTGAGGGCCGTGCCCTGTTGTTGATATTTCTTGAAGCCTGCGGATTTCTCCCGGGGCTTGATTGCCTGACACCTGAGCTGCGGTTATTATATACATTCCGGTTTGCGTTACGCTGGGCTGCAGCATAACCGGCCCGGTAACCATGGCCATAACCGCGCCGGTATCCATGATGGTAACCATGACGGTATCCTCCGTAATATCCCCTCGGTCCCCAGTAAGCCCCCACGTAGGGATGGAATCGCCAGCTACACCACCCATAACTGAACCCGACTGAAAAACCCCATCCGGTCCAGGGATTATAATGGACCCCGAATCCCCAGGTCACCGGTCTCGGATAATAGGCACGCGCATACCATGGATGGTAATAGTACCCCGTTCCATAGACTACCACCCCGCTGTAAACATAGCAATGTGTGTACCCGGGCAGGTAACCTACATAAACCACTTCGGGGGTGGATTCGTAGATGTATGTATATTTCACATTGTAAACCGGGGATTCAGGTGGAAGATCATCCACTTCCTGCGGCCGTTCAACACAGACTTCCCAGGGGCCGGTCGGTTTGTCCGCCATGAACCAGACCGCATTGTCGACACAGTAATATATACCTTCAATCAACAAAACGGATTTGTCCGTATTCAAGGCATAAGACATATTTGTGCCTTCAATTTTTTCAAATTGTGGCTCCCCGTCGTATTTGACTTCGACAGAAGCTTCTTTCCGTTCTATGGTGGCTGTTTGCGGAATGGATTGCTCCAGCAAAGCTGTCTGTGCTTCATCAGTCCCGGGAACACTGGTCCTCACCGTGGCCATGGCAGAATTTTCAGGGATCTTTGCAAAATCTGCCGGAAGCTCATCCGGTTCCCGGAACTCCCAGTCACCATCCTGCAATGATTTTGAATAATACCATCTTCCGGCCAGCAGGACATAATGGTTCTGGGAGTTGATATCCATTATGATATCACTCTCAGAATTGGCAACATACAACAGGCTTGTTCCTTCAATGGCCTGGTAATCAATTTCTCCGTCTGCCAGGATAAGCTCTGCAGGTTCTGATACGACAATCAATTCCGGCGCTTCGGTATAGGATTGTGAGATGGAGTCCACCGCTGGATCTTCAATGGATTCTTTTGCAAATTTTTCAATTTTCGAAGGGACCTTTTTTGTTTCTTCCCATCCATGCAGTATCTCGGTAGAGGTATACCAGAAGGGACCGCCATGGATATAATAGTCCTCTTTATTTGGATCCCTCACAAGAAAGAAAGGGGTATTCACCACATATTCAAGACCGGAACCCTCATCCTTTTCTAAAATCGGGTCGCCATCGATCATCATCAGAATGGCCGGTGTATTTCTGAAATAGATGTCAGGCGGGTCATTGTTGATCTGATCGGATAATTGTTTCAGGTTTTCCACCTCATCCAGGCTGGCAAGAATCCTGTCAAGTGACATTTCCAGGTTCCATGATTCAATCTCCGCTGAAAGTAAATCTGAGAATTTGCTGATTTTGTCATCGTCTACTATATCCGGGAAATGGGTATTTATGATCTCCATCTTTTCCAGTAAAACGGTTCTGTTATCCAGATCAGTCAGCATCCTGGCCCTGAACCACAGGGCGCCGAAAATCATTTCTTCGTCAGGTACTTTTATGGTGACCGCCAGACGGCCTTCCAGATCATTGTTTTGAAACGATTCAAGCTGAGGCTGGTACAGCGTGGTTATGGTACCATTTTCAGATGCTATTTCCATTGGCCAGGAAAATTGTTGATCAGTATCACTCTCTTCAGATGCAAAACATCCAAGAAGGAATGCAAACAAAAGAAGGTAAGTGGATGCTATTTTTTTGATCATAATATAGTAGTTGTTTTGTGATATGAAGGGCGCAAGTTAACCAATTTACCCGGAATGGCGACATCTTTTATACCTCTGGATGGAAGTGATTAAATTCATTACCTTTGGTCTAACAGCCAAGGGGAATAACTAATCTTTTATAACACCTCAAGTAGTGAAAAGAATTAAATTTTTCAATCACGTTATGCCGTTCTTCATGGGTTTTTGTCTCCTAATTGGCTGTAAGGATTTGGGAGATGAGCTCAGCAATTCTTCATTTATGGATCCTCCTGAGACGGCGGGTATCTATACCTGGTGGCACTGGATGGATAAAGCCATTACCAGGGAAGGTATTACCAAAGATCTTGAAGCCATGAAGGACCAGGGGATAATCGGTGCAACCATTCTCAATATTGGTCTCTTCGGGGGAAAGGACTTCGGCGTTCCCCAGGTTACATTCAATACTCCGGAATGGTACAGTATGTTCAGATTTGCCCTGGAGGAAGCCAATCGGTTAGGGATTGAAATTGGCATCCATAATTGTGATGGATGGAGTACGACCGGGGGACCATGGATCAAGCCTGAGCAATCCATGAAGCAATACATATGGACTACCACGCTGATGGAAGGGGGCCAGCGGGTTTCAGCCAGGCTGTCCCGGCCAAAAGCAAAAATGAACTTTTACAGGGATGTGGCCGTGATTGCGTGGCCTTCCCCTGCCGGTATTATCAACCAGACTGATATACCTGATATATTTGTTAATGATTCAATTAACGGGCATGTGCTGAATGACGGAGAGCCTTTTAGCTTCATTGAATTGTCCATCGATGATGTGGTTTTATTTTCATTTAAACAGCCAACATTGGTGGAAAAGATAGCCATTCACCCTTATCTTCATTTCCAATGGGGCGCTGTTGATTTAAACAGCCGGTTTGATATTGAAATATCTGAAAATGGAAAGGCCTTTCAAAAATACATCAGTATCAATATAACGGAAATGAACAAAACCTCCCTGATAGCCATACCTCCGGTTACAGCCAAATATTTACGGGTCCTCCCAAGGGAAATAAGTGGTTTGGGGAACAATCAATCGATTAATATATCGGAAATTGAACTTTTAAAGGTAAATGAAACGCCTCGGTATTTTCCATCCATAACTTCCCACCTGGAGAAAACGGTGGCCCTGCAATCCCGCTCGATGGATAAAATGGTAAATGTCGACAAGGTTGAATCGGATGCAAATCCTATTTTATTGGGGAACGTAGTTGACTTAACTGACAGCATGTCAGCCGATGGCCGGCTGGACTGGAATGCGCCTGCTGGCAAGTGGATCATAGCGCGTTTTGGATATACCACCACCGGATCCGAAAATGGTCCGGCTACCGCAGAAGGAAGAGGTCTGGAATGTGATAAAATGGACACCAGTGCATTGAATCTTCATTTTAAAAACTTCCCCCGAAAATTAATTGATGCAGCAGGGGATTATGCAGGAAATACCTTTAAATATTTATTCATAGACAGCTGGGAGTGTGAATACCAGAATTGGTCTGAAGATTTCCCATCGGCCTTTGAAAAAAGAAGGGGCTATGACATGATGCCATATTTGCCTGTACTTTGCGGCCATGTGGTAGGATCTGCTGAAATTACCGAAACTTTTTTAAATGATTTCAGAAAAACCATTGCCGATCTGATCGAGGAAAATTTCTTTAAACACTTCAGCACATTATGTCACAAGCATGATTTGGAACTCCATGCTGAGGTGATCTATGGTGGCACTCATTATCCACCCCTGGATGTATTAAGGTCAAATAAGTATATAGACCTGCCAATGACCGAATTCTGGGCCGCAAGCGGGGATCCTTCAAATACTGACCTGTCAAATATTGATTATTCGCCAGGGACCCGGCTGAATGCCATCACACCAACACATGCCTGTGCTGTATATGGTAAATCCCTGCTCGCAGCAGAGGCATATACTGGGTTTGCTCATTACAGTGAGACTCCGTGGGATCTGAAGCCCTATGGCGATATGGCATTCAGCTTCGGGGTAAACCGGATGGTTCTGCATAGTTATGTGCATCAGCCATGGGATAAAAAACCAGGGTTCACTTTAGGAAGATACGGATCGCATTTTAACCGGCATAATAACTGGTGGCAGCATTTCAGTGGATTCTCGAGTTACCTTGCCAGGCAACAGTATGTTTTGCAGCTAGGGAAACCTGTATCAGAAATCTGTTATTTTATCGGTGACAGGATGCCTGATTTCCAGGCCAGGCAACCTCTGTATGAGCTGCCTTATGGTTATAAAGCCGACCATTGCAATCCGGATATACTGATCAATCACCTGGTCATGGATGAAGGAAAGATCATCCTTCCCGACAGGGCAGCTTATAAGATGCTGATGCTGCCCGATGATCATGTCATGGAGCTGGCGACACTGGAAAAACTTGAAAAACTGATAGCTGAAGGTGCCATTGTGGTCGGACCGAAACCATTGCGCTGCCTGTCCCTCAATAACTATGATAGGGATAACCAAAAACTCAGGAGCCTGGCTGATAATATCTGGGGAAATGTGGATGGCAAAACTGTTTACGAAAACAGTTATGGGAAGGGAAAAGTAATTTGGGGCAGACCAATTCACGAGATTTTAGCCGGTGAGAATATGGATCCTGATATTGAAAACAATTGCGAGCAACCGGAGATTTTTCTGTATTATCATAAGGTACTTGGAGATCAGGATATATATTACCTGGTCAATCAATCGAATGAATTAAAGCAGGTTGAATTCCTGTTTAATGTGGCGGATAAAAGTCCATCTGTTTGGGACCCGATGGATGGCAGGGTACATCCTTGCATGGCTTTCAAAGAGGAAGAATCAAGAACAAGAATCCCCTTGACTTTCAGGCCAAGGCAGGCATATTTCGTTGTATTTGACAGGGTGGATGCAGGTGAGCACTTCATTGAAATTCAAAAATCCGGAATTACCATATTCCCGTCGGTTGAAGGAAAAACAGGGCCGGTATTTCCCAGGCTGGAAGTCAATAATGATGGTCACGTTGAAGTATATTCCCTGAGGGGTGGTGAATATTCAATGGTCTCGAACAAAGGCGTTAAGTATCAGGTCAATATTCCGGAGACAGAGATATTCTCGGTTGAGGCATTGTCCGGGACCATCGAATTTGTACAGGCGGATACAAACGCCAGGACAGTGGCCATCAACCAGTTGAGATCATTCACAGAATATGATGACCCTTTTGTCAAATATTATGCCGGGACTGCCCGCTACCAGGTTCGGTTTGACCTGCCTCAAGGCTGGATAGAGAAGGGTTATAGCTATGCGATCAATCCAGGTGAGACGGGTGCCAGTTCGGACATTAAGCTCAATGAGTCACCTTTGGGCATATGCTGGGAACCTGGAAGTGAGATCAACGTGGATGGGGCATTGACAGAAGGGACAAATACGCTTGAGGTGATCTCAACCAATGTCTGGAGAAACCGCCTGATCGGGGAGATGAATAAATTAATTCCGGATAGCGGATCATGGACAACATCACCCATTGCACAATACCTGAATGAGGATTCAGAGATTTTTCCTGCCGGATTTTCAGGACCTGTGAAACTTTTGAAATATAAACCAGGATTAATCACATTCGAAGGACATGAACACTAAACAGGTTATTCTTGAGATTGAGTCAGTATATACAGCCAATGCCTTCAGGGTTGGACCGGAAATTTATATTGGTGCCGGATCTGAGACAAAACCGGAGGTTTACCTCTATAACATCACGACAGGTGAAACCAGCCAGGTAACAGGTTCACCCGGTGGGATGATGAGTTTTATCCCGGTGCCAGGCAATCCTGATATGTTTGTCAGCATCATGGGACTGTTCCCCCCGTTTGTTGGTGGTGAAGCAGGTCTTTTTCTGCACAGAAGAACCAATAGGGACTGGCATACAACGCGTGCATTGCATTTGCCCTTTGCCCATAGATGCGAGATCCTGAACCGGGACGGGAAAAATTTCCTTTTTGCAGCTACGGTCAGCACATACAAGGAGAATCCACAGGACTGGTCAAATCCGGGGGAATTGCATTTGATAAAACTTGATGATACAACCGGAGCATCCTGGGAATCCCGGGTTATTGATAACAGCATTACCAGGAACCATGGCATGACCCGGACCCGGATCAACGGACATGAAACCATTTGTATTTCCGGGAGGGAGGGGATCTTTTACCTTGAACAGGATGCCGGCGGAGATTGGCGTATCAAATCTCTATTCGAAAAGGAAGTAAGCGAGATGACTTTTATTGACCTTGATGGAGACGGGCAGTATGAGCTGGTGACCATTGAACCTTTTCATGGAGAGACGCTCAATATCTACAAAAATACAGGCAGCGAATGGGATATCAGATTCAGCGATTCACTGTCCTTCGGGCATGGTCTCAGCAGCGGATTTGTAAAGCAAAAGCCGGTCATTGTTGTCGGGAACCGCAGCGGATCCATGGCGCTTGAATCATTTCACATCCTTGACCTCAAGGGTGGGAAGTTTAACAGGGCAGTTATTGAAGAAGATGCCGGTCCAACACAGACACAGGTGTTTTCTGCGGGAGATACAGATTATGTTTTAAGCGCCAATCAGCGAAAGAATGAAGCAGTGTTATATTATTAGATATAAGGATCACTTTTTCCTTACTTCAACATGTGCCAGCTTTTCCCAGTATTGTATAAGACCGCCATGGTCGTCCTCCTTCTTTCCATCTGCCTTTAATGCTTTCATGAATTCAAGAACCTGGGTGGTCAATGGAATGGGTGCGTCAATTTCAAGAGCCGTATCCCTGACGTTCAGCAGGTCTTTGGTGTGCATGCGGATGGGCCCTCCCGGTTTAAAATTACGCTCCAGGATCAATGGCATTTTGGCATCCAGCACCGCACTGCCTGCCAGTCCCCCCCTGATAGCCTGAAATACCTTTTCTGCATCCACGCCTGCTTTTTCTGCGAACACCATGGCTTCTGACATAGCGGCCAGATGTAGGGCAACCATGATCTGGTTGGCAAGTTTGCAAATGTTCCCACTGCCAATATTTCCAATTAAAATGGCCGATGCCCCCATGGCCAGCAGGACAGGTTCCACCCTGTCGAACACTTCTTCCTTCCCACCTACCATGATCGACAATGTACCATCAATGGCTTTGGGCTCACCTCCGCTGACTGGCGCATCGAGCATATCGACACCTTTTTGGGAAGCCATCCCGGCTATCCTGATAGCTACCATGGGATCAATCGAACTCATATCGATGATCGTGCTGCCTGGTTTTGCGCCTTCCAGCACGCCGTTCTTTCCGCATATCACTTCCTCCACTTCCGGTGAATTGGGAAGCATGGTGAAAATCAGCTGGCAGGATTCACCTATATGCCTGGGAGAGTTTCCTTTCAAGGCTCCTGCTACGACGACTTCTTTTTCAGGTTCGGGATTGATGTCCGAGACCATCAGCGGATAGCCTGCCTTGATCAGGTTGAGTGACATCGGTTTTCCCATGACACCAAGGCCTATAAATCCCATCATATTTTTCCGGGTTTTCATGAGTACATTATTTTAAGGTTTTTGAGTCGCTTATAAAAACTCCCTGGCGGTCCTGATCATGGTCCGGATATTCTCCGGGGGCGTTTCCGCGGGGATGGCACAACCGGCATTCAGGATAAACCCGCGGGTTCTTCCAAACAGCGCTAACAACTCCTTTGTTTTCGTCGCAACGGTTTGCTGATCTCCTAAAGCCAGCACACCTGAGGGATCAATATTGCCAATAAAACAGCACCGGTTGCTGGTAATATCCCTGGCTAATAAGGCATCGGTCTTATGATCAAGCTCCACTCCATCCGCTCCGGTTTCCACCATATCTGCCAGGATGAGACCGGTATTTCCACAAATATGCAGTATATAGCCAAGGCCAAGTTTGCTGGCTGTCTCCACCATCCTGGCCTCATAAGGCATGGCAAATTCCCTGTACATTTCCGGGGAGATCATTTCGGGTCCCGCCGGACTGTCACCATTTGAAAGCAGATGGGCACCAGTACCTGCCATCAGTTGCATAAATTGACGTCCCGCTTCCAGGCAGTATGATAACAAGCGGTGAACCCTTTCCTGGTTTTCCGGATCAAGCAGATCCAGCATCCAACCGGCCGGTGTGCGCATCATGCTTGCAAGGCTGAAGGGTGCCTGGTCACAGTTGCCCCTGATAAGGATTTCCTTCCCAAAATATTGAACCAGGATCCTCACTGCCTCGAGCCAGATCTGGATACGCTCATTTTTGGAAATTTCCGGTTCACCGAGATCATCCACCTCTTTCAGATCATTCAAACAACCCCTGTTTGAACGGGCAGGTTCATGCTCGGGGAAATCAACAGGTACCCCGACAGCACCGGCAAGTGTAACCGTATCAACGTCCACCAGGATACCATCATACTGATATTTCTCAACAGATTGAATAAATGCATTGGCAATTTTTTGGGGATCGGAGCGGTATTCAGCCTGGGTATACCCAGCTTCTTTTGCGGCCATCATGAAATTATGCAACATCACCGGGATGCTATCAGGCTGTTCACCCTTTAGGGCAGCAATGATCCTTTGATATCCATTCATCATAATCAAATGTAACAATTAAAATTTATCTTCAGGAGGAACTCAATACCTGAATCCTTTAATATCGCACACAATGATACGATCCCGCATGGCAGGATTATCGGCAGGAGACACCATGGTTTTTCACTCCGGGATATACACAGAACCGTTTACGTTGCATGGCGTAAATGGATTGCCAAATATTCCAATCATAATTACAGGGAATCCAGAGCGTATCGAAACTGCCTCCATCGAGGGGAAATCAGAGCCGGGCATGGATTTACATTACAATGCTTTTCAATTGAAAGATTGTTGCTGGATTGTTATTGAAGAATTCATAATCAGGCATTGACTGACCGATATTATTACTGCAATTGATATTTACTATCTGTCAGATAAGCAGTGTGATGTGTTTGTTGGAAAAATGCTGTTATATGCTGCAGGACGGGAAAGTCACCACTTTCTCGTTGAAAACTGCAGGTGGGAGCAGGATATCAGTGTTTGGACACATGATGACGGTTATACCTGGGAAGAACTTCACCATGGCAGGTGCAGGCACTTCAACGGGAGTGTCTTCAAGGGAGACAGGATAAGCGGTGTATTTGTAATCAGGAACCACCAGATCAAAAATACTTTCAATGCATTCAAGCTATCGCCGGTCAATGATGGGCAAATGGATTTGCTGGCAGCTCAAATAGTGAAGTGTATAATAATTTGATTATCAATATATCAGAAAATGTATTTGAACCAGAAGTTTATTATCACAACCTGTATTTCTATTATAACCGGCTGATCAATGGCCATGCCTTTATATCGGTATGGGAGGTTGGCGTAGGCCCCGATGTTCATCGATCCGCTTGGAAATATCTCTAGCCCTGCCAAACTTGAGTCTGTTGAAGATAATGGATATTGTGTCAGATTTTCACTTGAACAAAAAATCGATCCTGAATCTGATTTTGAATTAATATTATCCGATTGGCCTGAAGGTATGAACGGAATGATAATGACCTCATGGGCATCTGTCCTGAGGGTTTCTGTAAAAAAATAGTTTCAGAAAACCAGCAGGGTTTATTCTTCATCAGAGATGGTTTCTGAAATCCCTGATACTTCGTCATCATTTTTAAGTCTTTGGATCAGCTTGACGATATCCCTTGCACCGCCTGCGATGACCAAAATGGCCAGAATGGCGAACATAGACACGCCAATGACAAAGACAATTTTCCAGATTATGCTCCAGCTCTCAATGGACATGATTCGGTGAGGTTTTTGGTTCTTTTCGGTGTTTCCGGTCGGGGAACAATAATGATCCTATGATCATCAGAACAATAGTTCCAATAATTGATAACAGCCCGACACGGGCACTGGACAATTCAATACCCAGAAGGTCCTGTACGGGGGTTAGTCCCACGATAGCACCAAGGCCACCTATCAGGGCCATAAATGCCCCTGTAGAGCTGGCCCGTTTCCAGTAGAGGCCACCCAGCAGCAAGGCAAATGCTCCTGTGAAATAAATGGCACCTGTGACGGCCATGTAATCCCAGATATCCTCACTGCCTTTATAGAAAAGACCCCAGTAGAGCACAAATCCCCCTATCATTACAATGAAGATCCTGGACAGGGTAACTTTTCGCCTGGAGGTTAAGGGCCTTCCTGCTGATTTTGCTATGGGAGCGACCACATCCTGGGTAAGAGAGGTACTCCAGCACAACAGATAGCTGTCATGGGTAGACATGAAAGCTGCAAGCATGCCTGCAGTAACCAGACCGATGAGGCCCGCAGGTATTATCTTTCCAAGGAAAAAGGGCATTCCGTAAAGGTTGTCAACCGCTTCCACTCCTGCCGGCATGGAATCCGGGGGAGGATAGCCTGCGGGAAAAAACAATGCACTGAAAGTAGCGTCATTCGTGATGAATACAAATGCCGAAATACCCCAGAAATAGGGTATAAGGAACCGTATCAGATAGGACACGGAAGTAATCATGTATTGTCGCTTAACCACCTGTGGAGTTTCCATGGACAGGGCCCGGGCAACTGCCGTTGGCCAGATGGCACAGCTGACCAGTCCCAGAAAAAACATCCAGGCAATATACTCCCAGCCAAACCCGCCACCTGCCACTGTCGGATCAAAGCCGGCTGTTCCCATGGTATTTTGAATGGAGTCAAAGATATTGTTCCATCCAAGTTTTGATATCGAAATGAATGTAATAGCGAGCAGGCTGATTGACAGCACTACAAACTGCACATAATCGGCAATGACAACGGACACCATTCCCCCGAGAACCGTATAGATCAATACCAGCGTGATAAGGAAAATCATGACGGCCGGCAGGGCCCAGCTGGTTGCTGAAAGACCTGTAATACCGACGAGAAACATGGATCCAACTTTAAGGAAAAGTCCCATGTTCAGAATACCTCCCAGTACCATCATGATCCCTCCGAGGATTCTTGTTTTCCGGTCAAATCGTTTTTCATAAAATTCGGGGATGGTCAGCACCTTCATTTCCCGCAGCCGGTAAACAATAAATCCGGTCAACCCAACAATAAATGTGACAATCAGTGCGGCCATGGCAATATGAAAGGTTGCAAAACCCCCGGTAAACCCTTTCTGGGCTGAGTACATGACCGTGATCAAACCCAGTTCCGTTCCCGTCATGGTGGCAATCCCCAGCCAGAGTCCAAGGTTGCGGCCGGCCGTAACAAAATCCCGCATGTTCCTGATGAATTTCCTTACGTAAATTCCGATGCCAACGGAGATCATGGGATACAGGATGACTATCACCCAATCCAGTGCAGTAAAATTGGTATCTGAAAGAATATTCTTAATGGCTTTGTCTAATAATGACCGTATTGTTCAACAACTTCATATAGCATATCCAGGTTTTCAGCCGGTGTTGCCGGAGCGATCGAACAGGCCGTACTCAGGATAAATCCCCTGGCCTTCATACCGGCTTCCAGGCATCTTATGGCACTTTCCCTGACCTGTGAAGGACTGCCATTCATCAATGTATTAACCGGATCAATATTTCCCTTGATAAAGGCCCGGTGTCCTATCCTTTTTACCGCATCTTCCAGTTCAACATTCCCCAGGGGTGGCGGATCAAGGCATTCCAGTCCGCTGAACCCCAGGTCAATGATCAACTCCAGCCTGTCATCAATGGAACCACAGGTATGACAATAACAGGGTACATTATGTTCATTACAGAGATCCGCAATGACCTTCTGAGCCGGGGCGATGACATTTTCGTACATGTCCAGGGAAATAAAATTCTGCCCGGTCCACGGAGCAGAAAAATTAATCGCATCCACACCGGCATCGATTTGTTCCCGTATATGACGGGCAGTTGCCTGGGCATAACGCAGAAGAATTTCCCTGCATTTGTCCGGGTGGGTCATCATGGCCAGGAAGGCCTCTTCCACGCCCAGCCGGTCTATCAAATAATCTTCCGGTGCATAGGTGGAACCATGTATGGATAACTCATCATCCAGGTACCCGCGGGCCTGGGATATTTCAATTACCCTTCCAGGCAGATCTTCATTGATCCACATCCTTAAATGATTGGATGGTGTGTGAAAGCTGATGGTATCCGGAATTTTCTCAGGTTCCAGTTCATCTATGCCTATCTCAGGGGGATGCTTATAGGAATATCTCGGAAGATCACCCCGGCAATAAATACACTGATCCCCGTTGCTGAAATAGATACTTGGACCTTCGGGAAACAATGAATCTTTCCGAACTACCCTGCCTTCGTCCAGTGCGGCCAATCCCACTGCCGGTATCAGCATACCGTCAAAATGGAACCTGGTACTGATGTCTGCAAAAGCCCTGGGATAGATCCCGTCTTTGTTATGCCACAGATCGACAGGATCGATATCCGGAAATTGAGTCAGAACGAATCCCCAGGAAGGCTGGCACATCAATGGCACCCTGTCAGGAGTTGTAAGGTTCATAGCTTTTTGGATCCGCCCGGAAGAAGTCATTGATCGATCTGTCTATTTAAGGTAAAGATAAAAATGATTTGGAATTATCTGCGGGCATTTATACCTTGAAAAAAAAATAACAATGGCGAAGATTTACTACATAGGAGACTGGGCCGTACTGACGGGACCGGTTTTTGCGGAAACTCCTTTTAATTATGCCCATAAAGGGCTGGATATTTTCAATTATGGTAAATGGTTGAAAGCCGCTCTTGAATCAACGGGAAGGCATGAAGTGAATTCGGTTCCGACCTGGGATTTTTACAAACTTGCACCCGGAGAATGGGAACGTATCCTGGAAGAATACGATGTGCTGGTTTTCAGTGATGTCGAAGCAAAGATATTCCAGCTTGCCCC
Source organism: Bacteroides sp. SM23_62 (assembly GCA_001303955.1). Classification (GTDB taxonomy): domain Bacteria; phylum Bacteroidota; class Bacteroidia; order Bacteroidales; family SM23-62; genus SM23-62. The sequence continues at coordinate 1,545 of LJUP01000055.1, read as the reverse complement.
GGATTTTTTCGACCGGACTAAATTTGGATCCAAGCCGCTAACATATCCTGACCGTGTCAGGCTGACTGTTGAAGCCATAGAAAATGGTATGCATGCTATATTTTGCGGCGGCTGGCTATCCTTTAACGGGGAGATGGGAAAAGGAGGCTGGGGAAGGACCGGCCTGAAGAAAATCCTTCCGGTTACCTGCCTGGATTTCGAGGATCTGGTGGAAAATACTGAAGGTTTCACAGTAAAGCTCACTACAGAAAGCTCACCATTGTCAGCTGTTGATTTCTCCGGCTTTCCACCCATCCTGGGATATAACCGTACCCTTGCCAGGGATGGATTTGATGTCCTGCTGGAGGTTAAAGAAACGGGCGATCCCTTGCTGACCTGGGGATCCTGCGGAAAAGGGAATGTCCTTGCCTATATGTCCGATCCGGCTCCCCACTGGGGATGTAATTTTGTTTATTGGGAACACTACGACAAATTCTGGATATCCTGCCTGGAATTACTATTGAACAATAATATGATCTGATACAAATTCACCTGCAGATGCAGGACTTCGATATCAATTCCCGATGACCAATGAGCATCAATAGTTGCCAGGGTGATCTCACGGCCTGGGAACATTTGTTATGGTAAGTCCCCTGACATCCTGCGAGATGACAGGTTGTCTCTTATCAGGATCAAGCGTAATGGCTGTTATATCGGACAGACTGATATCTTCCGCATGCCGGATAAAAAATGCATAGGCAGGCAGATGGCCGAACATGGTCGATTCCGGGTATTGGTCCTCCAGTTCTGGGACATCGGCCGGCCGGACAGGTTCCTGAATGCCCCCGGCGAATTCAAGGATCATGTTCGAAAGGCTTATATTCCTGACAGGATGACCTGGTATGCCGGTAATGGAACATCCGGTCTTCCCGGTGTTCCGCGCAATGACCTGGGTGATCAGGACATTGGATAACTGCCCGACCGTAGGTATTTCTGCTTCGGGAGTATGTTTCCTGGCACGGTTGCCGAGGCGGATGAATATGGGTACTTCGGGACCGTCCATGCTGATATTGGAAATGGTGATCCCGTTCATGACTCCACCGTCAACAACTTCTATGGAAATGCCGCTGATACCGTTGCGTAATCCAAAAATCGGATCATTTTCCGCTGATGGTTTTATTATACAATTGCTGATCGCAATGTTTTTAAATCCCCCGGTAGATTCGGTACCGCATTTAATGGCATTGCAATGGCTGCTCAGGACACAGTTGGTCACGGTGATGTTCTCACAGGGATGCTCCGAGGTGCTTTTAAAGGTAAGGGCATCATCATCGGTGTCGCCGTAACAATCAGAAATGATCACGTTCCTGCAGCCGTCGATATCTATCATGTCATTGTTCTGGTTGGCATGGTTGTATACCTTGATCCCGCTAACAGTCAGGTTTTCACAGGCCAGGTAATGCTGCATCCACATGGCCGAATTCCGCATATTTATATCCTGCACCAGTACATTTCTACAGTCGATCATGCGGATAATGTATGGACGGTCAAGGTACCTGTCAGGCT
>LJUP01000054.1 GCA_001303955.1 Bacteroides sp. SM23_62 | reverse complement strand
CGAATATCCACAGGATCAGGGTGGACAGGGAAGTCTGTGAGATAATAGCCGGACCGGTAAAAGCAGGGACCAACTATCTGTATTACCTGCCTTTCGAGGTTCAGGAAGGATATGGTTTCTATAACAATGACTATCTTCCAAGGGAAGGTAAACCGGATCCCGAATGGATGGAACAGCTGGACCTGGATGCTCTCCCTCCTGCCGCATTGACAAGGTTCGAAGCCCGGACAGCCCTGGACCATTTCTTTCCCATGGAGGTCATCCCCTTTGCATCAGAAAAAGCCACCTTCCTTGAGGATCATCCGGGTACGTTTCTGCTCTTTACGGAAGACCGCCGGTACCCCGTCAGGATGATGGATGAGATACCGCTGAGATGGATCCAGGATCCAAAACTCAATCATTTTGAAGGTATTGCACAGAGAAACGAGTACTACGTGTTCCAGGTTGCCGTATTTACCGCCAGGGCCGATGTGGAAGATCTCAAGGTGTCCTTCACCGGTCTTGAGGTTCCGGGTGGAGTATCACTGGGGACCGATAAACTCACCTGCTTCAATACGGAAGGCGTGGATACCTATGGGAATCCCTTTGAGAAAAAGATCCGGGTAAGGGAAGGCTGCGTACAGGCTCTCTGGATGGGCGTTGACATCCCTGAGGATATCCGTCCGGGCACCTATCATGGAAAAATCCTGATAGGCCCGGCTGAAGATGAAAAACAGGAAGTTACAGTCAAGCTAAAAGTCAAAAGTGGGATATTGAAGGATCGTGGTGATGGTGAACCCTGGCGCCATTCCAGGCTCCGGTGGCTCAATTCGACAGCGGGACTCGATGACCATCCGGTAACTCCCTATTCAGCGATAAAACAACCTGATAATTTTGTAGCCGAGCTTACTGGGAAAAAGATAACAGTTGGTGCAGCGGGATTGCCGGAATCCATCCTGGTCGGTGATACCGAGGTGTTAAATCGAAGCATGATATTTACCGTATATGGAGATCCGGAAGAGGAGCATTTTTCAGCGCCGGAATACCGGAATGTTTTGAACAGCCGGGGAAAGGTATCCGGCGAGTGGACCTGCCAGTCGGAACATTTCCAATTATCCGGAGAGGGTGCACTGGAATCGGATGGGTACCTGCGATATCGTTTCCAGCTGAAGGCCATGGAGAATATCAGTCTGCAGGATGTCCGGCTGGAAATCCCTTTCCGAAGGGAAATGGCTGAATATATGATGGTGATGGGACTCCCTGGGACAGCTATGCCCGGGAAGCACAAGGCCAAATGGGAAGGGCCCGAAGACAGTTTCTGGATCGGGAATACCAGGGGTGGTCTCTGGGTCGAGCTACGCGGAAGCGACTACCATGGCCCACTGCTGAACCTGTACCATCCTGTCCCCCCGGCAAGCTGGCACAACCAGGGGAAAGGAGGATTCAGCATAGACAGGGGGGAATCGGAAGTGGTGGTCACGGTATTCAGCGGAGAGCGTGAACTGGAAAAAGGGGATGAACTGGCATATGAATTCGCCCTGCTGGTCACCCCGGTAAAAAATCTGAATCCTGCATCGCAGTTCAGGGAAAGGTATTTCCATAACGCCGCAAATCCGGATCCGGGACCCGAAGACCTGGAAGCCGGTATCCGGATCGTCAACCTGCACCATGCCAACGCCTTCAATCCATATATCAATTACCCCTTCAAAGCCGTCGAGGCCATGAAGTCATTTGTGGAAAGGAACCACCAAAAGGGGCTCAAGGTGAAGATCTATTATACCATCCGGGAACTGACCAACCATGTCATAGAAATCTGGGCCCTGAGAAGCCTGGGTGATGAAATATTTGAGCATGGCCCGGGAGGGGGATATCCCTGGTTGAGGGAACACCTGGTATCGGGATACCGGCCGCAATGGTACCAGCATTCAGACGATACGACGGTTGATGCCTCCATCCTGACAGCCCCGGGTGAGGGCCGGTGGATCAATTACTATATCGAGGGACTGGGATGGCTCATAAGGCATGTGGATATCGACGGACTCTACCTGGATGATGTATCCTTTGACAGGCATATCGTAAAAAGGATGAAGAAGATCATGGAAGCGGAAAAGCCAGGATGCATCATTGACCTGCACTCCAATACCGGCTTTTCAAAGGGACCGGCTATGCAGTATGCAGAATACTTTCCATACGTTGACAAGCTCTGGTTTGGTGAGAGTTTTATGTATAATGAAATGTCTTATGAGAACTGGCTTGTGGAGGTGTCCGGTATACCGTTCGGGCTCATGGGAGATATGCTGCATGGCGGCGGCAACCCCTGGCTTGGGATGGTTTTCGGGATGACCACCCGGCTTCCCTGGTTCACCGAAGGTGTACTCTGCGACCCGGTGGCCATCTGGAAGATCTGGGATGAATTTGGCATTGAGCATTCGCGGATGGCCGGGCCATGGGAGTTGGATCCCGTGGTAGAGACAGACCAGCCTGACGTAAAAGCCACAGCATACTTAAGGGAGGACAGTGTGCTGATATCCGTGGGGAATTTTTCCGATGATCCCCATGCAGTAAAGCTTCAAATAAACTGGGATCGGATCGGGATGGATCCGGATGGCGCCATTCTCACCGCTCCCGGGATCGAAGATTTCCAGGAAAGCCAGCAATTCGAAGTCACTGACAGGATCCCGGTCCAGCCTCGGAAAGGGTATTTACTCTACCTGGCCGGTAAAACCGGTAGCAGGTGATGGGCCCATTACTATCTCCAGGGTGCCGCCATTCATGATATCCCGGTGATATACAATCAGGTTATGCCGCCTCTTCCCGTCCATGTAAATTTCTTGAACATCTATTTCGAATACGTTAAAGATCCCGGACTCATCACTGTTTACCAATAATTTGGATTCATCCTCTAAAAAGGCACCTCCTGTAATCCTGGTATTGTTATAGAACTGTTCGATCGAGTATTGGGCAGGTGGTTCGGTCTGGGAACATGCCGCCAGGGCAAGCAATGCAGCAAAGAAGAATAATGTTCTCTTGTTTGTTGTTTCATTAGGTTTAATTGCAGATGCAAATGTATTGATATTACATTAATCATGATGAAGTTATAGCAAGCAAAATGGTCCAATCGGCTACCTTTTCAATAATTTCCGATTAAACAATAGCAAAATCACATTTCCATTCCCAGCATTCTCAGATTTCATATTACACTATGTTTAATTTAAAAATTGCCAGCTATGGTTGATATTAAAGAAAAATTCTCCAGGCATACCTATTCGTACTGGACCCTTCGAAAGGCAGTTGGGTGGATTGGCCTGCTATTGCCATTCGTCCTGATGCTTGGTGGTTTAATCATCTTTCATGGAAAACTGATAGAGGGATCCATCAGCTATTATTACCACACGGGTATGGGGGATGTATTCGTCGGTGCCCTCTGTGCAGTGGCCCTGTTCCTGTTTTTCTACAGTGGCTTTGATAAATGGGATGACTGGGCTGGAAATTTAGCCGGACTTTTTGCCATTGGTGTCGCATGGTTTCCAACTACAAAATCGGGTCCGGAAGACTGGGTAGGTATTATCCATCTGACCTGCGCTGTGTTATTCTTCCTTATCCTGGCCTCATTTTCCTTTTTCTTATTCACCAAGACCGCAAAAGACAAGGGACCTACCAAGCAGAAAAAGAAAAGGAATGTGATCTACAGGATTTGTGGACTCGTCATGGTGGCCAGCCTGATCGCCATAGTCATTTTTATGGCCATCAGAGATGACAATTCAAAATTCCCTTTTGTGTTCCTGGGAGAAACGATCGCGCTTGTTGCTTTTGGCATTTCATGGTTGACCAAGGGAGAGGCCATTTATCCGGATAAGAAATAAAAACCATACACCTCCTGCTACTGCTCTGGTTTAATTGTCCGGATTACTATTCTACTCTATATTCATAGATATACTTCTTATCGATAAAATTGTTGATATTCTTATCCAGTGTCCATATGGCATGATTGCCGTCTATCGCAGATTTAATGATGATCGCATCCATCAGACCTATACCTGATTGATAGAAATAATTATCATTGGCGAATTCAGCAACCCTGAGCATAGAAGTTGTTCCAAATTCTATCTTAGGCAGTATTTGCCAGTAAGACAAAATCAGATCTTTGTCTTTCTTTTGCCGGACGCCAAATAATAACTCAGAAAATACCGGTTCAATTGTAACAACCTGTTTTCTTAGGAGAAGGGGGTTGATCTCTTCAGTATATTCAGCATTTTGCTTAAAGAATTCTATCCAGACGGAAGTATCGATCAGTATCATATTCTGTTGTTAAATTCCCTCATTCCTTCGGCTGTGAATCCTTCAATGAAACGAACCGGGTTTTTTGATAAATCATTATTGAATTTATCGATACGCTTGGCATACAACCAATCATTCAGCGCTTTGATCAGACTATCTGTAATATTTTTCCCACCAGTGAAGCGCTGTACGTCTTTGATAATATCATCCGGTATAATAGCAGTTACCTTCATGATTGTCCGATTTATATATACGACATATAAATACGATATATAAATCATATTTGCAAGATCTTATCATATTGAAGAAAAATATCAGCTTATTCATACCTGAGACTCTCTGCCGGTTGCAGGCTGGAGGCCCGGTAGGTATGGTAGAGCATGGAGAGGATGGTAATGATAATGGTGAGGAGCAGGGCCGCCATATAAGGAGTCACTGCGAAGGATACTTTATAGGGAAAGGATTTCAGCCAGTTGTTCACGACGAAATATCCCACCGGCCAGGCGATTCCGTTGGCGATCAGTATCAGGACCAGGAATTCTTTGATAAACAAAAAGGAGATCCTTGGAAAATCTGCCCCCATGGCTTTCCGGATACCTACTTCATGGGTTCGACGTGAGGTCGTGAAGGCGATCAGTCCGTAGACACCCAGGCAGGCGATGATGATGGCAATGACGGCCAGGGCCATGATCACCCGGGCCATTTTTTGCTCCTCCTGGTACATCCTGGCATGGAAATCATAAACGAACTGGTAGTCAAAGGGGAGTTCCGGAAAGATTTCAACGAATTTTTCCTTGATGAAATCCATGCTGCCTTTTACATTCAATGCATTCATTCGGACCGAGATACTCCGTCCTGCCAGTCCCTCATCATACAACCGGATCATCAGGGGCATGATCGGATTATGGACCGAAAGGAAATGATAGTCATCCACCACACCGACGATTTTTACATCTCCCGGCTCCCTCATCCGGTAATCAAGCCCATACCGGATGTGCCTCCCGACCGGGTCATCCAGTTCCATTTGCCGTACGGCAACCCTGTTCAGGATAACTTCCCTGCCTGCCAGCTCGCTTCCGAACCGGTCAGGTGTAAACCCCCGGCCTTCCAGCAATCTCATTTCATAGAGATCCAGGTAATGATGATCGGCATAATTCACATTCATCCTGATGTAGTCATCCTCACCGGCCCCTTCCCAGGTAATGGTGGTCCAGTTATCCGAATGGCAAACCGGGTAATCATGTACGGAGGCCTGAACTATTCCGGGATTTTCAAGCAGCAATTCCCTGAGACGCTGGATCCTTACCTCGGATGTATCCCCGAAAGGAATCCGGATTACGCTGTGAGGGTTGTATCCCAGGTCCTTGTTCATCATATAGTCGGCCTGGCGCAGGACGCCCAGGGTACCGATGATCAGGGCCGCTGAAATGGTGAATTGTATCACGACAAGCACCTCCCGGAGTCCGGGTCCCCTTCCCCCTTTGGCCAGTTGCATCCTCAGGATCTGGACAGGCTGGTATCCCGACAACAGCACCGCCGGGTAGAGTCCGGACAGGATCCCGATCACCAGGCCGGCAAGCAATATGGCCAGGAACAGGGGGTAATTATCCAGGTACTGAAAGTTCAGCTCCCTGCTGACCAGGCGGTTGAATACCGGCAGGAAGGATTCAAAAAGCACAAATCCAAGCAGGATGGCTATCAGGGTCATCACCATGTATTCACTCACGAACTGGCTGAGCAATATCCTGCGCGTTCCGCCATTGATCTTACGTATCCCTACTTCCCTTATCCTCAGGGATGAATAGGCAACCGAGAGATTGGTAAAATTGACCCCGGCCATGAAGAGGATAAAAACGGCGATGGCAATCAGGACATAGATGTTCCGGATACTCCCTGTTAATGCATACTCCACAGCCAGGTCACTATAAAGGTGGATCTTCTGGATACTGATGCAGGTGATCTCATCCTGGTTTTCTTCGCCCCGGTATTCCTTCAATAAAAACCGGATCTGCTCCCGGAACCTGTTGATGTCATGCCCTTCTTCCATGAGCACATACAAATTGACCCAGTTATTACCCCAGGATCTGAACGCATCATCGCCAATGGTGGAGACAGGGATGAGGGCATCGAACTGGATATGTGAATTTCCGGGGGTATCCTCCACCAATCCCGCGACCCTGTGGTCCACCCCGTTGATCCGGTAGGTTTTACCAAGGGGGTCTTCGCTTCCGAACAGCCTGCCAGCCGTGGTCCGGGTCAAAACCATGGTCAGGGGTTCCCGGAGTACCTCAGCCGGATGTCCCTCGATAAGGGGGAATGAAAATGCTTCCAGGAAGGTTTCTTCAACATAGATGATATTCAGGGTAAAACCATTGCCATCCTTGTCGTGGAACTGCTGCTGGCCCGGGACAAACCGGATGGCCGATCTCACTTCGGGGAAATCAGCCTCAAGGACCTGCCACAGCGGTTCCGGGGTACCGTTCATACGTTCGGTCCTTCCCCCGCCCATCATGATCTGCTCCACCCTGTACAGGTTGTCTGCCTGCTCATGGAACTTGTCGAAACTGAATTCGAACTGGATGTACAGGGCCAGCGAGATAAACACGGAAAGGGCGAATGCGAGTCCCAGAATATTCACCATGGTAAAAGACCGGTACCTGGCCAGGTTCCTGAATGCAGTCTTAAAGAAGCTCTTCCACATGATGTTAAATTTAGTCATTGCAGGCCAAATGGCGTGCCATTCTGGATATGCTTTGATTTTCAGCCGGTTACAGAGCAAGCCGGAAAAATAAATTTGGGAAATGTTTAATTTTTGAACATATTTGTTTAATATTAAAACGTATTGTTTTAAAATTCCGGATCCTATGCAGGGAAAAATACTTATTGTTGACGATGACAGGGAGGTACTGGAATCGCTTGAACTGCTGCTGAAATACGAATTCGGGGAGGTGCATACCCTTTCCAATCCGGTTTTATTACCGGGCCGGATAAAAGCCGGATCCTACGACCTGATCCTGCTTGACATGAACTTTTCTGCCGGTGTCAATACGGGTAACGAAGGGCTTTTCTTGTTGAGGGAAATCTTAAAGGATGATCCAGAAGCCATCGTGATCATGATCACTGCCTATGGCGATGCTGAACTGGCGGTCAGGGCGATCAAACAGGGGGCTACGGATTTTATCCAGAAACCGTGGAATGCGGATAAGCTGATCGCGGGACTGAAAACTGCGCTGCGTTTGAGGCAATCCCGTATCAAGCTGAAAAACCTGGAGCGGGACAACCAATCACTCAAGGAAGACCTGGAGAAGCTCCACCCGGTTTTTATCGGGGAATCCCCGCCCATGCAGGATGTGGTCAGATTGATCCGGAAGGTGGCCCCGACGGATGCCAATGTCCTGATCACCGGAGAGAACGGCACGGGCAAGGAACTTGTCGCCCGGATGCTGCACAGGGAATCTGCGCGTTCCGGGGAAGTGTTCGTAAGCGTCGACCTGGGATCGCTGTCCCCCACCCTCTTCGAGAGCGAACTTTTCGGCCATGTCAAAGGTGCCTTTACGGATGCCCGTACCGACCGTACCGGGCGGATTGAATCGGCCACCGGGGGAACCCTCTTTTTGGATGAGATCGGCAACCTGCCCCTTTCACTTCAATCCAAACTCCTGGCGGTTCTGCAGCAACGGGAAATCACTCCTATCGGATCGAACAGGGCCATAGCGGTGGACTTCCGCCTGGTCACGGCCACCAACAAAGACCCCTTCCAACTGGCAGGGGAACAATTGTTCCGGGAAGACCTGCTGTACCGCATCAATACCGTCCGGATTGACCTGCCTCCCCTCAGGGAAAGGGAAGATGATCTTATCATCCTGACTGAATACTTCCTGGAAAGGTTTGCCAGGAAATATGATAAACCCGGACTCAAGATTGGCCAGGCGACCCTGGACTTACTGAAAAAACATCAATGGCCGGGGAACATCCGCGAATTACAGCATGCCGTCGAGCACGCAGTGATCATGTGCGAGAAGGATATCCTTTCCACCGGGGATTTTAACCTGCGTCTGGACAAATCCCCCGGAAAGCCAAGTCTCAACCTGGAGGAAGTTGAAAAAAGGACCATCGAAGAAGCATTGAGAAAACATCATGGGAAACTGGTTGAAACCTATAAAGAGCTTGGTGTCTCAAGGACCACCCTCTACCATAAAATGAAAAAATATGGCCTTCAATAGTTATTACCTGAATATCCTGGTGCGCATCCTGCTGATTTCCGCCACCAATTTCGGATTCTTCTATTTCCTTCTGAAAGGGGACCGGTTCTTTACCGTATTGTTCCTTGGGATCCTGTTCATCGCCCAGGTGATATGGCTTTTTCATTATGTGAATTCCGTGAACCGCACCCTGGCCAGGTTCCTGCTCACCCTGGGGGAAGAAGAGACCATGGTAAAACCCCTCCAGCAGCAGGTGGAGAAGACCTTCAGGGGACTCCAGCACAGTTTCGACAGGCTGAACCGTGAGCTGGGAAGGATGCGGCTCGAAAACGAGTATGCATCGGTGCTGATCCAGCACACAGTGAACCAGCTTGGCAGCGGGATCATGGCCTGGAACGATAAGGGTGAAGTGGAACTGGTGAACCGGGCCGGACTGAAATTACTGGCGTTGAACCAGCTGGATAATATGCGGCAGATGGACGAGGAATATCCCGGGATCCGGACCAGGCTGGAAGGACTGGCGGAAGGCAGGCGGACCATCATTACGCTGGTACGGTCGGGTGTCAAGGTACCTTTTGTATTCTGGGCAAGCGGATTTTTGCTGGGGGACAAAAAGGTGAAGCTGGCCTCCTTTCAAAGCATTGACCGGGAGCTGGAAGAGCATGAAATGGTCTCCTGGGAAAAACTGATAAGGGTGCTGAGCCACGAGGTATCCAATTCGGTAACCCCCATTACTACCCTGGGTGCGAATATTAAAAAACGGATGGGTTCGGTACTGGCCGGACATAAAGAGAAGTATGAGCTTGAAGCAGGCATGGCACGGGATATCCAGCGGAGTGCAGACCTGATAGAGCAAAGGGGACTCCGCCTCATTGATTTCGTTGCGCAATACAAGACGCTGATGAGGATGCCGGAACCCCGGCTCAAACCGGTCGGTTTGAAAGCGTTCTTGTCGGATATCTGTTCACTGTGCAGTCATTTTGAATCTGCCCCTGATTACAGGATCTCATGTAATGTCAGTCCGTCCGGGCTCACAGCGGAAATGGACCGTAAGATGATGGAGCAGGTCCTGATCAACCTGGTCAGGAATGCAGTCGAAGCTTTCGGGGAAGACCGGGAGGGCAGGATCCAGGTGTTCGCCTCGCAGGAATCAGATGATTCAGTGTTGATACGGGTGAGTGACAATGGCGGAGGGATCCCCTCTGAAATCCTGGACCAGGTTTTTATCCCATTCTTTACCACGAAAGAAAAAGGATCAGGCATCGGCCTCAGCCTCAGCCGGAGGATTATCAACCTTCACGGAGGAAGTATTCAAATGACCAGTGAACCAGGGAAAGGTACTGTAGTAAATATTAAAGTACCCTCAGGTTGAGAGATCATAGAGTATACCACCCAGTGCCAGATATTTGAAATAGGGTCTCATCATTACTTTTGGTTCGAGATTCTCTTTCGGATGCGGCTCAGAGAAACCGGAGTAATGCCAAGGAAGGATGCGATGATATGCTGTGGGACACGCTGTATGAGATCGGGGTGGCTGTTCTGAAAATCCTGGTACCGGGCCTCCGGTGAACCGAAGACAAAGGAGGTAAAGAACTTCATCAGTGCGGCCAGGCGGTGCTGGGTCAGCAGTAACCCTGCCTTTGAGAATTTGGTGGAAATATCGTAGAGTTCCTGAAGTCCTTCTCCTGATATCACCAGCAGATGGGTATCTTCGAGTGCTTCCAGGATCAACTCCGATGGAGCCTGGGTCAGGTAACTCTCGATGGACCCGGCTATCATGCCCTCAGTGAAGAAAAACAGGGTCTTCTCCTCCCCTTCCTTGTGACCGTAAAGCCTGATCAATCCCTCATTGATAAAATAGAAGTGATTGGCCACCTTGCCGTATTCAAGGAGTTGATGCTTCTTCTTGACGGACTGGGGCTCAAATCTTTCCTGCAGGATCTGTTTGTCATTTTCATCCAGAGGAATGAACCTGCCAAACAATTCGTAGAGCTTGGTATACATTTTGTCAATATATGGAGCCAATTTATGTTATATTGAGCTTTTTACCGTATGTATTTTAAATAAGAACATAATGCACTGCTGGCAAGATTTAAGAAAATTCATAGCTTTACCGAGTAAAAGGTCTCAAATCCAGTAATTTCATAATTCTTTGAAACTGTATATCAAAAATATGGTTTGTATCCGTTGCCAGATAGTAGTGAAGTCCGAACTGGAAAAGTTAGGCCTGCATTTTACTGATGTAAAAATCGGAGAAGCAAATATCATTGGTAATATCCTGCCGAAACAATTGGATAAACTGGACGCTGCATTAAGAAAATCGGGGCTGCAGCTAATGGATAACAAAAAAAGCATCCTGGTTGAGAAAATAAAAAATGTTATTATCGAATTAGTGCACTATACGGAAGAACAAATCAGGGTGAACCTCTCTGATTACCTTAGCGAAAAACTCAATTACGATTATTCGTACCTTGCCAATCTTTTTACCGAGGTTAAAGGCATCACCATAGAAAAATTTTATCTGACCCATAAAATTGAAAAAGTAAAAGAATTGATTGTATATAACGAACTTAATCTTACCGAAATAGCCTACAAAATGCACTATAGCAGTGTAGCCCATCTGTCAAATCAATTCAAAAAATTTACCGGATTAACGCCTTCGCACTTTAAAAAACTCAAAAACAAGAGGCGTGACACCCTTGAAGAGGTGTGAATTATGTAAGATTTATCAGGAATTGTGTAACGCAATTCCGGCATTCTTTCTCGAATTTTGACCAATCATTGATTCAAGGGAATAATTTGATTTGCCGTTTAAAGCTCAGCATCTTCCATTCCATCAGGCTATAATGATCAAAAATTTTCAGATGAAAATATTATTGGTTTATCCGCAATGCCCGGATTCCTTCTGGAGTTTCAAGCATGCCTTGAAGTTCATATCTAAAAAGGCAGCGGTGCCACCGCTTGGATTAATAACCGTATCGGCAATGCTCCCATCAACATGGCAGAAAAAACTGGTGGATATGAATGTTGCAACACTTCGGACAAGTGACATCCAGTGGGCCGATTATGTTTTTATCAGTGCCATGCACATTCAAAAGGAATCAGTGAATCATATTATCGCTGATTGTAAAAAACTCAATAAAAAAATCGTTGCCGGCGGTCCCCTCTTTACACAGGATTACAGCAACTATCCCCAAATTAATCATTTTGTTCTGAACGAAGCGGAGATTACGCTGCCACTTTTCTTAAATGATTTACGTACGGGAAAGCCCCGGAGACTTTACAAGACCAGTGAATATGCAGATGTTACACAATCACCGGTACCCGATTACCATTTGTTAGCGAGGGGGAAATATGCCTTTATGAATGTACAGGTTTCGCGTGGATGCCCCTTTTCATGTGATTTCTGTGAAATCACTTCGCTATTGGGACACAAGGTAAGGATGAAAGATTCCAGCCAGGTTATAAAAGAGCTTGAGACACTTTATAATCTCAAATGGCGCGGATCCGTATTTATTGTTGACGATAATTTCATTGGAAACAAAAAAGAAGTAAAAAAAAGCTTGCTTCCGGATATGAAAAATTGGATGCAAACCCATAAATATCCATTTACGTTTAATACAGAGACCTCCATTAATCTTGCCGATGACGAAGAATTGCTGACGTTGATGGTTAACACGGGATTTAATTCCACTTTCATTGGCATCGAAACCCCTGAAGAAAAATCTCTTTATGACTGCAATAAATTACAGAATAAGAACCGTGATATGCTGGCAAGCGTTAAAATAATACAAAAGGCCGGGATGCAGGTGGCAGGTGGATTCATTGTAGGTTTTGACAGCGATACTCAAGGAGTTTTTCAACGACAAATTGATTTCATACAAAAAAGCGGTATTGTTTCTGCTATGGTCGGATTGTTGAATGCACCAAAAAACACCCGGCTGTATGAACGCTTAGCGGCGGAAAACAGGCTGATAACCGAAACCAGCGGGAACAACACCGATCTCTCCATGAATTTCATACCTAAAATGAATCAAATTGAACTTTTGAAAGGATATAAAAGCATTATTCATAACATCTATACAACCAAACCCTATTACCAAAGAATACGGCAGATGCTATTAAATTATAACCGGCTAAATAACACTCATACAATGATCGAATTTTCGCTTATCAGAGCATTCTTTAAATCAGTTTTTATCATTGGATTGTTTAACAAGGGAAGAAGGGAATATTGGAAATTACTGATATGGACCCTGTTCCACCGGCCCGGATCATTTGTTGATGCCATCGCTTTTACCGTTTATGGCTATCATTTTCAAACGGTTTACGGGTTGAGAAATAAAACTGCAAAGTGATCATCTTTATTGTAAACATATGCAAACTACTGAAATTGAAAAATCAAAAACGCATATCCTCATTGAAATAATTGAGTATGTCCCAAATTCAGTGGTTAGCAAAACCATTATCCGTAAAACGACGGGAAATATAAGTATTGTTGCCATTGACATTGGCGAAGCTTTGGCAGAGAAGATCTCTCCCTTCGATACACATATTCAGGTGATTGAAGGGGTGGCCGAGGTAGTAATCGATGAAAAACCGAATATCCTTCAAACAGGTCAGGCCATAATTATACCGGCTCATACATCTAATATCGTTAAAGCCAATGAGCGGTTCAAAATGATTTCGACTGTTATCAAAAGCGGGTATGAAGAAAGCTCCATTTATTAATATTAAAAAATAACAATCATGGTAAAAGAGAAAGAAGGAAGAGAAAAAAAAGGTAAAAAAGCACCGCTTAAAAACCTGAAAGAGAAAAGAGCCGAAAAAGCAGCCAAACGCGCAGAAAAATCAAAATAAATAAGTTATAGCTGTATAGGGCCCCGGATATCCCCAGCCTGCTGTACGAGGCAGTCCGTGTTAGGGTTCATGCACATTATGCAGCAATACTCCAATAGCGGCCTTCTTTGCTTCTTCTATCTCTTCCCATTTATTCCCGCAACACTTGATCTTTCATGAGGATCATTAAATTCTTTGCGATATCCTGGACATCCGCAAGCTGGTCCACCGGGGGAAGGAGGGTAATCATATAATACCAGTACTTTCATTCTAAAACGTGTTGGTTTTAAGCAATTTCTTAGCATCATACGAATTTGTGAATTGCCAGAATGATTCTGCCCGTGGTGTTGTTTCTGCTTCAAAACTGCTTTTTTCAAATCCGTAGGTTTCTGTAATTATACTGAATTTCTTCAGCCATATCCGTTTCGTAAGTATGCGGTAGATATCAGCGGTTTAGACAGGCCTGGGAAAATATTCCTTATGGCCGTCTTCGGAGGCAATAAGCCAATGATATGCTCAACCTCTTTTTCATCCAACGGCTTTTGATCAGGCCCGTCATCAAGGTCGCCCATGATCCCTTCCGATTTAAGGACTTTTAATGCTTCCTTGAACTTGGTTGCACGCTCGGTATCGCTTCCCCGGCAAAGACAAACAGTAAACCACTGCCATGCGGGATGGCTCAGTATAGTCCCCCCGGCCCACAGGGTCTCATCATCGGGGTGGGCAACGATCAGGGCAACTTTTTTTGTTGATAAGCGGGCCAATAAAATGAATTTCATCAGGATGGTTTTTCTGATATGTTTTATTATATGGGGCTTAATTCTTCTTTTTGTTTTATTTCAAAGGGCACTATTCCAGCCATCTCTCCGATAATATTTACCAATTCGGATCCTGTTGGAATTACAATTTTCACATTTTTCGCAAGCGATGCTTCAAGGGCCTCCAACTTTCGCAATAACTGTGCATTTCCAATAAAATATTTATCTGCCGCAGCATTTACCAGTTTTATGGCCTCGGCTTCTCCTTCGGCGTGCAATATTTTTGATTGTTTAAAACCTTCAGCTTCTTTAATCTTTGCCCTTTTTACACCATCAGCAACCGTTTCCGCGGCAGTTGCAGAATCTATGGCCGCTATTTTTTCATTTTCAGCTTTTACCACCTTATTCATGGTTTCCTGCACGTCTTTGGGCGGGTCAATTTCTTTCAACTCTGTCCGGACGATTTCAATACCCCAGGTCCGGGTTTCATTATGAAGGGTTTTGTAGAGATCGGCATTAATCTTCCCCCGCTCGCTGTTGGCCGATTTAAGGGTAAGCGTTCCGATGATATTACGAAGTGTCGTGCGTGCAAGATTCACAATCTGCCATTTGTAATTATTCACGTTGTAAATGGATCCTTTTACGCTTTCTTCGTCGGCTTTCACCCTGAAGTAGACCTGGGCATCGACACGTGCATTCAGATTATCGTTGGTGATTATTTCCTGTGGCTCGGCATCTACCATCTGTTCAGTCACATTTATCCTATACATCCTGTCGATAACCGGAATGATCCAGTGAAATCCCGGATTGGCAAAATTATGGTACTTCCCGAGTCTTTCAATCAAGCCTCGCTGTGTTGGCCGCACGATTTTTATTCCCACCAGGAATAGCAGGACAGCCGGGATTATGAAATACAAATAGTTCATTTTAATTTCTTTTTTGTCCTTGTGTATTTATGTTTTAAAGTTAAGCAACTTTTTAAGCGATTTTTTTCTTTTGAATTGCTCTGAAAATTACCAGAATAAGTGCAACAACAAGAAGAATGTGTATGTTACTTCCAGCGTTATAAGCAAAAAAACCGATTACCCATCCGATAATCAAGATGGCTGCTATGAGATAAAGTAGATTATTCATGTTACCAATTTTTAAGTGTTTATTTGATTAAGTATAGAATTATAGTGAGGAATCACTTTTATAGCGTAGAGGTGTGAAAGAATGATCCTCATACAAAGATGTGTCAAATACTGGCGGAAATCATTACATAACTTTGGGTATAAGTTACATTATTCACACATTTTCAGGAAATGCGGACAAATATCTGTAATGCAGATTTATCATTGTTTCCGATGCTGTCGGGAGTTTGTTAACTCACTCAGGAGTTCCCTTACATTAACCGTTGCGTATGTAGATGTACAATCGGACATGCCGTAGGGTATGATCAGATCATTATTGTGAATAATAGACCCGCAGGAATAGACTACATTGGGTACATATCCTTCCCTTTCTTTGGCATTGGGAATTAATAAGGGTGATTTTAACCTCCCAATTTCTACCTCAGGATTATGAAGATCTAACAGTGATGCCCCTAATACATATTCCCGCATAGGGCCAACTCCATGCGTTATCACCAACCAACCCGCTTCGGTTTCTATAGGTGAACCGCAATTCCCTATTTGAATAAATTCCCATGGAAATTTAGGTTGTTGTAATAATTTAGCCTCGCGCCAGATGGTAATATCTTCAGAAAAGGCAATGTAATTTTTAAAGCCATCGATCCGGCAAAGCATGGCATATTTGCCATTAACTTTTCTTGGAAACATCGCCATTCCTTTGTTCTGTGCAATTTCCCCATGAACAGGCAATATCCTGAAGTGATAAAAATCCTTCGTGTCAAGCATTTTTGGCAATATCGTTGTGCCATTATAAGCCGTGTAAGTGGCATAATAAATGGCCGTTCCACCATCATCTGTAAATTTCACGAAACGGGCATCCTCAATACCATTTTTCTCGAGATACGATACAGGGAAAATAACCCTTTCTGAAAGATTAGTATCCAGGGAAAATTCAAGTTCATAATGCGACGAAGCCAGCCAGATGATCCGGTTGAAAAGCATCTCTTTATCGGAAGCAAGGTGAAGAGTTTTTCTTGCGTCGTCTATACATCTCCGGAGTTCACCGTAGGTAAATTTATCCTTTAACTTATCCAGGATTAATGCGGGTGGAATAATCGCATGCACTTCCTCCATTTCATCCAGCTTGCTCTGAAACGACACTTTATCGTATACATGTCGCTGGATATGTTCGGCTTCCTCCAGCATCTTGCCCACAGGTTCGATGGTAAGATTGTTATCTTTATCAATTACGCCCGTTCGAAAAACGATGGATGAGATATGTCCTTCCCCTGTGGCCCGGAAACTTATTATCACTCTTTTTTCACCTGCACCGGTATCAGACTGATCAGGATGTTCAACAACGGAAGGGTTAAAAAAAGCTGCCGATTCGATTGAATACTCCAAAGTAAAATAGGAACCAATCAGTATTTTCGTTGTATATTGAAGCAAATCAGGGTCAATGCTAAAGTGCGATAACAAGTGGGCGATTTTATCAAAATGCCTTTCAAAGATTTTAGAGATATTTCTATGACGCATTGAATAATCCCTCAGCACTTGTCTTAATGCAGTAGATGCCTCACTATCAGACATATTTAGCACAGAACGGATGGTAAATAAAGCCCTTTCGTCTTCCATGTATAGAAAACGAGCAATTACCCTGCTGGAATCGGGGAGAAATTTTATATCCTTCCTGTTAACTGTAACCTGCATAGATTATAATTATAAATAATGGCTCCAAAGGTAATGGTAAAAGTTAAATGAGCTGCAAAATCCTGTATTAGTTTAATACCAGCTTCATTTTTAACTGAATACCTGTACAGGGGACTGGAAATGGAAGTAATGATGGGGATTTGAGCAGGGGGGAGGAAATCATCTGTGCTCAGTCAAAAAGGTAGCCATGTAATGGAGACCTGGATATCATCTGTGGGAAATTTCTTGATGGCTTCACCTTTTTTGAAAACACGGAAACCAGGGAGAAGCCGGTATTTGCTGCGGGCAGATCACTTGAGAATGAGCATGGCGTGATCAAAATGAACCTGGAAATGATCGTACCGGCGTCGGTGGACTGGAACAGGGATGGTTTGACAGCCCTTGTTATGCTGGACCAGGAAGGAGGGATCCACAAATCTGCTTATTCCATCTGCTTTGCGTCTTTCTTGTTTGTCAGGATGGTTACAACATTCGGATCGTTCTCCAGGTTTACGGATGTGTCTCCTTTTTTAGGGAAATCATGCTGATTGACCACGTAGCGGATGGCTTCGAGTCGGGCAGTATCCTTGTTGTTCCCCTTAATAAACACCCATGGACAGTATTCTGTTGATGTATTTTCAAACATCCATTGTTTGTACCTAGTAAATTCTTTCCATTTCTGCTGGGCGACGACATCCACCGTGCTCAGTTTCCATTGTTTCAGGGGATTTTTCTTCCTGTTTTCCAGGTGTTTTTGCTGCTCCTTATTATCGATGGAAAACCAGAACTTAATGATCTTGATCCCATCTTCGACCAGGATTTTTTCAATCTGTGTAACTTCATTTATGAACCGGTTATACTGCTCAGGCGTACAGAACCCCATGACAGGTTCAACAACAGCCCGGTTGTACCAGCTCCTGTTAAAAAAGGCGATCTTGCCCGGATCAGGCAACTCTGTGATATATCGCTGGAAATACTATTGACCACTTTCAATCTCAGTGGGTTTGCTCAGGGCGACAATCCGGTACCAGCGGGGATTCAGATAGCGGACAAAACGCATGATACTACCCCCTTTTCCCGCCGTGTCACGGCCTTCGAATATGATCAGCAGGCGCTTATCTGTTTCTTTAATATGGGTTTGAAGCCTTACAAGCTCGGTTTGCAGGCTGATGTATTCCGGGTTGTTTTCAAGCGCATGTAGTTTCATATTTCCAAAGATAATATTTTTACCTCCCGGCATGGCATCCAGAGAGGATTCCGCAGTAAATGATCAGGATGCAAATCTGGGTTTGATTTTCATGATAAATGATCAATTATGCTTTAGCAGAAATTGGACTTCACCTGTGTTACCTGGAACAAATATAGGTTATATCGTGTTCTCTGAATTGCCAAATATTTTCTTACCTTAACCTCTCAAATAGTAATATTCCCAACAGGATCCCAAACCAAATCCAAAACCATGTTCAGGTTATTTCTCCTGGTAGCCTTCCGGAACCTCATTCATCACCGGGTATCTTCCTTTGTCAATATTCTTGGACTGGCCATCGGGATGACCGCCTGTATCCTGATCATCCAGTACGTGAGGTATGAGCTGAGCTATGATGATTTCCATGTAAAGGGGGAAAGGATATTCCGCATCCAGCAGGACCGGTACAATAAGGGAGTGATCACAACACAATGGGCAGCCGGATGTTCTGCTGTGGGACAGGCACTCTACCAGAACTTCCCCGAGGTGGAAGATTTCACGCGCTTCCAGATCTGGAGCGGGGTGTTCAGCCAGGGTGACATCAAGTTCAGGGAAGAGGGCATCTATATTGCCGACACTTCATTTTTTGAGATCTTCTCCTTTAAAATGCTTGAGGGGGATCCGAACACCCTGCTGGTCAATCCCCTGGAAATGGTTGTTTCCGAGTCCGTGGCCCGCAAGTACTTCGGGGATGAAAATCCCGTCGGAAAGAGCCTCCGTTTTAACGGGGCCGTGGAGATCATGATCACGGGTATTTTTGAAGATGTCCCGAAAAATTCCCATCTCAAACCGGAATTCGTGGTTTCCTGGGCGACCTTCGTCCACTTCCAGGGTGAAGATGTAAATACGGCCTGGCAATGGGACGCCTTCTTTAACTACATCCTCCTGAACAAGGCCGCTGATTACAAGGCATTCGAGGCGAAGATACCGGCTTATATCGAACAGGAACTGGGAGATGATATGGACCGCTGGAATGCATGGGTTGTCTTTAACCTTCAGCCACTGAGAAGTATCCACCTGCATTCGGATTTCATGTTCGAGGCCGAACCCAACGGCAACGCCAGGTCGGTGTACGCCCTGCTGGTGATCTCCATTTTCCTGGTGATCATAGCCTGGATCAACTATATCAACCTTACCAGTTCCAGGTCCCTCGAAAGGGCCAGGGAAGTAGGTATGCGGAAAGTATCGGGGGCCCTAAAGAATCAGCTGCTCGCTCAGTTCCTGCTCGAATCGGTCCTGGTTAATTTAATGGCCGTGATCCTGGCGGTGATCCTGGTCCAGGTATTCAATCCATATTTCAATATGCTTACCGGGGAACAACTGGATTATACCCTGCATCACAATGCCGTATTCTGGGCCGCTGTACTTATGATTTTCATCATCGGCGCCTTCCTTTCAGGTATCTATCCTGCCCTGTTCCTATCGTCTTTTAAACCGACGACTGTCTTCCAGGGGGTATCTGAGTTGAAGATCGGGGGACTGGGAATGCGGAGGATCCTTGTGATCTTCCAGTTTGCTTCCTCCCTTCTGCTGATAGCGGGAACCCTGACCGTGTACAGGCAGATCTCTTATATGAAGAACCATGACCTGGGCATAGATATCGAGAATGTACTTGTACTGAGGGGCCCCAGCGTGAATGACTCAACCTATGAGGAAACATTCAATGCTTTTAAGTCAGAACTCTCCCGGAATCCCGATATCGAAATGGTTACTGCTTCCACGTCTGTCCCTGGCCGCCAGCCGCCATGGAATGCAGGGGGGATCCGGCGGATTAACGAGGGACCGGAAGAAGGTAACCAGTACAGGATCATCGGCTTTGATTTTCATTTTGTGGATTTTTACGGCTTGAGTATTCTCGAGGGAAGGAATTTCTCCGAGGAATTCGGGCAGAACAGTGAAACTGTCCTTTTTAATGAAAGTGCCATCCAGCTAATGGGCTTCGAGGATTTTGCCTCTGCCATGAACGTCCCCATTTATTTCTGGGGAGATACATTCGATATTGTGGGAGTGGTAAAGGATTATCACCAGGAAGGGCTCAAGGTACAGCATGAACCGCTGATCTTCCGGTTTTTCAGGAATGCCTCGAATTTCTACTCGATCAAAGTGAATCCGGCCAATACACAGGAAGTACTTTCACAGGTCGAAGAACATTGGCGTACCTTCTTCCCGCAAAATCCATTTGAATATTTCTTCCTGGAAGATTATTACAACGAGCAATACCTGAATGAGACCCGGTTCGGCAGGGTTTTCAGTCTTTTTGCCCTGCTGGCCATCATCATCGCCTGCCTTGGACTGTATGGACTTTCCTCCTATACCACCATCCAGCGGACACGCGAGATCGGTATCAGGAAAGTTTTGGGCTCATCCTCCGGGAATGCTGTCCTGCTGCTGATACGCTATTTCCTGATCCAGGTATTGATCGCCGTGCCCATTGGTCTGGGGCTGGCACATTACTTCATGTCAGGCTGGATACAGAACTTTGCCTTCAGGATCAACATAGGATGGTGGTTCTATGCAGGACCTGTCCTGCTGGTAATTGTGATCGCCATCCTGACCGTCAGTTCACAGGTGATCAGGACGGCCAATGTCAACCCGGCTGAATCTTTGAGGTACGAATGATGAGCTGATCACAATGCCCAGCCTTCGCGATAGGTATGCTTTATCCATTCATTGGCGATCTCCAGCGCGCTGACCTCCTCCCATTCCGGTTCGGCAAAGCGCTTGCCTATGTCGCTGGTGAAACCTTCAGGTTGTTTCCGGAACCTGAGCTTATCTTCAGGACCAATGTTTTTTATTTTCATTTTTTTCCCGTCCCAGATCAGTTTCCGGTTCAGCTGCTGTAGCCGTATGGCCAGGTTACCCAGGAGGACCGTTTCGGATTCCGGTCCCGCGTAATCAAAACTGGCACAGGCTTCCTTGCGGTTTCTCCGATCCTCTTTGCATGCCCTGACCCAGTCCATCTCGTGCCTTCCTCCACCCAGGGGGTCATCCTTGACCCGCTCCAGGGTCTTTTCGGGTTCAGGGAAATCTTTATCCTGGGGAAGCAGTTTATAATTACCGCCATAATTGGCAGATACGATCTTTCCTTTTGTTCCTATGAACAGGCAGCCTCCTGACCAGTCCCCCATGACCTCTCCGTCCGGAAGTTCTTCCGGGCGGGTTGGCCGCAACCCGCCATCAGACCAGGTTAATTTAGCTTCCGGAAGGGCAAGATTGGGAAGATCCTTCCTGGCGGGAAAGGTATATTCAACCCTGGATGCTATGGGTGGACTTTCCCGGTTTACCGGGGTCGAACTGGCTTCGATGGTGGCAGGATAACCCAGCTTCAACGCATAAAACGGCAGATCCATGACATGACAGCCCATATCTCCGAGTGCACCCGTACCAAAATCCC
>LJUP01000328.1 GCA_001303955.1 Bacteroides sp. SM23_62 | reverse complement strand
GAGGCCAGGATAAAGATCCAAAGTGACCAGATTGAACAGCAAAAACTTTTACTGGGATTCTTCATAATCCTTTCCTTGCTGATCTTGACCATGATATTTCTCATCTACCGGGCGTATCGTGTGAAAAAGAGGGCCAACCGCATACTTCGGGAAAAGAACAGGATCATACAGGAACAAAACAGGGCCATATCACAGCAGAAGGAAGAGATCGAGGCACAGCGGGATCAACTCCGCAATGTAAACCGGGAAATTGAACGTCAGCATGAGAACATCACGGCCAGCATTTATTACGGTCTGACCATACAGCAGGCCATCCTTCCGCACCCGAAAGAAATCGAACGCATATTTGAATCTTTTGTACTCTTTTATCCGAAAGATATTGTGTCGGGTGATTTCTACTGGTTTTCAAATCTGGGACAAGACCGTGCCGGTGATAAGACCATATTTATTGCCGCCATAGATTGTACCGGACATGGGGTTCCGGGAGCATTTCTGTCCATGATAGGTTCCCGCATGCTCAGTGCCATTGTGAATGAGAGCAAGGTACGGGAGACAGATACCATACTGGAACTGGTGGATCAGCGTTTACGTCATGCACTGAACCAGCCAAAGTCTGAGAATGTTGACGGTATGGACATTTGCCTCTGTAAAATAATCAGGAAGGCTACACAAAAAGAAAAGGATCAGCGCATCTATCTCAGTTTCTCCGGTGCCAAACGATCCCTTTTCCTGAAAAGAAAAGGAAAGGAAGTAGAAATCATCAAGGGAGACAGACGAACTACCGGGGGAGGTCATTTTAATCCCAATCCCTTTTCAAAACATGAATTATCATTACACACAGGTGACAGGATCTACCTTACCACGGACGGATTGATGGATCAGCATTCCCCCTCGCGGATAAGATTCCGCTCAATACGCTTTGTGCAATTCCTAAACCAATATGGGAATTTGCCGATGAAGGAGCAGCAAACCAGACTGGAGGCGGAATTGCATGATTACAGGTCCACCGAAAATCAAACAGATGATATCACAGTTATAGGATTAAAACTTTAAATTTATTGCTCAATTAAATGCAAGCATATGGAAGACCTTTATATCCCGATCCTGGAAGATGAGTATGATAAACCATTCGTTCATTTCAGGGCAGATTCCGGTGAATGCGAGATCTCAGGAGAGAGTTTTCCGGAAAAAACAGCTGAATTCTATGACCGGTTGATCACATGGCTTAAGCGATATATGGAGGAAGTCAAAGGTCCCATTGATTTTAGCATCAGGTTGTCATATTTCAACACCAGCTCTTCAAAACGGATCCTGGAGATCATGATCCTATTGCAGAAATATACCGAAGCCGGGGGCAAGGTAAGTTCCAGGTGGCATTATGATCCGGAAGATCTCGATATGGAAGAGGACATAGAGGATCTCAAGATCATCTCAAAATTACCCCTTGAGATGAAGCCTGAGGGCGGGGAGACAAGGTTCAAGACATATGATGACGGGGAGGATTAATCCCGCATTTGCTAACTGAAAACAGCTGTTTCCCTGGGTTCATCAGCAATACCATCACTTCCCCGGTAAATGCCTGTATTTCAGGTGTATTTCAAGAAGGTGATCATCCATCCTGGAGCTTCTGGAGCCGTGAAGGTTTAAAGATTTCTTTTTCCGTGATAAAACCATCCGCCCAGTTGACCGGGATTTTCTCGAAATAAAAATTCTCAATATCTATGCCAGGGTGTGGATCTTTCCATATTTCTTCTCCTGGCTTCTTATTCTCGTTGTATTGCATCTCTCGGTGCTCAGGGGGCAGGCTGAACCAGAATTTTCTTGAGTCTGCAAGGATATACACGGGGATACCTTTGTTTTTACCGGCCAGGCAGATATTATAGCTGCCGGATTTGTTCACGAAGTAGTCCCTGAATATGGCATCTGCTCCCAGTATGATCAAATTGATACGGTCCAGGTGCCGGGCATACCCGGTATCCGATATGAGTTTCACTTCATACCCCAGTTTATGTATATTCACCGCCTGTATCCTTCCTTCAAGGATAGGCCGGGATTCAGTCTGTATGATCTTTACTTTCTTTTTATTTCCGCGGTATGCTGCAAAGACCTCCCTGACTGCACTGCTCTGACTGTGGCAAAGGATAATTTTCTGATTCAGGTCGATGACCGATCCCGCGAGCTGGGCCAGCCTGGAATTCACGCCTGTCCAAGTATGCCTGTAGTTCTCCAAAAAATCCGCAAGCACAGCGTTCCAATCTTCCCCGCTGTTATTTAAAAGTTGCATAATCTGGAAGGAAAAATGCAACAAGACAAATAAGCTCTTGTGGCTTTCCTGAAGACGCTTGATCTGATCCATCAGGAAAGATTTGTCCTTTGGCGTTCGGAGTTCACCTTTCTCCAGCCAGTACAGAAGCAATTCAATGTATTGTTCAAGCAGCTCAGCTGAGCCGGTGGAATTATCAGATTCAAACTTTTTCAGGTCTTCTTTCCAGTTCATTCCTCAGGTCAATTCTGATGACTGCAAAATACTATTTATTTCTGCTGAACTGATAAATCTGCATAAATAATTCATTTAATACAGGCACCATTAGCCTATCATGATTATCTTTATCAGATAAAGCCTGTAATCGCCCCCATGTTCAGGAAGTATCTGATTGTCTCCATCCTGCTGGTTACCTTAACGGACCCTGCCTATTCTTCGGGCACGCTTACAGATAGCTTACTGGTGCAGGCCGGCAAGGCCGAAGGTCATGAAAGGATCCGACTGCTGAATCAGGTAGCCCGGATACAGCTGGACTTTAATCCGGAATCAAGCCTGAAGTATTCCAATATGGCCATGGAAGCTTCCGGGAGCAGGGGGAATCTCTCGGATCAGGCAGAAGCCCTCAAGAACATCGGTGCGGCATGGATTTCCCTGGGTGATATCGGGAAGGCTGCACCTTTCCTTGATGAAGCCTATGGTATATACCGCAAGAAGCTGGAGGAAAAGGAATCCTACGGAGACAATTGTCATGTTGCCCAAATTCTAATGCTTAAAGGTCAGTTCGAAAAATCCATCGATTATTATCAACGGGCCCTAGAGATGACAGGAGAGGATAATCTTTCCGGGATGGCCCGTTGTCTGAGTGGAATGGGAGAAACATACTGGAAGATGGGGCAGTCCATGCAATCGCTTGATTTCTATACCCGCTCCCTGGAAATGCTTAAGGAAATGGAAACAGAAGACGGTACGGACAGGCTGCTTTATATGATAGCCCTGAATTACCAGCGGCTTGCCAGGTATGATGAAGCACTCAGGAATTTGTACACTTCACTTGAGATCTCTCAAAAGATAAGGAACCTGACCCAGATGGGCCATACATACCAGGTCATCGGGAGTATCTACCTGTCATTGGAAGACCTGGGAAAGGCCCTGGAGTATCATAGTAAAGCGCTGGTCATTCATGAACAGCTGGGAGATAGGTCTGGGGTTGCCAGTGCCCTGGATGTGCTGGCCGACATCCACCTGGTTATGGAGCAATTTGACCAGGCCCTCAGAAAGTACCATCGCTCGTATGAGCTCCGCAGAAAATTGGGAAATAAAAGAATGATTGTAAAATCGCAAATGAATCTCGGGCGATATTTCACTTACCGGCAGAATTACCCACTGGCATTATCGCATTACCTTGATGCCATGGCGCTGGCTGAAGAATTGCAGGATAAGTGGTCCCTCGCCAGGATCTCGGTCAATCTGGGTGAATTATACCTGGCCAGGACGGAATATTCGACCGCACTTCAATGCCTCGAAGATGCGCTCTCTCTTGCCGAGGGCATGGAATCGAAGGATATCCAGCACGATGCATACCTTATGTTGTATGAATTGCATAAAAGCAGGGGTAAATACCAGCTGGCCCTCGAATATTACATTGATTATGACGCGATACGCGAAGCCATGATGGATGTGGAGAGCCGGACCAGCATTGCCAATATGGAATACAGGTATGACCTGGTAAACAAGGAAAAAGAAATTGAGCGGCTTGAAAAGGAGAATATTGCCAATCAGTTAGATCTTCAAAAAGAGAAAAGCCTCCGGAACTATTTGATATCCATTGCGGTCTTTTTAATGGCCCTGGGAATCATCATCGCTTTTTCCCTGGTCCGGAACCGGCGGATGAACCTCATCCTGAAACAAAAGAACCATGAGCTCGAGGATCTCAATGTCAGGCTGACTAAATACGGTGAGGAACTGGATGAATTGAACCGGACCAAGAACAGGCTGATCTCCATTATTTCGCATGACCTGAAAAATCCGTTCCACAGCCTGATTGGATTTTCCGACCTGCTGGTAGGTGAAGCGGAAAGGTTCTCAGAAGAGGAGAAACTTTCTTTCTACAAAAGCATCAATGATACGTCCAAAAAAGCCTTTGAATTGTTGCAGAATCTATTGGACTGGACCCGCCTGCAAACTGCTGAAATACCATTTAATCCAACTGACCTGCGTGTTACAGAGACCATCCAGTCGGTGCTTGGCTTGCTTAACAGCTATACCCGTGACAAAGGCATAGTGATACAGACTGACGTCTCGGAAGATATCATGGTATATGCTGACAGCAGGATGTTTGAAACAGTCCTCCGAAACATTGTGTCCAATGCAGTCAAGTTTACCCCATTCGGGGGAAAGGTCAGCATTTCTGCAGCCGATCAGAACGAGGTTATCCGGTTCTCGGTAGAGGATACCGGTGTGGGAATGGATGAGGAGCAGGTTGCCGGCCTGTTCAATATTGACAAAAAGGCATCCAGGCCCGGCACCAATAATGAACTGGGTACAGGATTCGGCCTCATCCTCTGCCGTGAATTTGTGAGGAAGAACGGAGGAGATCTCAGGGTTGAAAGTTCTCCCGGGAAAGGCAGCACCTTCAGCTTTACAGTCCCCAAAAGGCGCCCTGACTGATCAGCTATCAACTTTAATGATCAGTATATTCTTCTTTTTACATAGGCCAGGATCTGGAAAAGCTTTTTCAGCAGGTGGCCACTTTCAAATGCCTTGTCGTCATTGAGGAGGCTGATTAAATGCCCGTAGTGCAGAAATTGGTTTTTGTAAAGGTAGGCCAGGATCTGCAATTCATTTACCGCCCTTGCATCCAGGTTGGATATGTGGTATTCTTTCCTCGTCCTGTAATACAGCCGCAACAGGTTTTTTCCGAATTTCCTTCGCAATAATGGTTCATAACGTACATAATCCTTTGACAGGAGGAGCCCCTTTAAAATATTTTCAATCCCCTGGCAGATCATGGAAAGCACCACATTTTCTTCACTGTTGTTTTTCCTCAGAAGCAGGGCGGTACGGATGAAATTTTCTCCTTTTTTCAATGTGGCTACGGCTATTTCATTCTCCCTCTGCCTGGTTTCCTCACTGACCTCCTGTCTCGCGTATTTCCGGAGAATCCTTTTTGCCAGGGAATATGCCTTCTTTATATAATGTTTGGGGAGATTCATTTCAGTAAATCCTCACAGTCTCTAATTTAGTAATAATCAATTAAAGCAGAGAAATGATTCCGATAAAATGTAAATTTAAGCAAATCTTTGCAGGAAAGTGCTATTCGTACCGCAGGGCATCTGCCGGATTTGACAGCGCTGCCCTGGCGGCCTGGTAACTGACTGTCAGGATGGCGATCAGTAGTGCGGCCAGACTGGCGCCCAGGAAGATCCACCAGGCCACATCGGTCCGGTATTCGAAATTCTGAAGGAAAACTTTCTTCATCACGATCAGGGCAGCGGGAATGGCAATCAGGCAGGAAATGACGACCAGCCAGGTAAACTCCCTAGATAATAAAAGCATGACCGTACTGACCCTGGCACCCATGACCTTCCTGATGCCGATCTCCTGTGTACGTTGTTCGGCAGTAAATGATGCCAGTCCGAATAAACCCAGGCAGGCAATAATGATGGCCAGTATGGTAAAATATTTGAGCAGGTTACCCAGCCTTTCTTCGGTCCGGTACATCTGGTCAATCGATTCATCCACGAAATTATAATCAAAGGGATACCCCGGCATGATCTCATTCCAGGTCTTTTCCAGGGTCCCCATGGTTTTGGTAAGGTCCCCAGGGGCGATCCTGATCACGATCCATGAAAGCCATTCGGTATATCCGAGGATAAAAACCACGGGTTCGATCTTCATTCTTACAGAATGGTAATGGAAATCTTTCATCACACCAATAATCCGGCCCTCCAGGCTCCAGAACCTGAATCGTTCTCCCACGGCATTTTCCTTCCCCATTATTTTTTCCAGCACTTCATTGATCATAAAGTTTGCCGAAGCATCAACGGCGAAGTCCGCAGGGAAATCTTTCGAAAAGCTTCGGCCGTCTTTCAGTTGGATTTTTAAGGTTTCTATATAGTCGTAATCAACGATATTGGTCCCGATCAGTACCGACTGGTCAGGATCCTTGCCGTCCCAGTCCCCCCCTCCTGAATTACTCCCAATGCGGTGGGGCTGGTGATTGGCT
>LJUP01000327.1 GCA_001303955.1 Bacteroides sp. SM23_62 | reverse complement strand
CCAGTTCCAGATCCGTGATGATCACACCGATGAAAAACCAGGAACCATATTTCCTGTTAAGCAGCAGGGAATGCTTCCCGATCCAGCCCAGTCCCGCAAGACGTCCCCAGGCCCTTTCCAGCACGGGTGCGGAATCGACGAAGATCCTGCCTGTGTGGGCACCGATATGCTCACCCATATAGGCATAGAGGCTGTGCAGTTTTTTCCTTACGATATGGTGATAATCCTTCCCGTAAGCATATTTGGATATGCGCGGGGCCGATTCATCATGCTGTTTTTCCCTGGTGAAATAATTTTGCAGAACCACCACCACCGACCGGGCACCTTCAACCAGCTCACGCGGATCGACCCTTTTCTCAAAATGCTTTTCCATGTATCCCATCGATCCGTGGTAGCCCATATCAAGCCAGCGCCTCAGCCTGGGTGCATCATCTGCAAGGTGATCTGCACGGGCAATCCCTGCCTGCAGGAATCCCAGTTCAAGTGCCTTCTGCTTGATCTTACGGCTATTTTCCTGAGGATTTTCCAAGGCTGGCGGGAAGGTGGTTTATAGCAGTCCCAGTTCAAGTTTTGCCTCATCGGTGAGCATAGACTCATCCCAGGGAGGGTCAAAGGTGAGTTTGAGGTTCACCGAGTTCACGCCCGATATGGCTTCAATCTTCGCCTGCACCTCGGCGATGATGTCGTCTGCTATGGGACAATTGGGGGTGGTGAGGGTCATCCTCACCTTCACATTATGATCATCATCCACATCGATCTCGTAGATCAGTCCCAAATCATAAATATTCACCGGGATCTCCGGATCATAAATCTGCTTCAGGGTCTTTATGATCTCATCTTCCACTTGCAAAAATTCATTTTCGTTCTCCATGGTCAGCATCTTTATCCGTTCCTTTCAGGCTTTTCACCTGCAGGTGTGCTTGTTGTTCCTTGCCGGGCCATTTTGGTCTGGTAGGCCAGGGCATATAATTTCATCTGTTTCAGCATTGACAGCAGGCCGTTTGAACGGGTGGGGGACAGGTTTTCCCGCAGTCCGATCCGGTCGATAAATACCAGTTCCGCATCCATGATCTCGGCCGGTTTCCTGCCGGAGAGAACGCGGATCAGGAGGGAAACGATCCCTTTGGTGATGATGGCATCCGAATCGGCTGTGAACACCACCTTCCCGTCCACCAGGTCGGCCCTCAGCCAGACCTTCGACTGGCAACCATTGATTACATATTCGTTGGTTTTGTATTGCGGATCGATCTTGGGCAGATCATTGCTCAATTCGATCAGGTAATTGTACTTATCAAGCCAGTCATCAAAAACTTCAAATTCTGAAATAATCTCATTTTGAATTTTATCGATCATCATTCTACTTATAATTTTCCGTAAAGATAATCAATGCCAGGCAGACTATCCGAACATTTCACGAACCCGGTGGAGTCCGGCATAAAGCCTGTCAATCTCCCCGGTGGTATTGTAAAATGCCATGGAAGCCCGCAGGGTCCCGGTGATCTTGAAATGATCCATGACCGGCTGCGTGCAATGGGTCCCGGTACGCACGGCAATACCCAGCTTATCCAGCACCATTCCGGCATCATAGGGATGGATCCCGTCGAGGAGGAAGGAGATGATACTGATCTTTCTGGCAGCATTGCCATAGATCTCGAGTCCCGGTACCGTCATCAGCTTCATGGTGGCATATTCAAGCAGGTATTTCTCGTATTCCCTGATCCGATCGAGCCCGATCCCGCTGATATAGTCCAGGGCTGCTGCCAGTCCCGCTGCCCCTATATAATTCATGGTGCCCGCTTCAAATTTAAAGGGAAGCTGGTTATAGGTGGTTTTTTCAAAGGTAACGCAATCGACCATATCCCCCCCTCCCTGATAAGGGGGCAGGTCATACAGCCATTTTTCCTTGCCATAAAGCACCCCGATCCCGTTGGGCCCGTATACCTTATGTCCCGAGAACACATAAAAATCCGCATCCAGGTCCCGCACATCTATGCTTTCATGTGGCAGGGCCTGGGCACCGTCCACAAGCACAGGCACTTCATGTTTATGCGCCAGGCGAATGATTTCCTTGATGGGATTAATGGTCCCCAGTGAATTGGAAATATGGCTGACGGCAACGATCCTGGTTTTGTCTGACAGTAACTTTTTAAATTCAGCCATCACGAGTTCTCCCTTCTCATTAAAAGGAACTACCTTCAATTTGGCACCTTTTCGTTCACAGGCCATCTGCCATGGAACGAGGTTGGAATGGTGTTCCATCTCGGTGATGATCACTTCGGTGCCGGGGGCCAGGTATTTTTCCCCGAAACTGAATGCCAGTGCATTGATCGACCCGGTGGTCCCGCTGGTAAAAATAACCTCGCTGGTGGATGCTGCATTGATGTATTTGCGAACCTTTTCCCTTGCTTTTTCATAGGTTTCAGTGGAACGTTCACTCAAAAAATGAACACCCCTGTGAATGCTTGCATTTTCCTCCTCGTAATACCTGCGCACCGTCTCTATGACCTGCCTGGGCTTCTGGGTGGTGGCCCCGTTGTCAAAATAGACAATGGGTTGTCCGTGTACTTTTTGGGAAAGCAATGGGAAATCCTCTCTTATCTTATCTACTTCAAAGTCCATAAGGGGAACATTAATCAGGGATGGGGAGATCGCCACAGGCCATGGAACAGTTGTTGCAGCGGGAAAGTTCACCCCTCAGCCTTTTGTCCACCAGGTGATTGATCCTGTCCTTCAGGGGGGTAACCTGGATCTTTTCGATGACCTCATGGGCAAAAGCATATAACATCAGCAGCCTGGCTTCCTGCCTGGGAATTCCACGGGACTGCATGTAAAACAGGGCATTTTCATCAAGCTGGCCCGTCGTGGCTCCATGCGAACAACGAACATCATCCGCATAGATCTCTAGCTGGGGCTTTGAATTCATCCGGGCCTCATCGGACATGAGGATATTGTTATTGGTCTGGTAGGCCATGGTTTTCTGGGCATCTGGCCTGACCAGGATGCGGCCGTTGAAAGCGCCGGTGGACTGGTCATCGAGGATCCCCTTGAACAGCTGGGTACTGGTGCAGTTTGGTTTGGCGTGGTCGATGTTCACATAATTGTCAATATGCTGGTGCTTGTCAGACAGGAAGAGACCGTAGGTTTCATTGTTGCAGCCGGGTGCGTTCAGCAAAACATTGGTATTGTTGCGGATCAGGCCGCCATGCAAACTGATGGTGTTGGACCTGACCGTGCTGTCGGCCTCCTGGTGGATGAACAGGTTGGTCAGCAGGTTGGAATTCAGGTGCTCATTCTGGATCCGGGAATAATGAAAGCTGGTCCCATTGCCGGCGTATATCTCTGTCACGGCATTTGTCAAAAAGCGGAAGGGAGAAAGGGTGTGGTCGCAGACGATCACCTCGGCGCTTGTATTCTCCTCCATGATGAAAAGGTTGCGGTAATGCAGCATGGTATCGCTCCCGGTCATCGGCAGGTGTACCACCTGTACCGGGTCTTCGAGGACCTGGCCTCTGGGTACATAGATAAACAGGCCGTCTATGGCAAAGGCTGTGTTCAGGGCCACCAGGGAGTCCTTCTGTATACTGGCATGTTTGGCATAATGTTCCCTGACCAGTTCAGGATATCTCCTGAGGGCCTCGGCGAAACTCCCGATAATGATTCCGTTATCCATTTCAGTCAGGGCCGTTCCGTTTACCTTGTAGAACCCGTTCAGGATGATTTCCAGCCGGGTCTGCAGGTTGGGCACATCACAGTTAAAGATGTCCTCCACCCTGAAATCAACATTGCTGGGCTGCAGCTGCATGGTATAGCCGGGCTCAAACAGCTTCTGCAGGGAGGTGTATCTGTACATCTCGCTTTTCTTGTCCGGCAGACCTGTCAGTCCGAACTCGTGGATGGCCGCCTCCCTGATGTTCATCATAAAGGGGGGGGAGGCCTTTTCAAGCAATGGCTCCTTGGCTTTGAACAGTTCTATATATTCCTGACTCATATTCATTTCTCTTACTTCACGGCTTCTTCCTTGATCCAGTCATATCCTTTCTCTTCCAGTTCCAGGGCCAGTTCCCTTCCGCTTGATTTGACGATACGGCCATTGTACAGCACATGGACAAAATCGGGTACAATATAATCAAGCAGACGCTGGTAATGGGTGATGACAATGGTTGCATTGTCTTTGTTTTTCAGGGCATTGACCCCATTGGCAACGATCTTCAGGGCATCGATATCCAGTCCACTGTCAGTCTCATCGAGAATGGCCAGTTTGGGTTCGAGCAGGGCCATCTGGAAAATCTCATTTTTCTTCTTTTCCCCCCCCGAAAATCCTTCATTGACAGAACGGTTTGTCAGCTGGCTGTCAAATTCAACCAGTTCCTTCTTTTCCCGCATATACTTTAAAAAATCACCGGCAGAGAGCGGTTCCAGTCCCTTGTACAGGCGCTGCTCATTGACTGCCGTCTTCATGAAATTAACCATGCTGACACCCGGAATCTCCACCGGGTACTGGAAGCCCAGAAAGATGCCTTTCTTGGCCCTTTCCTCCGGGTCCATTTCCAGGAGGTCTTCACCCAGGTATTTTATGGAACCATGGGTGATATCCATCATATCGCGTCCTGCTATGGCCGTTGCCAGGGTACTTTTACCCGATCCGTTCGGTCCCATAATAGCATGCACCTCCCCGGCCTTCACTTCAAGGTTGATCCCCGAGAGGATCTCCTTCTCTGCCACATTTACTTTCAGATCCTTTATTGATAACATTGCATTTATATACTTAGATTATGACTTAACCAACAGATCCTTCCAGGCTGATCTGCAATAATTTCTGGGCCTCGACGGCAAATTCCATCGGCAGTTTGTTCAATACCTCCCGGGCATAGCCGTTGACGATCAACCCGATGGCTTTCTCGGTATCTATGCCCCGCTGGTTGCAGTAGAAAATCTGGTCTTCACTGATCTTGGAGGTGGTTGCTTC
Source organism: Bacteroides sp. SM23_62 (assembly GCA_001303955.1). Taxonomy (GTDB): domain Bacteria; phylum Bacteroidota; class Bacteroidia; order Bacteroidales; family SM23-62; genus SM23-62. The sequence continues at coordinate 5,064 of LJUP01000327.1, read as the reverse complement.
ATGTTCCACGATGGAAGTGCTGTTGTCAGCCTCAATATATGGGAACGTGTGTGCACCGCATTTATCTCCCAGCAATAGGGAATCACACTGTGAAAAATTCCTGGCATTCTCCGCATTTTTCAGGATACGGACGAGTCCCCTGTAAGAATTCTGGCTCCTCCCGGCTGATATTCCCTTGGAGACAATGGTACTGCGCGTATTCCTGCCGATGTGCATCATCTTGGTACCCGTATCGGCCTGTTGCAGGTTATTGGTTACCGCCACGGAATAAAATTCTCCAATGGAATTATGGCCTTTCAGGATACAGCTTGGATACTTCCAGGTAATGGCCGATCCGGTTTCCACCTGTGTCCAGGAGATCTTCGAATCATTGCCCTTGCAAATGCCGCGTTTGGTCACGAAATTGTAAATCCCGCCCTTCCCGTTCCTGTCCCCCGGATACAAGTTCTGCACCGTTGAATATTTCACTTCGGCCTTCTCCAGGGCCACGATCTCGACCACTGCTGCATGAAGCTGGTTCTCATCCCGCATCGGGGCTGTACAGCCTTCCAGGTAACTCACGTAGGCTTCATCATCGGCCACCAGCAGGGTCCTTTCAAACTGACCAGTATCGGCGGCATTGATCCTGAAATAGGTGGAAAGCTCCATGGGACAGCGGACACCCCTAGGTATGTAACAGAAGGACCCGTCGGAAAAAACAGCCGAATTAAGTGCTGCAAAATAATTGTCCGTATAGGGGACAACCGAGCCAAGGTATTTTTTTACCAGGTCAGGATGGTTCTTGACTGCTTCACTGAAGGAACAAAAAATGATCCCGAGTTCTGCCAGGGTTTCACTGAACGTGGTCTTGACAGAGACAGAATCCATCACGGCATCGACCGCTACCCCGGTAAGGCGCTTTTGTTCATCCAGGGGGATCCCCAGCTTGTCAAATGTTCTCCTGAGTTCAGGATCTACCTCATCCAGGCTTTCCAGGCTGGCCTTTTGTATGGGAGCGGCATAATAGATGATGTCCTGGTAATCAATTTCAGGAATGCGCAGATGGGCCCACCCAGGCATTTTCATCTTCTTCCATTGCTGAAAAGCCTTCAGCCTCCATTCCAGCAGCCATTCTGGCTCCTCCTTCTTGGCTGAGATCATCCTGATGATATCCTCATTCAGGCCTTTCGGGAGTGTATCGGTCTCGATATCGGTATAGAAACCATACTTATATTCGTTCTGGGTTACTTCCCTGATTACCTCTTCATGATTGTTTTCCATTTCCCTTCAGCTCCTTTTATTTAGATTTATTCCAAATAAGGACAAAGATAAGTAAAAGTATTAAATTTTGGTGAATTTTGCGACGATTTTGGGAGCATTCAATACCTGTAATCCCCATGAACGAGAGGAAAAAAATAACCCCCCTTTCCAAACTGGGCGAGTTCGGCCTGATCGATCATCTTACCCGAGGGTATACATTTCAACCTGGTTTACACTCCGTTAAAACACCTGGGATACAAATCTGTCGTAGTCAACCTGTCTGATGTTTATGCCATGAACGCCCATCCCAGGCAGATCCTGGTATCCCTGGCACTGTCCGCAAAATTCAGCCTGGAAGCTGTGGAGCAGATATATGAGGGGATCAGGCTGGCATGTAATAAATACAGGGTGGATCTGATAGGAGGAGATACCACTACCTCTCTGACCGGACTCACCATCAGCGTGGTGGCCCTGGGTGAGGTGGAGAAAGGGAAGCTTGCCTACCGCAATACAGCAAGGGTAAATGACCTGATCTGTGTTTCAGGCGATCTGGGTGCTGCCTATATGGGATTGCAATTACTGGAAAGGGAACGGCAGGTATTCAATGAATCCGGCAAGAGCATCCAGCCCGACCTGTCTGGTTATGATTATATCCTGGGCAGGCAATTGAAACCCGAAGCCCGCAAGGATATCATTGAGGCATTGGATGAGCATCAGATCGTACCGGGTGCCATGATAGATCTCTCGGATGGACTATCATCAGATCTCATCCACATCTGCAAACAATCAGGCCTGGGTTGCAGGATATTCCAGGACAGGATCCCCGTTGCTGAGGAAACCGACCGGGCGTCCAGGGAAATGAATATGGAACCTTTTATCGCTGCCCTGAATGGTGGTGAGGATTATGAATTATTGTTTACCATCCCGCTCAATCTGCGTGACGAGGTAATGAAAATCAAGGACATATCCATCATCGGTCATATCACTGAGAAAGATGCCGGAATGAAGTTTGTAACGACACAGAGAGGTGAAATTGAACTGAAAGCGCAGGGATGGAATTCATTTGGAGATGAAACATCAACCTCCACTGTTTAATCCTTTGATCAGTCCTCTTTTTGATTTCTGCATGAATCCAAGGATCTCATCACGTTCCTCTGAAGGCTGAAAATGCTGTTCAATGTATTCCCTGGCCTGGGTATAGTTATAACCACGATGAAAAATGATCCGGTAGATATCCTGGATCTCCTTGATCTTCTCGTTGGGGAAATTCCTTCGTTTCAGCCCTATGGAATTCAGTCCCTCATAGGCAAAGGGATCCCTGCCAGCAGTAATATAGGGAGGAACATCCTTGCCAACTTTTGAGCCGCCCTGGATCATCACATGCTTCCCGATCTGGACAAACTGGTGAACCAGACAAGATGCACTGATAATGGCCCAGTCATCGACTTCAACTTCTCCTCCAAGGGCGACATTGTTCACCAGGATCACCTGATCTCCGAGTTCGCAATCATGGGCTACATGGACATATGCCATGAGAAGGCAATTTTTGCCAATAATGGTTTTGCCACGGGCTTTGGTACCTTTGTTGATCGTGACACATTCCCGAACGGTAGTATTGTCACCGATCTCTACCGTTGTGTATTCGCCCTGGTATTTCATATCCTGGGGAATGGCCGAGATCACGCTGCCGGGGAAAATGGTACAATTCTTTCCAATCCTGGCACCATCCATGATTACGGTATTCGGACCGATCCAGGAGCCTTCCCCGATCTCAACATCTTTGCCGATGGTAGCAAATGGTTCTACCTTGACATTATCAGCAATCCTGGCTTCAGGATGAATGTTGGCCTGGCCTTGGTTCGTTTTATTCATATTCTTTAACGATCTGGGCCATGAGTTCGCCCTCTGAGACCAGGTTATCTCCTACAAATATCTGTCCGAACATATGTGCAATGCCCCTGCGTATAGGCTCTAAAAGGTCTGCTTTGATGACCAACGTATCCCCAGGGACAACTTTCCGTTTAAACTTCACATTGTCAATTTTGATAAAGTAGGTGGCATAATGTTCGGGATCGGGGACGGTATTCAATACCAGGATCCCACCGACCTGTGCCATTGCCTCAACCTGAAGTACTCCAGGCATGACAGGCTCCTGTGGAAAATGTCCCTGGAAGTATGGTTCATTATAGGAGACATTCTTTACCCCAACGACTGTTTTACTGTCACGGTGAAGGATCTTGTCCACCAGGAGGAAAGGATAACGGTGAGGCAATAATTTCATGATGCCATTCACATCCAGTACCGCTTTGGTCAGGTCATAAACAGGGGCTTTCTTCTTCAGTCTATCCTTTTTAATCTTACTCCTGATCAGGCGTGCGAACTGGTTGTTGGCGTAATGTCCGGGACGGGTGGCAATGATTTTCCCCATTATGGGCTGACCGACCAGAGCAATGTCCCCCATGATATCAAGGAGCTTATGACGTGCCGCCTCATTGCTGAAGTTGAGATCGACGTTGTTCAGGATCCCTTCAGGCTGTACTTTTACCTTGGGTTTGTTAAACAACTCAGCCAGGTGATCCAGTTCTGCCTGTGAAACCTTACGGTCAATGATCACGATGGCGTTGTCCAGGTCTCCTCCCTTGATAAGGTTATTATTTGCCAGAAATTCCAGCTCATGCAGGAAGACAAATGTCCTGGCAGGGGCAATTTCCTTATTGAAATCGGTGATTTTGTCCAGGTTAGCGTACTGGAAACCAAGCACCTTCGAGTTATAATCTATTTTTACATCGACGCTGAACTTGGCATCGGGATAAGCGGTGATCTCTATCCCGCGTTCATCGTCACGATATTCAATTTTTTCGGTGATCTGATAAGTATTCCTGGGTGTCTGCTGGTCTTTGAATCCAGCCTTTACAATCCCTTCTACGTATAGTTTTGAACTTCCATCGAGGATGGGAGCCTCAGGCCCGTTCATTTCTATATTTACATTATCCAGGCCGGATCCGACACAGGCGGCCATCACATGTTCAATGGTGGCAACCTTTACACCATTTTCCTCCAGGGTAGTACCCCTGCTCGTCTCAACCACATTCTCGGCCAGGGCCCTGATTACAGGGCGATCATTCAAATCAGTTCGGATGATCTGGTAACCATGATTTTCGGGAGCAGGAGTCAGGGTCAATTTTACGTCCACACCAGTATGGAGTCCCCTGCCACTGAAGCTTATAGATTTTTTAATAGTTTTCTGATTCCCAGTCATCATCCATTCAGTTACAGATAGAAATTGAACGCCGCAATATACAAAAATTCAGCAAATCTATTTCTTCCGCCTGCCTGCACTGCCATCCGGATTGTTTCGATGTTTCATCTCCTTTAAATCCTTTTCCAGCTGTATCAAGGTATTGCGTATCTCGGGCAGGCGTTTGAAAATGGCGGCTGATTTGCGGAATTCGCGGATATCAAAGGCCGGTGAACCAAGGACGATTTCCTTTTCCCTGATATTATGGGCCACGCCTGCCTGGGCGGCAATGATCGCCCCGTCTCCAATGGTAATGTGCCCTACAAGGCCTGCCTGGGCTGCCAGGATGACATTCTTTCCAACCTTGGTAGATCCGGCCACACCTGCCTGTGCAACAACCACACTGTCATCGCCAATTTCTACATTGTGGGCAATCTGGATCAGGTTATCCATCTTAACCCTGTTCCCGATCCTGGTGGATCCCATGGTCGCCCTGTCAATACATACGTTGGAACCTATTTCCACATCATTCCCGATGACCACATTTCCCAGCTGTGGCACCTTTCGCCTGGAGCTTCTGTTCTGCT
>LJUP01000326.1 GCA_001303955.1 Bacteroides sp. SM23_62 | reverse complement strand
AGGCGGACGAACTGGCGGACTATGTTGAAACGAATTATCCCAGTTTCTCGATCGGGAAGATCTATCTTGATGCCTATCCCCAGGTATCTACTCCTTCCGGGGCCAGGTACCCGGATGTAAACGAAGCGCTGAGCCAGCGTGTGAACAAAGGTGCACTGATCATCAATTATACCGGGCACGGAGGGGAAAACGGGCTGGCCCATGAAAGGATCCTTACGATCAACGATATCATTTCCTGGCAGAACCGGGATAAATTGCCGCTTTTTATGACAGCCACCTGTGAGTTCAGCCGCTTTGACGATTATGAGCATACCTCGGCCGGCGAACTGGTATTCCTGAATCCGGAAGGCGGCGGCATTGCCCTGTTCAGTACGACCAGGCTGGTTTATGCGGGACCGAATCATGCACTGAATGTTCGGTTCTACGAGCATGTATTCACACTGAATTCCCAGCATCAGCATTACCGGCTGGGGGATGTGATGCGGCTGACAAAAAACAATACCTCAGCCGGGGTCAACAAACGGAATTTCACCCTCCTGGGTGATCCGGCCGTGGTACTGGCTTACCCGAAAAACAGAATCCGTGTGCTGACCGTAAACGGAACCGATATCACGCAGGCCATAGATACGCTGAAGGCACTCGGGAAGGTTACCATTACCGGATGGGTGGAAGATGAACTGGGCAATCCTATGCCAACCTTCAACGGGATCATCTACCCGACCATTTATGATAAGAGATCAGTAATCAAGACCCTCTCCAACGACGGTGATCCCCAGATGACCTTCAGCCTTCGCGACCGCATACTTTATAAGGGTAAGGCCTCTGTCAACAATGGCCTTTTCTCGGTGCAGTTCATCGTGCCGAAAGACATTTCATACAACTATGACTATGGAAAGTTAAGCTTTTATGCAGCCGACAACCTGGAGGATGCCAGCGGTTCATCAGACCGGGTTATCATCGGCGGATCAGCGGATTCCATAGCCAATGACTCAGAAGGGCCTGAAATTCAAATATTCATGAATGATGAACATTTTGTTTTTGGAGGCATGACGGATGCAAATCCCCAGTTGCTGGTATATGTCAGTGACAGTAACGGGATCAATACCATCGGCAGCGGGATCGGCCATGATCTCACCGCCATCATTGACCAGCAAACCAACCGGACCATTGTACTGAATGATTTCTATGAAGCGGATACTGATTCCTATCAGAGCGGTAAGATACAATACCCGCTGAAAAGCCTGGAAGCCGGCCAACACCATCTGAAAGTCAAGGTCTGGGATGTATATAATAATTCCTCTGAGGATTACATTGAATTTGTAGTTAATACCTCATCGGACCTTGTGCTGAAACATGTCCTGAATTACCCCAATCCCTTTACCACGCATACCCGGTTTTTTTTCGAACACAACCAGCCGGACACGGATCTGGACGTGCTGATCCAGGTATTCACGGTCTCCGGAAAGCTTGTTAAAACCATTGAAAGGCATGTTACATCGACCGGTTACAGGAGTGCCCCCATTGACTGGGACGGACTCGATGATTTTGGCAGCAGGATAGGGCGGGGAGTCTATATCTACAGGGTGAAAGTCAGGACCTCACTGGGCCAGACCGCCGAAAAATTTGAAAAGCTGGTAATATTAAATTAGAAAAAACGTTAGATAGGAAATTTACTTTATCTTTGTTTCGCTTTAAATCAATATAAATATAATGAAGTTTGTACCGGTTAAAAGTATTTGTCTGCAAATATTTCTGTTGTTCTTTATTTCAGGAAATTATACATTCGCCCAGAACGGGACAGCCCCCAGCGGGCCTCAGCTCAATGCCATACAGACAGCTGTGCCATTTATGACCATCACACCCGATTCCAGGGCCGGAGGCATGGGGGATGTTGGTGTCGCCAGTGAACCGGATATTAATTCTCAATACTGGAATGCTGCCAAGTATGTGTTCATGGAAAGCCAGGGCGGTGTGGCCCTGTCCTATACGCCATGGCTGAGGAAACTGATCAATGACATCAACCTTGCTTACCTGGCCGGTTTCTATAAAATCGATGAGAAGCAGGTAGTAAGCGCGGCACTCAGGTACTTTTCACTGGGACAAATCGTCTTTACAGATAATTACGGCACCCCCCAGGGCATATATGTGCCCAATGAATTTGCCATCGATGCTGGCTATTCAAGGCTGCTGACAGATAATTTTTCGGGAGGGATTGTATTCCGCTTCATCCGTTCAGACCTCACGGGCAGACAAATAGTGGGGGGCAGTGATTCAAAGGCAGCCATGGCCATCGCCGGGGACCTGGGGTTCTTTTACCGGAAATCTGATCTGAGGCTGGGAAGCAAGGATGCTATCCTGGGACTGGGCATCCAGTTTGCCAATATGGGGAATAAGGTGTCTTATACAGAAAACCAGGAGAAGTCCTTCCTGCCCATTAACCTTAGACTGGGCGGGGCACTTACGGTTAATCTGGACGACTACAACTCCATATCCGTGATGGCTGATATCAACAAATTGCTTGTCCCGACACCGCCTGTCTGGGCTACTGACAGTATTGGAACGCCGATCAGGGACGCTGATGGCAACCAGGTCATTGAGTATGGCAAAAATCCATATGTGGCAGTTCCGGTCGGCATGTTCCAGTCTTTCTATGATGCACCAGGGGTGCTGATGAATGACGGTAGCAGGAGTGTATTTCGTGAAGAGATCAATGAAATTACCTACAGCGTCGGTTTGGAATACTGGTACCGAAAGCAGTTTGCCATCAGGGGAGGATATTTCCATGAACACGAGACCAAGGGTAACCGTAAATATTTTACCGTAGGGATGGGACTCAGGCTGAACGTATTCGCCCTTGATTTCTCCTACCTGGTCCCGGTAAAGCAGCAGAATCCCCTGGCCAATACCCTGCGTTTCACACTTGGCTTTGAGTTCGGCGGCAATTAGCAGCAAGCGCTTCAACCAATATAATGAATTTCAGGATTGGCATCGGTTATGATGTCCACAGGCTGGAAGAAGGCCTCCCTTTCGTACTAGGGGGAATCAGCCTGTCTCATACAAGGGGACCAGTGGGCCACTCTGACGGGGATGTCCTGATCCATGCCATTTGCGATGCCATGCTTGGAGCACTTGCCCTGGGAGATATCGGGACGCATTTCCCCGATACAGATGATGAATTTAAAGACATTGACAGCAAGATCCTGCTTGAAAAAACGATCAACATGATCCGGTTTCACGGGTATGAAATATCCAACCTGGATACTACGGTCTGCCTGCAGAAACCAAAGATCAGCGAACATATCCCTGAAATGATCAAGATACTATCAGGGGTTTTGAATATCGATCACCACCAGCTTTCTGTCAAGGCCACTACTACCGAAAAATTGGGTTTTGTAGGAGATGAAAGTGGCATATCTGCCTATGCCGTCGTGCTTCTTGAAAAAATCTGATTTACTCCTCGCATTACCCTGTAAAAAAAGTTTAAATTTGTTAATCAAGAACGAATTTAAACTGTATCCAAGGGAATATGTCAAAATCTGTTGTGCTCGGAGCCAGTTCCAATCACTCAAGGTATTCCAACAAGGCTGTCAGGAGCCTGTTGAAACGGGACCATGAGGTAGTGCCTGTGGGGACGAAAGCCGGAGAAATAAAAGAGTTGGAGATCCATACCGGTAAGCCGGATATACCTGATGTGGATACGGTATTGCTTTACCTGGCACCGAACAGGCAACCTGATTATTACGATTACGTTATCAGCCTGAAACCGCGCCGTGTGATTTTCAATCCAGGTACAAATAACCCGGAATTCATTGATCTCCTGAAGGAGAATGGCATTGAAACAGCGGAGGATTGCGCACTGATCATGCTGAATTCAGGGGAATATTAGCATTGAATCCGGGCTACAAACCTATTCTTGTATAAACAGCCGTGAACTTCTCGACGAAACCACTGCCATCATCAGCCGTATAGGCCCATATGATCTCATCCCAGCTTTTCTGTATCTCACCACTGCCCTGAACAGTCCATCCTCCCTCCAGAACCTGTTGTCCGAGAGTCAGGGTTGTACCGCTCAGGCTGGCCTCGGCATAAACATTATCCCCGAGTCCGTGGAAGAAATAAATCAGGATCATGTTCTGTAAATCGGGATGCTTCTCAATCTCAACCCAGTATGCTCCCTGTTCGGATTTCAATGGACTGGATTCATCGATCACCTTCCAGGTATCTACCAGTTTATCCCGGTCATCACCGGTGTCAGTATCCAGCAGGCCCTCACAGGAATAGGACAATAAAGCAAGCAGGATCACCGTACCCGTAAATCTCAGCATACTCATATGGTCCTTCATGGTTTTCATGTGAATGATCATTTATTGTCGATAACACTTTCTACGATCTCATCATCCACAAGGTTCGGAATGGTTACCTTCAGGTCCGGAAACCGGTCCATTTCCCTTTCTATGGTAAAGATGGCCGCCTCATTCCTTGCCCAGCTTCTCCTTGCAATACCGTTGTTCACATCCCAGAAGAGCATGTTTTGTAACCGTTGCTCCGCCTCAGGGGTTCCATCCAAAACCATGCCAAAACCGCCGTTAATCACCTCTCCCCAGCCGACACCTCCACCGTTATGCAGAGACACCCAGGTGGCCCCCCGGAAGGCATCTCCAATGACATTCTGCACGGCCATGTCGGCAGTGAAACGGGAGCCGTCATAGATATTGGAAGTTTCCCGGTAGGGCGAATCCGTTCCGCTGACATCATGATGGTCACGTCCGATGACAACCGGTGCAGTGATTCGATTTTCACGAATGGCATCGTTAAAGGCCCTGGCCATCTTTACCCTCCCTTCCGCATCGGCATACAGGATACGTGCCTGTGATCCTACCACCAGGTTATTTTTGCCTGCCTCCCTGATCCAGTGCAGGTTATCCAGCAACTGGTTACGGATCCTCACGGGTGAGTTTTTACTCATATCTTCCATCACCTTGCCGGCAATTTCATCTGTGGTTAAAAGATCATCCTTGGTGGAAGAGCAACAGACCCAGCGGAAAGGACCAAAACCATAATCGAAGAACAGGGGTCCCATAATAGCCTGGACATAGGAGGGGTACCGGTAACTACCGTCTGCTGTAAAGATGTCCGCTCCTGCCCTTCCGGCTTCCAGCAGAAAAGCATTCCCGTAATCCCAGAAATACATGCCGCGTTCCGTCATCACATTGATGGCTGCCACCTGCCGCTTCAGGGATGCCTCTACCTGCCTTTGAAAATCTGCGGGTTTTTCGGCCATCATTGTATTGGCATCCCCGTAGGAAAGTCCCACCGGATAATATCCCCCGGCAAATGGATTATGGAGTGATGTCTGGTCGGATCCCAGATGTATCTCCACATCCTCCTTCACAAGTTTTTCCCAGAGGTCAACAACGTTCCCATGGTAGGCAAGGGAAAGGCCTTTTTTTCGCTTGCGGGCTTCTTCCATTCTTGACAACATCCTGTCAAGGTTGGTATGGACCTCTGAAACCCAGCCCTGGCTGTGCCTTGTACTGATAGCTTTCGGATTAACTTCTGCCACCAGACATACACCGCCTGCGATTTCTGTGGCCCTGGGCTGTGCCCCAGACATGCCCCCCAGTCCCGAACTCACAAATACCTGTCCGCCAAGGTCCCCCCCTTCCCTCCCGGTGCTCATCCTTCCTGCATTAAGGATGGTGATAAGGGTGCCGTGGACAATTCCCTGGGGACCGATATACATGAAGGATCCCGCGGTCATCTGTCCATACTGGCTGACCCCAAGAGCATTGAACCTCTCGTAGTCATCGGGTGAGGAATAATTTGGAATGACCATCCCGTTGGTAACCACAACCCTGGGTGCTTCAGGCTGTGAGGGGAAGAGTCCCATGGGATGCCCTGAATACAAGACCAGGGTTTGCTGATCGGTCATACCAGCCAGGTATTTCATGGTCAGGCGATACTGGGCCCAGTTCTGGAATACGGCTCCGTTCCCTCCATAGGTGATCAGTTCATGGGGATGCTGGGCGACTGCTTCATCGAGGTTATTGCTCAGCATCAGCATCACGGCTGCTGCCTGCCTGGACCGGTGGGGAAAGGCCTGGATGTCACGTGCAAAGATCCTGTAATCAGGACGGAAACGGTACATGTAGATCCTGCCGTAATTCCTTAGCTCATCGGCAAATTCCCTGGCCAGGACAGCGTGATGTTTTTTTGGGAAATACCTGAGGGCATTCCGTATGGCCAGTTTCTTGTTCTCAACGGATAATATATCCTTGCGCCTGGGAGCATGATTCACATCCGGATCGAAAGGCTTTGCCGGTGGTAGTTCGTCCGGTATGCCTTCCATTACTGCCTTCCTGAATTTACTGTCTGTCATAATTTCATACTTGTAGGGCAAATGTAAGCACAAATCATGTCAAGATTTATATTGTAGAACAACTTGTCTGGATTGGATTGAATTTTGTTATAATGCCGGCAGTATATTACTTTTATCAATCACATTAAAAAACC
>LJUP01000325.1 GCA_001303955.1 Bacteroides sp. SM23_62 | reverse complement strand
TGGTAACAGCCGAAACGCGGGACTTCAATCCATTTGTTCAGGTCCACATACCTGCTGCCCGAAACCATGGCGTCTTTCCAGCTTGACAGTACCAGGTTCTGCTCTATCCTGGCAAAGGCCAGCTCAATGGACCTGCGGTAATCGATCAGGGGTATGTTCAAGATGTCCCGGATCCTGTTTTCCCGGCACACCACTTCCACCTTCATGCTGTCTACCAGGTTCACGGCGAGATTGTATGAGATTGCCGTGACAAAGTAAAGCCAGTACGAAGAGAGCCTGGGGGTCATCACCGGTATGGTACAGATGAGCCTTTTTAAATTTCTGACCTCTGCAAACTGCAGCAACATTTCCCTGTAGGTCAGGATTTCGGGTCCGCCGATATCAAATGTCCTCCCCATGCACTGTTGATGAAGCAAGACACCATGCAGGTATTGAATTACATTCCGTATCGCAATGGGCTGGCAGCGAGTGTTGAGCCATTTCGGAGTTACCATGACCGGAAGTTTTTCCACCAGATCCCGGATGATTTCAAAGGACGCACTTCCAGATCCCACGATGATACCCGCCCGCAGATTGGTCAGGGAGATCCTGGCGCCGGAAAGGATGGTTTCAACATTTCGCCTGGATGCAAGGTGCCGGCTGAGCTTTTCGGCATTGCTGATCCCGCTCAGATAGATGATCTGCCTGGCGGATGTATGGTCGATCAGTTCTACAAAATTCCTGGCAGATACAGATTCCAGTTCATTGAAATCATCCTGGCTGGCACTCATGGAATGGATCAGGTAATAGGCCGCATCGAGGTCAGCCGGCAAGAGGTCAGCCGGATTATCCCGCAGGAAATCCACTTCCAGTATATGCAGGTTATCTCCCGGTTGCCGACCCGTTTCAAGGCGTTTCCTGTCCCTTACGGCCGCATAAACTTCATGTCCCCGCTCCAGCAAAACAGGCAGCAGCCGTTTTCCGATATAACCATTGGCACCCGTAAGCAGTACTTTCATTCCACATTTTGGTTATGGATATGTAACAAAAATACGCCCAAAATGTTAAAACCGGATCGACTGATAGGGATCAGTGTTTATTTACCAGTCTGTCCATATTCAGCATGGCTGATGGAAGATTTATGTGCCATTTACCAAAGCATTTGAGATAAAGGCTTCCCTCGAATTTTCTATGGCCAGCAGTATTTTTTATTCAGTTCATTTTGCTTCTCGGCAGGTGTAACGGGAATATATTCGATAGTATCCAAGAACCGGGCAAGCAGATCATATACTATGTCCGATTGTTTTAAATTCCTGGGAGGTTAGCGGTTCAATCATAGCTTTGTACAGAAGAGGCAAACCGGATACCGTATTTGTAATCGTTCAGTTGGGCATCAGTGTAGCCGGTGTATCCTTGTACTTCGAGTATTTTTCTCCTTACCGGTAATTATAGCCAGCATCAAAAAATCTTAAAACCAGTGTAAGGACTGCTCAGTCTGGATTGTTTCTAAATAACAGCCGAAATTTTTGCCGCACCTGGATGGCCCAGTCTATGTCTAATGGAATTTTTTTATGAATTTTGCACAATCAGAGAACCATATGGATACGCTGTATCCCTGAACCATTTACTATTTTAAAGATGTTTTTGGAACCCTATTAAATGAACCACGATATGAAACCAACATTTGTAAAGCTTACAATCCTGAGCCTGATTGGGGGAACTTTTATGCTTTTCTCATGCTCCCTGAAACAGGATTCTTCTTCAGCAGCTGATGGAAATGAATTGTATGTAAAATACTGTGCCACCTGTCATGGGACCGATCTGAGGGGAGGCATGTCAAAGAGCCTGCTGGACGGCGTATGGCAATTCGGTGATGGCAGGGGTTACGTAACCAGGAATATCAGGGATGGGATACCCAGTCTTGGCATGCCATCCTTTGAGAAAACACTGACCCAGGATGAAATCGAAAGCATTGTAGATTACCTGTACGAGGCTGAAGCTGCAGCCGGGGCAAAAAAACCCGATCCTCCGGCCATGATTGAAACCCTGGATTACGAGATAGAAACGAAGATATGGGCAGATAATATGCATATTCCATGGGCGATCGTTTTCCTGAACAAAGACACGGCCCTGGTCACCGAAAGGCCCGGTTCACTCAGGATGGTAGTTGGGGGGAAACTGCTGGAAGATCCTGTATCCGGAACACCGGAAGTATTGCATGAGGGGCAGGGAGGATTGATGGATGTGAATATTGATCCGGCATATGCCTCCAATGGTTGGATCTATCTGTCCTACAGCCATGCCATTGAAAAAAAGCTGGTCAACAGGCGGCCACCGGCCATGACACGCATCGTCAGGGGCAGGATAAGGGATATGAAATGGACAGGTGAGCAGGTTATTTATGAGGCACCTCATAAAACATACCGGACTACCCGCCACCATTATGGCAACAGGATCGTATTCGATAAAAAGGGATATCTATATTTCAGCATTGGGGACCGCGGGGCACAGGACCAGGCACAGGACCCTTCAAGACCCAACGGAAAGATACACAGGATCTATCCGGATGGCAGTATCCCTGATGACAATCCCTTTATGGATGAGGGACTGCCCACTTTATATACCCTGGGTAACCGGAATCCACAGGGTATTTCCGTTCATCCTGTTACAGACGAGGTATGGGCGGTGGAACACGGTCCCCTGGGCGGAGACGAACTGAACCTGATCCGCAAAGGCGTGAATTATGGCTGGCCGGTGATCACCTACGGGAAGAATTATGATGGAACAATCATCACTGAATTCATCAGGAAAGAAGGGTATGAACAACCCATCCTGTACTGGAAACCTTCCATTGCTGTTTGCGGGATGGAATTTTACCAGGGAGAGGCATTTGGGCGATGGGGGGATAATTATCTGCTCGTGTGTGCACTGAAATACGAAGAGGTCAGGCTGCTGAATATTGAAAGAGACCGTGTGATGCACCAGGAGGTGATCCTGAAAAATGCCGGCAGGGTAAGGGATGTAGGAATGGATCCGGAAGGGAATATTTATGTGGTTGTCAATGAACCTGACAGGGTCATCAAATTATCGCCTGTGGCCGAAAGGTAGGGTATTCCTCTGGACCGATCAGAGGCATATGTTAATGATTCGGTCGACGATCTCAAGTCCATCCAGACCGTGGATCTGGTGATCTCCCTGGGTGTTGGGAATGGATGTCATGATCACGACCAGGTTTTTTGAAGGCACGATAAATGCAAATTGTCCGCCATGTCCCCACATCAGCTGGGTGTTCCTTGCGGGATTAATCCACCAGTAGAAACCAAAAGAAAAATCTTCATCGGAGACAACTATCTCACTGGTCATCAGTTTGAGCCAATCCGGATCGATGACCTGCTTCCCATTATACCGGCCGCTGTCCGCCACACATAGGGCAAACTTGGCCAGTTCCCTGGGGGTGGTTTCAAGGCCGAATCCACCCAGTGTGGTCCCATCCCGGTAACGGGTCCAGCTGTAATTACGAAACCCTATTTGTGAAAACAATACCTCATCAGCCCAGGCGTCGGTGGGTTTGCCTGCGCGGGACTGAATGATGGCAGAGACCAGTTGTGGATCGCCGTCTTTGTAAAGGAAATCAGTCCCAGGTTCAGCATACATCGGCCTGCTGAGTATAAAATACGTGATATCATCAGGGATCTGCCGGAGGACTTTATCCGTTTGACCTGTTGCGCCATCATTGCTGTAATCGATCCCGGACTGCATGGTGAGCAGGTTGCGCAGGGTGATATTTTGCTTGTCAGGATGCCGGCCGGTTTCCTCCGGCAAATAATTAGCTATGGGATCGTCAATGGATTCGATGAGTCCCTCTTCCAAGGCCATACCCGCCAATACACCCAAAACCTGTTTGGTGCAGGACCAGATCAAGTGCCTGGCAGTTCTGTCCGCATCGTCTTTCATATACGATTCGGCAACGAGTTTTCCATTGCGGAAAACCAGCATGCTGCGGAACTGCCAGTAAAGATTCTCATCATGCAGATCCCTGTATATGTCAACAAGCGCTGCTGAATCGATCTTCTCTGCATTGGGAGAGGATATAGACAGGCCGTCTTCAATATGAACCGGCTGAATGGACTTAAGTTCCTGGTTTAAAGGATCAGGCTGGAGGCAGGATATCGTAATGGTCAGCAGGGACAACAAAAGTATCTTAAACTGTAAATTCCAGGTTTTCATTTGTTTTCCTTTCCGAGCATTATGCAAAAGCTGATGGCATGGACCAGGTATTGCAATCTGGGCTCTGTATTAAAACAAAAATACTCCAGCTGGTAGGCCAGTGATTTATTGCTGTTTCCTATCTGCCTCCATTCCAATTCAAAATCTGGATGGTTTAAAAGGCCGAAACTCCCAACCTTGAAATTGCTGTGAACCTTTTCAACCTGGTTAAAAAAAATCAGCGTATAGAAATAGGTTTCGTTCATTTCAGTGGGACGGGAGACCATCCCGATCAGAGAATTGGCAAACTGTACCCGGAATGCCTGATCCTTTAACCGGGTATCAACCATAAACCTGGGTCCCGCATCGTAGAAGGTAAACCAAAGGGCGTGACCGCTCTGCAATTCAGGATACATCTGAAAAAAATAGTTCATCGTCAAGTATGGGCCGATATATAAAACGGCTTTTCCATTTGAAACTAATGGAAACAAATACGAAAATCCGGCTGGTTTCAGATGCAGGTTGATCCCGGCAATGCCCTTGCTGAATCCAGCGCCGAGGCCGAAGGCTGCATCGTAACGGAAAAAATTTTGCCCGGTCAGCTTCTGCAGGGTATATTCCACCGATATATTGCCTCCATTAAAGACCAGACCATAATTCTTCTGGTCTTTGAGTTGAAAAAACTGGGTTCCAATGGAGATCACGGATCTGGTTTGGAGCTCCTGGGCAAATCCCATGCCTGAAATTAAAAGGAGCGACACAATGAGGAACAGTCCTAGATGAGATCTCATGGGTGTAGGCTATTTCATGATCTGAGTCGGTCAAAGTTAAACATTTCACTTTTTAATAGAAATTATTAATTTTAAGCAGTCTAAATTAAAACATGCTTGTTATGACCAAAATAAATTCACCTGCCAACGAAACGATGTTCTATCCAAGCGAAGAGATCCTTAAATCTTCCCGGGTTAAGGATTATGATTGCCTGTATAAGGAATCCATTGAGGAACGGGAAAGATTCTGGGAAATTGAAGCCGGGAAATTAAACTGGTATAAAAAATGGGAGAGGGTGCTGGATGATACGGATAAACCGTTTTATAAATGGTATACGGGCGGAAAGATCAACATCGTTGCCAATGCCATTGACAAGCATCTTAGCGCTGACACAAGAAACAAACTTGCCCTTATCTGGGAAGGGGAACCCGGGGATGTCAGGACCTTCTCATTTTTTGCCCTGAACCGGGAGGTATCAAAGTTTGCCAATGTCCTGAAAGCCATGGGGGCAAGAAAGGGAGATATTATTACGATCTACATGCCCCAGATACCAGAGTTGATCATTGCGATGTTGGCCTCTGCGAAAATAGGGGCGGCCCACAGTGTTGTCTATGGGGGATTTAGCGTAGAAGCCCTTGCTGAACGGATTGAGGATGCCAGGAGCAATATACTGGTTACTGCAGATGGGGGGTTCAGGCGTGGCAAACCAACCAATTTGAAAACGATTGCCAACGAGGCCATGCGGCGCTCCCCTACGATAATGGCCTGCATCACAGTCAAACGTACCGGGGAAGAATGTATTATGGAAAATGACCGGGACTTCTGGTGGCATGACCTGATGAGCATGCCCATTGCCAGCGCGAAATGCGAAACAGAGGTAATGGATGCGGAAGATCCCCTGTTCATTCTATATACCTCGGGTACCACCGGTAAGCCCAAGGGACTGGTACACACGCACGGCGGTTATACCGTTTACACATCCACTACCTTCCGCTATGTTTTTGATTACCGTCCGGAAGACCGCTGGTGGTGTGCAGCGGACCCGGGATGGATAACCGGGCACAGTTATATCGTTTACGCCCCCATGATCAATGGTGCCACGACTATCCTTTATGAAGGCGCACCTAACCATCCCTTTCCAAACCGGTGGTGGCAGATGATCGAGAAATACGGGATCAATATCCTGTATACCTCACCGACGGCTATACGTGGACTCATGCGGTTTGGGTCATCCTGGGCCGACCGTCATGACCTGAGTTCCCTCAGGCTGCTCGGTTCGGTAGGGGAACCAATCAATCCTGAAGCCTGGAAATGGTATTATGAGGTGATTGGCAAGAATCGTTGTCCCATTATGGATACCTGGTGGCAAACCGAGACAGGTGGCTTCATGATCACACCACTGCCCATTACGCCATTGAAACCGGGATCAGCCACCAAACCATTTTTCGGGAATGAAGTTGAAGTGGTGGATGAATCCGGGAAACCGGTAAAAACAGGAGAAGAGGGAAACCTGGTGATCAAGAATCCATGGCCGGGTATGGCCCGGACGATTCTGGGTGATCCTGACCGCTTCATT
>LJUP01000324.1 GCA_001303955.1 Bacteroides sp. SM23_62 | reverse complement strand
GAATCCGGATATCATTCCCATCCTCCATTGTGACGGTGCGGTAAGCGAGCTGCTCAAGGATATCCATGAAATAGGTTTCGAGGTATTCAATCCTGTCCAGCCCGATGTTCCCGGGCATCTCCCCAGGGATATGAAGGACAATTTCGGGGAACTTTTTGCTTTCTGGGGAGCCATCGACCAGCAGGACCTGCTGCCCAACGGGACAGATGAGCAGCTGGAGAAGGACATCATAGAGAAGATCAGCATCCTGGGTGAAGGGGGTGGCTACATGATCTCGCCGGCACATATCATCCAGGCAGATGTCAGCCCCCAGAGGGTCCTGAAGTTCATAGAACTCTGTTATAAACACGGAAAAATCCACTAAATCAAAGACATGAAAGAATTTTTTATCATTGGAATATGCCTGCTCCTTGCCGGTCAGGGGGTGCAGGCACAGCCGACCGGCCAGGTAAAGGTCTGGGAAGATACCATCACCCTGCCGACTTACAGGATGGATCCCAATGATCCCAATCCTGCCTTTTTCAGGAACCAGTCATACCAGGGTGCCAGCAGGGTGATCTATCCGTATCCCTTGCAGGACAACCTGACCAACGAAAAAGTGGATCAGCGTTACCATGCCCTTTTCCTGGAGAATGAGTTCCTCAAGGTATGTGTCCTGCCTGAGATCGGAGGCAGGTTGTTCTATGCAACGGACAAAACCAACGGGTATGAGATGTTCTACCGGCAGCATGTCATCAAACCGGCCTTGATCGGGATGACAGGTGCATGGATATCCGGGGGGATAGAATTCTGTGTATTCCATCATCACCGGGCCTCGACCCATATGCCGGTGGACTGCCGCCTGACGGAAAATCCGGACGGGAGTTCGACCATCTGGATCGGGGAATTCGAGCCCCGCCACCGGATGAACTGGACCATAGGGATCACGCTCTATCCCGGGAAATCATACCTGGAGGTGGCCGGCACCCTTATGAACACGACCGAGAATATCAATTCATTCCTTTACTGGGCAAATGTTGCCACCCATGTAAATGAAGATTACCAGGTAATTTTTCCCCCCTCCGTGGATTTTGCCGTTTTTCATTCCAAGAACAGTTTTGCGCACTGGCCCGTGACAAGCGAATCCTATACGGGAAAGGAATATTACCGCTACGGTGTTGATGCCAGCTGGTGGAAAAACCATCCCCTACAGATCTCCTTTTTCGCATATGACCTGAAAGATGGATTCCTGGCCGGATATGATCATTCAAAAAATGCAGGGACGGTCCATGTCTGCAATCCGAATATAGTCAAAGGGGCCAAGCTCTGGGAATGGGGACCCGGTTACCAGGGTTCGATGTGGGATACAAAAGTGCTCACCGATCAGGACGGTCCGTATGCAGAACTGATGACCGGGGCCTATTCCGATAACCAGCCTGATTACAGCTGGATCAAACCATACGAGGTCAAGCAGTTCAAACAGTACTGGTACCCCCTGCGGGAAACAAAAGGTGTGGACAATGCCAACCTGGATGCCAGCATTAACCTGGAGGTCGGGGAAAATGGCCGGGTCTTTATGGCGGCCAACACCACAGGGAAAATGGATGATGCACTGATCGTGCTGGAGCATCAGGGCAAAACCATCCTGGAGAAGTCCGTTGACATTGATCCTGCAAACCCGTTTACGGGCGTGCAGCTGATGGAAGGGAATATCCGGGAGCATGATCTGAGATTAAGCCTGCTGAACAGCTCCGGGCGGGAGATCATTTCCTGTCAGGCGGAACCACCGGCACCTGCTGGCCCGTTACCGGAAGCCATTGTTCCGCCGGGGGAACCATCTGAAATAAAAACCACCGAGGAGCTGTATTATACAGGCATGCGGATCAGGCAGTTCCATAATGCGAGGATGAGGGCGGAGGACTATTTCCTGGAGGCACTGGCCCGGGATCCCCTGGATGTGAGATGCAATACTGCCATGGGGATCATTTACAAGGAGAAAGGTGAAATGGAAGAGGCGAAGCGTTGCCTGAGGCATGCCATTTCCCGCCTGACCAGAGATTATACAAGGCCTAGGGATTGTGAACCTTTCTATCATCTGGGACTGATACTGAAGCATGAAGGCAGTTTTGAGGCGGCCATTGACACACTCTACCGGGCGGCATGGGATTATCCGTTCAGGTCTCCATCCTATTTTCAACTGGCCCAGCTTTTCAGCCTGCAGGGAAAATACGGGGATGCACTGGAGGCCGTTGACCAGTCCCTTCTTGTCAATGCAATGAATATCAATGCCTTATGTCTTAAGACCAGCCTGCTTCGGTGGACAGGGGACCAAGCGCAGGCCCGGCTGGTTGCCAAACAGCTTCTCCAGATCGATCCCCTGAATAAGTACGCTGTAAATGAACTCCGGATGATGGATGACCAGCTGGGTGAATATGATGCTGCCAGGCAGCATGAAACCCTCCTGAAACAATTGCTGAGGGATTATCCTGAAAATTACCTGGAACTGGCTGTTGATTATATGAACGCGGGTTTCCGTCAGGAAGCCACACAACTATTACAGATCGCGAAAGCCTCTGGTAAGGCCGGATTGATTGATTATCCCACCATCCATTATTACCTGGGATACCTGCATCACCTGAAGGGGGATACCCGGGCTGCCGGGGAGTATTTCCGGCAGGGGATCTCATTGCCGGTGGATTATTGTTTCCCTTTCAGGCTGGAAACATTAAAGGTTTACAGAACAGCCCTGGAATATCAGCCTGATGACGCAAAAGCATACTACTATACAGGGAACCTCCTGTACGACAAGCAACCGCAAAAAGCCATGGAGGCCTGGGAAAGGGCTGCCGGTCTGGAACCTGCCATGGCCATTGTACACCGGAATCTCGGATTCGGGCACCACCAGTATGCCGGGGATATTGACAAGGCCATAATCGCTTATGAGACAGCCCTTTCCCATGATAAAACCCAGCCTAAATATTATGCTGAGCTGGATAGACTCTATGAAAGGCGGGGTGATCCCCTGGAAAAAAGGCTGGCATGGCTGACGTCAAATCATGAATATGTGGCCAGGCGCCAGGATGCACTGCTGCAGGAGATAAAGGTCCTGGTGCAAACCGGCGGCTATGACAGGGCCATCGCATATATGAACAGTACTCATTTCCAGAGGCAGGAAGGTTCAGAACAGCTGCATGGCATGTATGTAACTGCACACTTATTGAGGGCCAAGGAATCGATGGCCCGGGGGAACAATGAAAAGGCCATTGAAGATCTGCTCATGGCTGATACATACCCGGAGAATCATATGGTTGGCAGGGATACGGCTTATTACAGGAATCCACAGATCTTTTACTATACGGGACTTGCCTATGAATTGGATGGGGATAAGAAGGCCGCACAAACGTATTACAACAAATCGATCAAGGCTACCAGCCGGGATCCCGGGAGCCTGTACTACAGGGCCCTGGCTTATCAGAAGCTGATACAGAAAAAGGAAGCATTGGCTTTGCTGGATGATCTTCTCAGGATCGGGGAAAAGCGGGTTGAATCTTCGGGGGAGGTGGACTTCTTTGCAAAGTTCGGGGATGATCAGACAGACAACCAGCGAAAGGCAGATGGTTACTATTTAATGGGATTGGGATACATGGGGAAAGCTGATCTTCGACTTGCGAATGAATGTTTTGCCAGGTCGGTCAAACTGGATGTAAACCAGTTATGGGCGAGGGTATACCTGGATGAATTAACCGGGACGGCCGCAAGCAGATGATAAACCTGCCATGCGATAGCTGATGGCCCCCTTTATGGGGATGTATTGCCTCAGAGGAGGGTGATCTCCTCCCAGACCTTCCTGTTTACAGGGATGCCGTTTTTGAGGTTTTCCCTCCGGGTATGCACTATCTGCTCTCCGGGATAACGAACAGCGCCATCAGCGCCATCAGGCTCAGATCTTTTACCCTCCAGTTGTGCAGCTTCCATTTTCCCATATGAAAATTGTGTCATGGCAAACCCCATGCCGGCATGTTTGCCTCGGTATTGGTCCACCCAATAAATACAAATCCATTTCGGGCAGCCTGCCAGCCGTATGTCCTGCCGCGCATCCAATGGTTCGTATCTGCAATAGCAACGCATCCCATTCCATTATCTTCCGCAATTTCCAATGCGCGATTGGTACAGCGTTCGGCATTCAGGAGACCGGGTGCCAGTCTTCCATTCCACTGTTCCACGACACCCGCAGCATGAATTAATTCAGGTTTTGCGCCGACATCTATATATCCTTTTGCCGATATAATCTATGAACCTGGGAAAACGATACACACCGTGTGAATAAATACCTTCCAGGCTGTTGGCTGAGAAAATACCGGCACATTTTTAAGCGTGTTCTTCGACAATTCCATACTTCAGTAAAATCCGTTTAATCACTGATTTCATTTCACTGTAAGGAATTCTGATGGTGTTCATGGCTTACATTTTTTGCTTCCGGGCCATTTCAAATTCAATTATATGAATAATTGAACAGAATCAGGTAATTTTATCATCATTGCCAAATAGTATATCAAAAGGGTTGTTTTGTGTATCGACTGACTATACCAACTTGTTTACTTTTATGAATTCATTAAATCAATCAATAAACCAAAACCATGAAAAGAACAAAACTATTTCTGATACTCACTTTCTTTGCCGGTTCAATGCTTGTCTGTCCAGGTATGAATGCCGCCGGATCCATCGGGGTCAGGGATCTCACCTGCGAGTATTTCACCAATCCCATGGGCATTGGCACAACTGTCCCGAGGTTATCCTGGGTACTTGCTTCTGCGGTTCAGGACCAGGAACAGACAGCCTACCAGGTCCTGGTGGCTTCATCCATGAAATCACTGACCGAGAAAAAGGCGGATTTCTGGAACAGTGGGAAGGTGGAGTCGGACCAGAGCATCCTGGTCGAATACACGGGTAAAGCCCTGGGATCGAGGGATATTTGCTGGTGGAAGGTAAGGGTATGGGACAAGGACGGGAAGGCTTCCGCCTGGTCCGAGCCGGCCAGCTTTGAAATCGGATTGCTTGAAGTCACCGATTGGAAAGCGGACTGGATCAAATCCTCCATCTGGTTTTCAGAGGTCTATCATCCCAGTCCCATGTTCAGAAAGGAATTCAACCTCGGCAGGGAAATAGCCGCTGCCAGGTTGTATATCTCAAGCCTGGGGTTGTACGAGGCCGAGATCAATGGTGAGAAGGTGGGTGACCTGGTACTGACACCCGGCTGGACCAGCTATCACAGCAGGGTACAGTACCAGACCTACGATGTGGGTGACATGCTCTCTACCGGTACCAATGCCATTGGGATCACCCTGGGCAACGGCTGGTACAGGGCTTTCAGGGGCTTCCGACCGGGCGATCAAGAATTGGGCAAGGAAAGCCTTGATGTGATTGCCCAGCTCGAGGTTACCTATACCGATGGTAGCACCGAGGTGGTACTCACCGATGAAAGCTGGAAGTCGTCCATGGGACCCATTCGCAAGTCCGTGATCTATGACGGGGAGAGGTATGATGCCCGGCTCGAAAAGCCGGGATGGAGCAAGGCAGGCTTCAATGACAGTGAGTGGAAGGGGACCGAAATGGTCAGGAATGACAAAAAACTGATCGTTTATCCCGCCTCTGCACCCATGCGGAAACAGGAGGAAATTATACCTGTAGAAATTATAATCACCCCGGAAGGTGATACGGTGGTGGACATGGGACAGAACATGGTGGGATGGGTCAGGCTGAAGGTTGATTGTCCCGAAGGAACGGCCATCACGCTCCGCCATGCAGAAGTGCTGGACAAGGATGGCAATTTCTACACCGAAAACCTGCGCAGCGCCAAACAGACGAACACCTATATCTGCAAAGGCGGTGGCACGGAAATATTTGAACCACATTTTACTTTCCAGGGATTCCGCTTTGTGGATATATCCGGGTATCCAGGGGAAGTGACCAAAGATATGCTGACCGGGGTTGTCGTCAACAGTGACCTGGAAAAAACCGGCAGCTTCGCCTGCAACGACAGCCTGATCAACCAGCTGCAGCACAATATCGTATGGGGACAAAAAGGCAATTTTGTGGATGTGCCGACAGATTGTCCCCAGCGGGATGAAAGGATGGGCTGGACCGGTGACTGCCAGGTATTTGCACCGACTGCCTGTTACAATATGGATTGTGCGGGGTTTTATACCAAGTGGCTGAGGGACCTGGCGGTTGACCAGCACGAGGACGGTGCCGTTCCGCACGTCATTCCCAATGTCCTCGGAAGGGGAGGGGCCCATGGATGGCAGGATGCCGCTGTGATTGTTCCATGGACCGTTTACAAGTGGTACGGGGATGTCCGCATCCTCAAGGAGCAGTATGAGAGTATGAGATCCCTCGTCGAATACATGCGCGGACAGGCTGGGGATGCCTATATCTGGAAGCCGACCCAGGGGCAGTTCGGGGACTGGCTTGCCTTTGCCACCACCCGTTCGGATTATCCCGGAGCGACGACGGACAAGGACCTGCTGGCCTCTGCCTATTTTTACCATTCCACGGAT
>LJUP01000323.1 GCA_001303955.1 Bacteroides sp. SM23_62 | reverse complement strand
GTCTTTTTGGAACTTACTTGAACCATCCGCCCTGACTGAAGCAGTGAGAAGGAACCTGTTGAGGAGAGAATAATTTATCCTTCCCAGAAATGATTGCAAACTTTCGTCAGAAGAACTGCTGGCAGTGGTTTGTAACGCACCCAGCGAAAGGTCTTTATATGTTGTATTATCAGAGAAAAAGCCCTCTGCATTAGCATCTGTCTGTGACCTGGTTATCAATTGTTGTTCATGGATGACATCTACCTGAAACCTGTGATCAGGATTATCGAGTTTATAGGTAAGCCGGTTGGTATTCTGAATCCTGCTTATATTCCGGTTTACTACACTTGCATTACCAATATTATTTACCACTATGGGCGTATAGCTGTTATTTGCAATATTAAGCCCTACATAACCACCTGAAATATTCAGAACCAGGTTATTTAAAATATCGTAGTTAAAATAACCGTTGGCAATCAAAGTGTTATCAAAATTGTCTATTACGTTGTTTTCCGGACGTAGTAAAGGATTTGGAGAACCATTCCCGGTGCCAGGCTTTAATGGTGTATAATTGTAATCTCCATTTTCATCGAACGCCGGTGTTGTGGGATCCCAGGATAATCCCAAGGCCAGATCAGCCTTTGCGCCAATGTTTTTTTCCCGGCTCATATAGGTATTGATGCCAATTTTCACTTTGTCCGATAAACGGGCATTAATGTTACTCCGGAAAGCATATCGTGTGTAATTCTGGTCAATGATCGTTGCTGCTGCATCATAGTAGTTGGCAGAAATAAAATAATCTACTGCATCACTCCCGCCACTGACCGACAGTTGAGCGTTCCAGAATGGCGCTTTTCTGAAGAGCCTGTCCTGCCAGTCTTCTCCGCCACCGGTTCTGAGATCCGCTATTTCCTGTGCGGTGTACCATTCCACTCCTTCGGCAAAATTCACCCCTTCGGCAAACTCTGCGGGGGTCATAACATTCAATCTTTGAAAAACTTTTGAAATACCATAATAGGTCTCAAATGCCACTCTTACAGGACCTTTTTCCCCGGTTTTTGTCGTGATCAGAACAACACCGTTTGCTCCCCTGGAACCATAAATAGCCGTCGCTGAAGCATCCTTCAGAACTTCCATGGATGCTACGTCGTTAATGTTAATCGAATTAATGTCCTCGATGGTCAATCCATCCACAACATATAGTGGATCATTGTTCCCAGCGATGGAATTCGATCCCCGGATCCTGATCTTAAATCCGGCTCCCGGTTTTCCGCTTGTCTGGATCACCGACACCCCGGAGGCCCGTCCCTGTAAGGCCTGGTCCACCCGGGTCAATGGCTGTTGTTCAAAATCCCTGGCTGATACAGAAGCAAGTGATCCGGTAAGGTCGGATCTTCTCAAAGTACCGTATCCTACGACCACTACTTCTTCAAGTGCTGCGCCTGGGACAAGCGAAACATTGATTACCCTCTGGTCACCAACTGCCACAGTTTGAGTTTCGTAGCCGACATAACTAAAAGTTAATCTGGCATCAGGTCCCACTTCCAGTTCATAATTACCGTTGATATCGGTAATGGTACCCATAGTAGTCCCTTCTACCACTATGTTTACCCCGATAAGCGATTCCCCCTGTGTGTCTGTTACCGTGCCGGTAACTGTAACATTCTGTGCTTGTACAACCAGTGCAAAGCAGAGAATCATTGTTGTCAGTAAAAATCTCAGTTTCATAAGATAGCTTTCAATTTTTAGGTTAGCAATAGTAAATCATCAGTATTATTTAGTTTAAAGGAAGGAATATGAGGAGCAGGATCATGGCAATGATAATGGCCACCACCACGACCAGCTGGATGATAATTTTATTTTCCGTGGATGACAGCTTCCGCATGATCTGAATCTCATAATTGAAAACCAGTTAAATTTAAGGTGTGGGAAAGGCGGAAATCAATCAAACCTATCTCAGAAATGCATGGCTGATGATGCATGACCTCCAGGGTGATGTATCAGAAAAACAGGTCATTTGTTGCAATGCGGGCCTCCAGCGAGGTGGTATGAGATCTAATGATTATGAATGAAACTCCATGAATTCCCTGGGGGTCATTCCGTACTGGGATTTGAAACATTCCCTGAAATGATCCGTATCCGAGAAACCTACTACGGATGTTACCTCCGAGACACGGAATTTATTTGTCTTGAGTAACTGGGCGGCATGCTCCATTCTTATTTTCCTGAGGAATTCAGCGGCACTTGAGTTGGTCAGTGCCTTGATCTTTCTGTAAAAATTGGCCCGGCTCATGCCAACTTCCCTGGCTATCCTGTCGACGGTAAGGTCATTGTCCCCAATATGTTCTATGACGTAATCAATGGATCTTTGCAGGAATTTTTCGTCTACTGAGGTAATTGAAACTTCTGTTGGCAGCATAATGCCGGCTTGACCAAACCGCTCTTTCAGTGCTTTTCTCTGTCGGATAAGGTTGCGGGCTCTTAGCCTGAGATCTTCGACGTTGAATGGCTTGACGATATAATCATCTGCCCCGGTTTCCAGTCCCTCATACTTAAATGTTACCGCAGTCCTGGCTGTCAACAAGATGACCGGGATATGACTGGTATTAACATCGGTTTTGATCCTGCGGCATAGTTCTATTCCGTCTATGCCCGGCATGATGATATCACTGATGATCAGGTCAGGTATTATTTCCCTTGCCATCTTCAATCCCTCATCACCGTTATCCGCCGTAAAGGTATTGTATTGCTCAATGAATATACCGGCCACCAGCTCCCTTATCTCGGTGTTGTCTTCAATGATCAATACAGATTCCTCTTTTACCGTGTTAACGGTACCTTCTTCCCGCTTTTCCGGAAAATCTGTACCGCTTTCCGGAACTGGTGTATGTTTATATAGCGAGATATCTTCACTGCTTTTATACTCTTTTAGCAGTTCATTATCTGAAAAATGCGATTTTCCGGTCTTAAGTGTAATGATAAAACAGGTATGTCCTTGCAGGCCTTTTTCATCATAAGAACTCTCCACAGAAATATCTCCATGGTGAAGATCCACCAGGTTCTTGGTGATTTCAAGTCCAACCCCCGAACTGGACCTTTTCGGCCCTTCCGTCATATGACCGGTGTAAAAACGGTCAAATATGTGCGTCAAATGCTGTTCCTGGATGCCCCTGCCCGAGTTTTCAACTTTTATTTGAACAATTGCTCCATCATCGACCAAATCAACTGAGACTGTTATTTTACCCTGATCGGGAGTGAACTTTAGAGCATTGGACAGCAGGTTGAACAGTATGATCTCAAATTTATTCCTGTCAAACCATACATCGATTTTCTCTTCCGGACAAATGACTTTAAAATCAATATCGCGGTCATGGGCAAGTTCTCTGAAAGACAGAGATACTTCTTTGATGAAATTGGCCATATTGCCTTCCGCAGCCTGCAGTTGAAGGTTACCTGTCTCCAGCCTCCGGATGTCCAGCAATTGATTGATCAGCTGCATCATACGGTCCCCGTTTCGCAGCATCAGCATCAGCTGGTTTTTTAATTTGGCACTTCCGAAATTGGATTGTACGATCCGCTCCAGTGGTGCCAGGATCAGCGTCAGCGGTGTCCTCAGCTCATGGGAGATATCCGTAAAGAATTTTAGTCTCCGTTGGTTAAATTCCTTTTCCTGTTCTCTTTGCAGGTGCTCAAATCTCAAGTTCTGCCTGAGCCTTTCCCACCTTCTGGAAATTATAAAGAACAAGTAGAGCAAGCCCAGCATGATCATGAAGTATATTAAATACGCCAGCTGTGAGCGCCACCAAGGGGGAGCGATTCTCAATGTAATGGCTGTAAACTCACCGATAAACTTATCCTGGTCACTCGATGCTCTTAACCTAAGCTCATAGGATCCTGCTTTCAGTTTCGTAAAATGAATGGCATTGGAGGTTCCCAGGTCCTGCCATGAACCATCTTCTCCTGACAATTGATACTGGTACCAGGTATTTTCCGGGTCTATGAAATTAGGCGCAATGAACTGTACTGAAAAACTGGATTGATTATGATTGAGTAATACACTTTCCTGGGCGGAAATATTGATATACTGGTCCTTCTTCTCAGATTGGATTCTGACTGACCGGCCATTTACAAGGATGTCGAGAATAGCCACAGTGGGGTGGAAGATCCTGTTTTCAATGTCACCGGGATGAAATGCTATAAATCCAAATTCACCGCCAAAATACAAAGTACCGTCAGAACCCCTGCAGGCCGCATTCTTATAATATTGCTGGGCCGGGAAGCCTTCCTGTACATCGAATTTCTCAATCTCATTTATGGGGCCAATAATGCTGTCGGGAGCGTCAATTTTCAACAAATGCGAATTAGCGCTTGCCCAGATATTTCCTTCATCATCACTGGTCAGGGCATAAAAACTGCTTCCGAGCATTCCTCCCACACCCATAATTTTTCTCAACTGATATGTTCGTACATCCATGATATAAATCTCCCGACCGAATGTTGCGATCCATAAGAGTCCATTCCCATCCAGATACAGATCATTGATGTAGATGTCACGCAATGCTTTCGAGGTCGGATAAAACAGGCTGTCGTTTAAATACGTTCTGCTACTTAAATCAAATCCGGCCAGACCATTGGTACCGCCTGACCAGATCATATTCTGGTTCAGATCCGATATCATGGTATGCACCTCCATATCTTTCAGCCAGGGAAAATCATCCGGACCAGGAATGAAATGATGAATGGTGTCATGTTTTACATCATACATATGATAATAGCACTGGCCAGTCATTCCTGCAGTACCTATCCATATATTTCCAGATCTGTCCATGCATAAACCATGGACGATATGATAACCGAGCCGGCCTTTCACGGAGGGTTTATCATCAATATTGGTAAAAGTACCGGCGAGCGGGTCAAAAATGCTGACACCAAACTGGGTCGCAATGAAATACCTGCCAGCCTGGTCTTGCAGAATGCTTTTAATATTATCATTGATCAGGCTGTTTTTTCCGGGTTTATTCTTAAGCACCGTGAAGGACCTGTCTTCAGGATTAAATATATTTATGCCGCCCATTTCGGTCCCGATCCAGAGTTTTTTATCCTTATCTTCATAGATGTATGAGACAATATTGATATTCAGGGAGTTATCATCGTTAGGCCTTTTCTTAAAATGGGATATCATCTGGCTTTTGGGATCAAAATAATTAACCCCCCCTGAAAAAGTGCCAAACCATATGATTCCGTTCCTGCTTTGGAATATCTGTCTTATTGAGTTATGGGATATACTCCCGGGATCATAAGGGTCATGCAGAAATTGCCGGTGTTCATAGGTTGTCTCGTTGATCATTCCCAGTCCCCATCTGGACCCAATTATAATGCTACCATCCGTGTACCTGAAAAAACTTTTAACGCGGTTATGGGGAAGGTATCCATCCTGTTGTGAAAGAATTATCTGTGATTGGGACACCGGATCATATACGATGATCCCCATATCTGCATTATCCGATCCGAACCAGGCCCTTCCACTGCTGTCAAATGTTATGCCCAGGCCTTGCAGCACGGTATCCTTCCCGGCATTATTCTGAATGGTAATTCGGGTGAATGTTCCATCCTGGAATGTGAGCAAACCGTGCGAGTCCCCGATCCAGATTTTCCCGTCTTTCGATTCTTCAAGGGCAATGATCTTGCCCACCGGCGTGTTATCTTCAATGATTTCCCTGCTATAAGGAATGAGGCCCATGTTGTCCAGGTCGTACCAGTACAGGCCCTGCTCTGTCCCGATCCAGAGAATCTTTTCGTTGACAAGCAGCGACCGGATGGACAGGTTGGGTATTTCCTGGCCGGCAACGTCATAGATAGGGATCGGATGGAAGTTATCGTGATAATAATCATAATAGTACAAGCCTCTGTTGGATCCTACCCACATTCCTGAATCACCGGCAGTTAGAAGGGACCAGATATAATTGCTCCCAAGGGAGTAAGGATCCTCAGGATCTTCTTGATAAATCTTGATGTTTTTACCATCATACCGGTTGAGCCCATCCATGGTCCCGAACCACATGAAACCACGGTGGTCCTGTGCGATGGCCAGCACCGTAAAATTTGAGAGCCCGTCGATTGTGGACAGGTGTTTGAAAATGATCTCCTGGTTCTGCGCTTTCAAGCTTGCAAAAACGCCAAATAGCAATAGCGGAGTGAACACTACGAATACTATGGTTTTTTTCGATATCATCATCGCTCCACCTTTGTATTCTGAGATGAGCAATTCGTACTGAATACCCGATCTTCCGGGGTTTATAGCCGGGAGGATAAATATAAAGTATTTAGTTTAATAAATATGTAATTTTATCCATCATAAATCACCGGCTTTGATGAATAATATGAGCAAGACAAAGCAATTTGTGCTGATGGTCCTGATCCTGGCAGGCCAGTTCATCACGCTGCTGGGTCAACATCACTATGATGCGAGGTTAGCCAGGAAGGGAATCCTTACCTTTATGCCCAACTCAAAAAACTGTATATGAAATCACTAAAGCATTTCCTTAAGTGGATCTTTCT
>LJUP01000322.1 GCA_001303955.1 Bacteroides sp. SM23_62 | reverse complement strand
GGCGTTGGGACATTCGCCGGCATTGACCTGTACCGGAAGATATATAAGCATACGGATGCCAGGACCGACCAGGAACATCTGCCCGTGGCGCTGTTATCCATTCCGGCTAAGGTATCGGACCGGACCGAATTCCTGCAAGGGGAGGTGGAGGAAAATCCGGGGATTGCCATTGCAGGGATCATCACAAGCCTTGCATCCATCGGTGCAGAGATCATTGGCATACCCTGTAATACGGCTCACTCACCGTTAATTTTCAAGGAAATACTGGCAAGGATTCCGGGGAATATTAAGCTGATTCACCTGATCGAAGAGGTGGGCAGGTATATTTCTGTCAATTACCCGGAGATCAGGAAAGCAGGTATTCTGGGCACCAATGGGACATACCTTACGAAAGTCTATACCGGCGTGCTGTCCGCCCATGATATTGAGGCTATTTACCCGGAGGAGAGGATACAAAATGAGCTGGTCCATCCCGCGATATGTGATAAGGGCTATGGCATCAAAGCTTTCTCTGACCCGGTTACAGACAGGTCCAGGCAGGACCTGTTGAAGGCTGCCTTGTCGCTTATCCGGCAAGGAGCGGAGGCGATCATCCTGGGCTGTTCAGAGATCCCCCTTGCCATCCATGAATCGCAGATAGAGCGACGCATCGTAATTGATTCAGTATCTATCCTGGCCCAGGCATTAATCAATCATTCCAGATAGACCATGAGAAGCAGACGAAACAGAATGGCCCTGTCCCTTTTTGCCATGACAATGCTGACTGGTTGGATCCGGATCGAGGATCCAACCAGCGCCATTATTTATGAAATTCCCACCATTTCGGATCAGATTGATACGGATGGCAGGCTCGCAGAGCAATGCTGGTCAGATGCCTGCATCATCAGGGAATTCTATCATGCTGAGAATCCCGGGCCATGTACGGTTGATGCCCGTATCCTGGCAGTCTTTGATGGAAAAGGCCTGGTATTCGGATTCGATTTGCCCGCCCTGGTGGGTGAAAATGAGCCAGTACGATGTTACCTGAGTGATGAGTATGAGCTTCGGCGTGTACCCAATGTTACCATCACTCTGGACCCTGATCACCGACATGGCATTTATTATAAGTTTATCATTGATCCGGAAGGGCGTAAACAGGACCTGATGGTGGACGATGAGTCCTGGACCATACCATGGACAGCCGGAACAAGGCAGGAAGATGGCAGGTTTTCCGCGGAGGTCCGGGTCCCCGTTGAAAAAATAATCAGCCAGCCACCAGCAGGCGGGTTCTGGGGCTTCAATATCTCTTTTTCAGAGGCACCCGGCAGGGAGGCCTGCCATTCCACCCCCATGGATATCAAGACATCGGATGCAGAAAATTTCGGGCACCTGCTGTTTAAAGGAACACTTACCGGCAAACAGATTGCCGGATTAAAATCCTCATTGCCGGATATTCACAGAACCATGAGGGAAAACAGGTTGGCCGCCAATAATGCCATTTGTGGCCCAATACTTGAAGAAATGCCGGGCGCACTCTTAGATCTTCAGGTGGGTAGGCAGTTCAGCCTGAAGGATGGTACGTATATCACCTGCCTGGGGATGGACAACCAGCCAGTAGTCAGGTCGAATTATCCCTTTTTCTATGAAAAATTTGACAATCCTGACCTGCAGCGGCTGAGGAAGCAGTACAGCCTGCATGAGATCATTGCACCGGGGAAAAACGACTTCGAGCAGATACTGCTGCTCAATGAGTGGCTTGTCAACCATGTACCTTTCGGCTCACCACCTCCGATCATGCCACAGGCTTTACATATCCTTCATCATGGATTAAACGGCCAGGCATTTTACTGCACTTACATGTCTTTTGCCCTGATGCAGATGTACTGTTCCCTGGGCTTTACCGCCAGGAAAATAACCTCGGTCGGCCACGGGACCCTTGATGTCTGGTCCAACTACTGGCGCAAATGGATGCAGATAGACCCCAGCCGGAACTCGTATTTTCGGCTCCAGGGAACCGCGGTTCCGCTCAACAGCAACGAGATCAGAAGGGAATTCCACCGCAATGGGGGAGTGGATATGGAAATGGTTTTTGGAAAGGAGCAGAGGGCAGAGAGGGTGACCCTGGAAAGACGTGACAGGGATGGTGCCTACCAGTATCGGCAGGAGGGTTACGAATGGGTGGCCTACAAGACGAGAAATAACTTTTTTGAGATTCCTTTTACCTGGTGGAATTTTGATTACCTGATCGTTGAGGACGAGTATAATGAAAACAAAACATGGCAATACCGTGGAGAAAGGGATGTGCGGGACAGGATCGGGACCAGGACCGGCCGGATTGGCGATGTTTTCTGGACACTCAACCAGGCTTATATTCATCTTTATGATCATGGAACTGCCACTTTAAAGGTACAGCTGGAAACACATACGCCCAATTTCGACAGGTTTGAGGTTTCGGTTGACAAGGGGGAATGGCAGGCATCATCTCCGGTACTGTCCTGGGAGCTTCACAGGGGACAGAATCACCTGAAGGCAAGGAGTGTAAACAAATTTGGCGTAACCGGACCGGAACACAAAATTGTCCTAAAAGTAAATTAACACCCATCAATACAAAACCATGAGACCAAGTTTTATCAGGTATATTTCATTGTCAGCTCTTTCCATCTTATTGACAATAGCAGTTTACCCTCAGGTCGAGGCATACCGGGAGCCTCTCACACTGCCAACCTATGGTGTCAGGGAACCTGAAATCATGCCGGACTGGAGAACCCACCGCTATCCCTATACGATGATGGACAGGCTGACGAATGAACGTGGGACCAGGACCTACAATGCCCTGTATGTTGAAAACGAATATGTGAAAGCACTGGTGCTTCCTGAGCTGGGCGGAAGACTCCATGGTGCACAGGACAAAACCAACGGTTACCAGTTTCTATATGACCAGAAGGTGATCAAACCAGGCTTGGTAGCTGTGACGGGAGCATGGATCTCGGGGGGAGTGGAATGGAATTTCCCGATAGGCCATCGTCCAAGTGGGTTCAGGGATACGGACTGGACCATAACCGAAAATCAGGATGGCTCAAAGACCGTCTGGGTAGGTGAAATGGAGAGGCTTAAAAGGATGAGATGGTCTGTCGGGACTACGGTTCATCCCGGGAGGAACTGGGTGGAAACCAGGATCAGGCTTGAAAATTGCACCCCCTATATACAAAGTTTCCAGTACTGGGCCACCAGTGCTGTCAGGGCAACCCAGAACTACCAGGCAGTCATCCCCGGGGAAATAATGACCGGGCATGGCAAGCATGAATTTTACCGCTGGCCGGTCCATGATGGTGTTGATATCAGTTACTGGAAAAATATCCCGGGGGCATCGAGCTATTTCGCCGTGGAATCTTCCACGGATTATTTCGGAGGTTACAGTCCGGAAGAAACCGCGGGGATGGTCCACGTTGCCGATCATAACATTATCAGGGGGAAAAAACTATGGACCTGGGGTACGGCCCCGGCAGGACGTCTGTGGGAAAAAATCCTGACGGACGGGGACCTGCCTTATTTTGAACCACAGGCCGGGGCATATTCGGACAACCAGCCCAGCTTTTTCTGGCTCATGCCGGGGGAGACTAAAATTTTCAGCCATTTCTGGTTCCCGGTAAGGGATATCGGGGTTTACGACTATGCCAACCTGGAAGGACCCATTAACCTGGAATTAAATAATGGAAAAGCCATTTTCGGATGGTCACCTACCGGGTTGAACAAGGATGCAAAAATAATAGTCTCCTACGATGGCAGGGAAATTTACAATGATGCAACTGATGCCGGCCCTGCGGATCCATTTCTCGGGGAAGCCACAGGCCCGGGAATGACCGACCTGTATAAACTTAAAATGACAGTACTTTCATCCCTTGGCGATACCTTGCTGGCGTTCAGTCATGACAAACCCGAACACCCTCCGCTTCCTGAACCTGAAACTGCTCCGCCTGATCCTGAGGAGGTTGGTTCACAGGACCTGTTGTACATATATGGTGACAGGCATTACCGGTATGATGATCCCCAAAGGGCAAAAACATATTTTCAGGAAGCATTGGAACGCGATCCAGATGACCTTCGCTGTAATACCTCAATGGGTGAACTGGCGCTGAAAAACGGATTGTATAATGAGGCGCTGGAGTATTTCAATAAGTCCATCGAAAGGGATGAGACATTCTTCAAAGCATGGTATTACAAGGGGTTGACCCAAATTCGCCTGGATCATCTGAAAGATGCCGAAAAATGCCTGTACCGGGCAAGTTACAGTCAGGACTGGTATGCCATTGCCCATTTTGAACTTGCCCAGCTAACTGCTTCCCAGGAACGGCTGGACCG
Organism: Bacteroides sp. SM23_62; assembly: GCA_001303955.1. GTDB lineage: Bacteria > Bacteroidota > Bacteroidia > Bacteroidales > SM23-62 > SM23-62. The sequence goes on along the minus strand of LJUP01000322.1, from coordinate 2,209 downwards.
TGCATGGGAACATATCAATAACAGTATCAAAGGCAATGGATACAATTCCCAGGCCCATGCCGTTAAAGCTTTGATCTTAATTGGCATGGGAAAATATGATGAAGCCCTGGAAGTCACCCGGGCAAACCTGTTGAACGATCCCCTGGATTTATTTTCGAAACAATTACAGGTGACTGCTGCAGCCGCATCGGGGATGGAAAAAGATAAATTGGATGCACTGGAGGATGAATTACTGGAGTTGACACGGGCCGATGGTGAAAATCATATAGAAATGGCCATCCGGTTCGCCCGATGTGGGTTTTTTAAAGAGGCCATAAACGTGCTTGAGTGGCTACCTAGTGAACCTGATAATTTGGCTGTATCACCGCTTGTATTTTATTATATGGCATATTACCATGAGCAAATGGGGGAATCCGGTAAGGCCCGGACTTTATTGGAAGAAGCTTCCGGGGTAAGCCCGCAATATTGTTTTCCATACCGGCAGGAGACATTCCAGGTGCTTGAATGGGCCATCTCGGAAAATCCTGATGATGCCCTGGCACATTATCTTCTGGGAAACCTGCTGGAAAAGAATGATCGATCAGAAGAGGCGGTTGCTCACTGGGAAAGGTCAGTAGAATTGGATCCAGGGAATGTAGTTGCACAAAGGAATCTTGGACAGCTTTATTATGAAGGGGGTGATGCGCAAAAAGCCCGTACAGCTTATCAGGCTGCCATCGAAGCAGATCCATCTGCAGGCAGGGCCATCGTTGAACTGGGAATGATCAACCGGGAACTGAAGATGCCTCTTCATGAACAGATAGCCCTTTTTGAGGATAATATTGAGATAGTCCGGCAGTACAATCAGGCCGTCTCACAACTGGTCCTGCTCTATATAATGACAGGTAGAAACAGTGACGCACTGGAACTGCTGAACAATACCCATTTTAACTCATGGGAAGGGAAATACGGCATTCACCAGCTCTGGATACAGGGCAATATCAAACAGGGGGATAGTGAATTTGAGAAAGGCAATTATAAGGAAGCACTCAATTATTATGAACAATCACTGCTCTATCCTGAAAATCTTGAAGTTGCTGAGCAACCCAATACCGTTCATGCACGGAAGAAATACAAAATCGGTAAAGCCCTGGATGCCCTGGGAAGAAAAGACGAGGCCCGTGGATATTATGAGCTTGTGATTGCTGATAGAGCGGAAGACGGAAATGCATACCAGTTTTACCGTGCAAAGGCAATGGAAGCATTGAAACGGAAGCAGGAAGCAAACGAGATCTATGTGGGGATGCTCAAAGCTCTCGATGGTGAGGTGACCTCATCATCCCGGGCGGTTTCATTGTTTACACGATCACTGGCGCTGGAGGGACTGGGCAAGAAGAAGGATGCAGAAGCAGAACGTCACAAAGCGCTGGATCTCAATCCCCTGGTTGAAATTGCTGCCTTCCGTCCGCCAAGGGCCGGATTTTAATCAATACAAACCAATAAAAATGAAACAATTATTTAAAACGATCATTCTATCAATTCTTTGTCTTATGATCTTTACAACAGATGGCCATGCTATCAGGCCTTTCCGTGTGCTGGTGGTCATCGGGGACCAATGGGAAGATCCTGCCAGCTATATGGTAAGCCGTCCCGAACCCACCGGGGATTACTCGGGGTACTTTACCTATCCCGAGGTATCCGGTCCGCATGATTTTCACCAGCTTATGATACTGCTTAAATCATGGGGCATCCCCTATGATGTCATCCGGCTGGATCAGCAATTCCTCGATCGTCACATGTTCATTGATATGCAGGGAAAACCAGTGTATGGAACCATTATCTGGGATGTAAATCAAAGTGAAAAATTATTACATCCCGACTATACCATCATGCAGGAAATGGTGGAGGATTATGGAATCGGTTTGATCGCCCTGTCGGACCGGATCATGCAGGCAGAGATTCAGTCCCTGCTGGGTTTGAAATACCTCGGAAGCTGGGAAAGCAATGCAGAGATGACACCGGCAGGGGAACATTTTCTGACAGCGGGACTTGGATCTCCTTTCAAGCCTGATGAGGCAACTGCGGATGTTTTTTACGGATCACATTTCAAGCGTCACAGGGTAGAGGTGATGGAGGGTACTGAAGTGGTGGCCATGCAGGTGGAATATCCACAGGCAACAGCAAGAACATTTGATTCGGGCGGACGCGCAGTCTGGATCGGGAATGATCA
>LJUP01000321.1 GCA_001303955.1 Bacteroides sp. SM23_62 | reverse complement strand
CAGGCAACCGAGAAAAATGATCTCCTGGATATCTGGTCGGGATTTGAGATCTATCTCTGCCATGCAGCCCTTGGAAATTCCCAGGAAGCTAGTCAATCCCTCGAATCGATAAAGAACAGGTTTCGCGATTATGCACAAACCTACCTGGAACTGTCCCTTGATTATGCCAATGCCGGATGCTGGGAAGATGCCATCAAGGTACTGACGGTCAGTGGCACCTCGCTCTCGCAGGAGGAGAGAGAATATCCCTTGCTGGACTACAACCTGGGGTATTACCACCAGCAACAGGGAGATCATGAACAGGCCTTGGAGCATTACAGAAGGGCTTCCGGAAGGAGCCCCGATTACTGCTTCCCGTTCAGGCTTGAATCCATCCGCATCCTCGAAGCTGCCATAGAAGCCAATCCGGAAGATGCGATGGCCCGCTACTATCTGGGCAATCTCCTGTTTGAAATGCAGCCCGAACGGGCCATAACCCTCTGGGAAGAAGCAAGTGAAATGGGAAGCGATTTCCCGACCCTTTACCGGAACCTGGGCTGGGCCTATTACAAGATCCGTCAGGATATCCCCGGGGCCATCATGCATTATGAAAAGGCTGTTGCCCTGGACAACAAGGACCAGCGGTTGCTGTATGAACTTGATCTGGTCTATGCCGATGGGCGGGTCTCCCCCGAAAAGCGTTTAAAAATGCTGCAGGATAACCACCAGGCAATAGCCGACAATAATGTGTCAGACGCACTTTCCAGGGAGGTCATGCTGCTGGTTCAGCTCGGCCAGTATGATGAAGCGCTGGAGGTAGCAAACAATAATTACTTCCGCCAGTGGGAAGGTGTCAGCAAAGCATATTCATCCTATGTTGATGCACACCTGCTGAGGGGATGGGACAGCTTTCAGCAAGGCAGGGTTCAGGAAGCACTGGAGGATTACCTGGCAGCACTGGTATATCCTGCAAATATGATGGTAGCCGAACCATACCGGGGAGGACGATCCGCCGAGGTGCATTATTTTATCGGAACGGCCTATGAGAAACTGGGTGACCTGGAGGAGGCAATGGATCATTATCGTGAAGCAGCCACGAAAAGACAGCATCAGGGTCTTTCAGAAATCCATTTCTATAAAGCCTTGGCATTGAAAAAGCTTGAAAAAAATGAGGAAGCAGGTGATATATTCCAGGGATTGATAAGCCTGGGCAGGAAAAGGCTCCAGAACCCGGAGGAGGATTTCTTTGCCAAGTTCGGTGAAAAACAGACCGCGGATGATCAAAAAGCGGATGCGTATTTCCTTGTGGGACTGGGCTACCTGGGACAGGGTGAAAATATGTCCGCCCAGCAAGAATTCACAGAAGCAGTAAAACTGAATGTAAACCACATATGGGCAGCCGCCCTTTTATCACAAATCAAAACAGGAACAGCCATAACACTCCTTGAATAAAAAATGAAACCGATCACGAGACGAAGCGCCCTGGCTACCATAGGCCTCGGTTCAGCATACCTGATGACCCGGGCATTCGTGCCGGCAAAGCCTGGCAAAACACATATCATTACCCTCAGTTACGATGACGGCTTTGAAAAGTCAAGTATCAGGACCGCCGAGATCTATGAAAAATACGGACTGTCGGCTGCCATCAATGTGATTGCCTCAGCACATGAAAAACAGTTTGAATTACCGAACGAATACCATGCATGGCCGGTAGGCGATTTTAAATTATGGAATGATCTGCAGTCCAGGGGACACGAAATCATGCCGCATGGATACAATCACAGTAACCTGGGGGAACTTCCCCTGGAAGATGCCCAGCAACTGGTCAATAAATGCCTGGACATCTTTTCGAGACAGCTGGATGGATTCAAGGCAGAGAATGCTGTATTTAATTTCCCTTACAACGCCTCAAACAAGGAGATCGAGGATTGGCTGAAAACCAAAGTGAGGGTCATTCGGACCGGCGGGCCGGCCGTGAATCCCCTGCCCTTCCGGGGCCAGTTCCGCCTGACCTGCATATCACACGGACCTGAGAATATTGACAGGCATCTCGAAGAGCAGATCAATCAATTCCTGGAAGGGCCCCCAGGTTGGTTTATTTACAATACACATGGACTGGATGAAGAGGGATGGGGACCCGTTAGCTCGGTGTTCCTGGATGAATTGCTTGACAGGCTTGGGGGACTGGAATCGGTAGAGGTGCTCTCTGTGACCCAATGTCTAAATCAAATCAAAAACATACTGCCATGAAAGCATCTAAAAGAATCATTCACCTGCCAATGATAACCCTGGTAATAGTAATGGTTTTTTCTTGTGCCCCTGAAAGATCCGGGGAACTGACCGGTGATATGCCCGGACCGCGTGCGGAGGTCCTGTTTGATTTTGGCTGGAAGTTCCATCGTGGCGACATGCAGGGGGCAGAACTTCCGGATTTCGATGATGCTTCCTGGAGGTCTGTTGACCTCCCGCATGATTACAGCATCGAGGATATCCCCGGGACGGATTCTCCTTTCGATTCCTCACATACGGACGGCATTGACGCCGGCTATTTAACCAACGGGACCGCCTGGTACCGGAAATCTTTCATGGTCCCTGACAAACTCAGATCCAAAGAAACAAGCATTCTTTTCGATGGTGTTTACATGAATGCGGATGTCTGGCTCAATGGAGAACACCTGGGAAACCATCCCTACGGCTATACTGCATTCGGAAATGATATATCTGACCACCTCAGGTATGGAGAAGAAAATGTCATCGCCGTAGAGGTGAAAAATGAAGGAGAAAACAGCCGGTGGTATTCCGGTTCAGGCATTTACCGGCATGTATATATCTGTATCACGGAGCCCGTGCATGTTGCCAGGTGGGGCACCGGCATTACCACGCCGGTTGTCAATGAAACGTTTGCCAAAGTTGTTGTATCAAATACGATTGTTAACGAATTAGGAGAAGCGGAGGAACTGAACATCACTACAACCATCCTGGACCCGGAAGGCAACGAAGTGGCCCGGGACACGGTGAACCGAACTGCGGATGCTGACAATAACCTGGAGGTCTTGCAGGAACTCGAGATCGAGGATCCCGGTTTATGGTCTCCCGAATCACCCACCCTTTATGTTGCCGTCACAGAAATAGGATCTGCCGGGAGCGGGATCCTGGACAGGGTCGAGGTCAACTTCGGCATCCGGTCCATTGAATACACCACGGCCGGTTTTTTTCTCAATGGTGAAAATGTACTTATGAAAGGAGGATGCATGCACCATGATAACGGTCCGCTGGGGACTGCCGCCTATGACAGGGCCGAGGAACGAAGGGTGGAGCTTATGAAAGCCAGCGGGTTCAATGCCATAAGATGCGCCCACAACCCGCCGTCTTCAGCTTTCCTGGATGCATGTGACCGGCTGGGAATGCTGGTGATAGATGAATCATTTGACATGTGGAGCAGGCAGAAGAATCCGCAGGACTACCACCTGTATTTCAAGGAATGGTGGAAAAGGGATATTGAATCCATGGTCCTCCGCGACAGGAACCATCCCTCGGTAATCATGTGGAGCATCGGGAATGAAATTCCGGAAAGAGCCGATCCGCTGGGGATTGAGACTTCGAAGTTGATGGGCGACCATGTTAAAAAGCTGGACAGCACCCGTCCTGTTACCTCGGCAGTAAACGGCCTGAATCCGGATAAGGATGCCTTTTTTGCCACGCTCGACCTGGCGGGATACAACTATGCGGTGGAAGGTGATCACTGGCAGGACGGCATCTACCAGCAGGATCATGAAAGGGTTCCCGACAGGATCATCTATTGCTCCGAATCCTTTCCCCTGACAGCCTACGGAAGCTGGATGGCCGTGGTTGACCTACCCTATGTGTTCGGGGATTTTGTGTGGACCGGTTTTGATTACCTCGGGGAAGCCAGCATAGGCTGGCTGGGATACCTGCACCGGGATAATTTCTATCCGTGGAACCATGCATTCTGCGGGGATCTGGATATATGTGGACAGAAAAGGCCCCAGTCCTATTACCGGGACGTCCTGTGGCATCATGAAGAGGGCACACCCGTATCCATCTTTGTCAATCCTCCCACGCCAACCTTTGAGATGATCCCGGATAAAGAGGAATGGAGTAGGTGGAACTGGCATGACCTTGTGGCTGACTGGAACTGGGACGGGTATGAAGGTAAGATACTGGAGGTAACTGTCTATTGCATGTACCCGGAAGCTGAATTATTCCTGAACGGTCAATCACAGGGCAGAAAGAAGACGAACAGGGAAAGCCAGTGGATCGCAAAATACCAGGTCCCCTACCAGGCGGGTGCATTGAAAGCCGTGGCCTATGCCGGGAATCTGGAAAAGGGATCATGTGTATTGAGTACTGCTGCCAATGTAGCATCCATTAAACTATCGGCTGATCGGGACAGGATAAATGCGGACGGACAGGATCTTTCTTACGTCATGGTCGAATTGCTCGACCAGCAGGGAACCCTGCATCCGAAGGCCGATGACCTGGTCAGTTTTTCCATTGTTGGACCCGGATCCATTGCCGCGGTGGCCAGTTCCAATCCGATGAGCGTGGAAAGCTTCCAGCAGCCCAGGCGAAGGGCCTACCAGGGCAGGTGCATGGTCATTATCAAATCCGGGCGGGAAGCTGGTACGATCACTTTGAAGGCAGAAGCAAAGGGACTTACTCCAGTTGAGATTCAAATATCAGCCGAAACTTAATACATGATGCGAAAAACATACCGTATCCTGATTTACTTAACCCTGTTTTTCATATCCCTAGGATGCACCAATAAAAACCCCGTACCCGAAAAACCCAATCTCCTATTTGTCTTTGCGGATCAATTCAGGAAACAGGCCATAGGATTCATGAACGAAGACCCTGTGCTCACACCGAACCTGGACAGATTGGCAGGGGAGGGACTAGCATTTACCAATGCGGTCAGTACCTGCCCGATCTGCTCTCCCTTCAGGGCCATGCTGATGACAGGCAGGTTTCCCATGTCGACCGGGATGACATCCAACTGCATGCCCGGGACAGACCTTGAACTGGATGAGCATGAGACGTGCATCGGAGACATATTAAAGGCCAGTGGGTACAGGACGGGATATATAGGTAAATGGCACCTTGAAATCCCCTCCCTGAACAGATCCGAAAATCCCGAAGACGGTGCCACGGATGCATGGGATGGATGGACACCGCCAGGTCCGCGCCGGCATGGATTTGATTTCTGGTATGCCTATAACAGCAATGGCAAACATTTCGATCCGAATTACTGGAAGGACTCGCCTGAACGGATTGATATTGATCAGTGGTCAGTAGCACATGAAACGGATATGGCCATTGATTTTATCGAGCGTTGTCCAGATAATCAACCCTTTGCCCTTTTTATGTCGTGGAATCCTCCGCATAATCCGTATGTAGCGCCTGGCCAGTACATGGAATTATATACCGGACGGGAAATACCGGACAGGCCAAACATTGAACCGGATGAAAGATACCGGAAAAGATTCAGATCCTACCTGGCAGCGGTGAGTTCATGTGATGATCATCTCGGCAGATTGATGTCCTTTGTGGAAAAGAAAGGACTGTCCGAAAACACCATAGTGGTCTTCACCAGTGACCATGGTGAGATGATGGGCTCACATGGCCGGTATGCAAAAAGCATATGGTATGATGAATCCATCGGGATCCCCTTTATCGTCCGCTGGAAGGGTAGCATCAATCCGGGGACAGAGCAGATGCCATTCGCCTGTTATCATTTTATGCCTACCCTGCTCGGGTTGATGGGGATCGAGATACCCCCGGCGGTGGAGGGGACAAGCTATGCCGAACTGATCAGAGGCAGACAGCAGGACAAGGCTACTTCAGCTGTCATAGCCAGTTATGGAAATCCGGCAAAGTTACTGGCTGTCGGACAAAAACCATCCATCTGGGCACTGCAGGCGGACAGCCTTCATCGGTCCGGTATTGACTGGAGAACAGTGGGTTACAGGGGCCTGCGGACAGAACGTTATACCTATGTTGTTTCCAGGGGTAGAAAAGGGGAATATCTAAGAAGGTATTTATATGATAACCAGGAAGATCCATATCAGCTAAACCCTGTAGAAGGGGTTCATGCAAAAGAACATGAGGTCATGCAGATACTGGATATTGAACTGCAGGAATGGCTGGAAAAAATGCATGATCCGTTTGGTTTGAATTAAAACATAAGGGATATGCACACTGCCATCCAACCCTACATCCTGTCCATTTTAATATTTTCCGTTGGAATCAATGTTTGCGGACAGGACCGCAAACATGAAATTGTCATATACGGGGCTACTGCCAGTGGTGCCATCGCTGCGATAGCAGCGGCCGACGAAGGAGCGGATGTACTGCTGATCGGGCCGGGACGAAATGTTGGCGGAATGGTTACCGGCGGTCTTTCCCATAATGATTACGGGGACAGGACAGTGATCGGGGGAATGGCCCTGGAGTTTTATGGGAAAGTTGCGGAATATTACAAAAAGCCCCTGTATTACTGGCGCGGACCGGAACCCCATGTGGGTGAAAAGATCTTTCGTGACTGGCTTGCGGATGCCGGTGTGGACCTGTTATTTGAAAAACGGGTCATGGAAGTC
>LJUP01000320.1 GCA_001303955.1 Bacteroides sp. SM23_62 | reverse complement strand
AAGGAGCCCGACAGAAGGGACCAGGCCTGATTACTGGCATAGACCGGAATTTTGCTTTCCTGTTTGTGATGCCTGTAATAGCTCTGCAGGATCCAGTCCAGTGACAGGGTATGATCCAGGTGTGCATGGGTAAGCACCACTGCATCGGGAAGACGGTTCCCATGCCTGATCAGGTACTGGATTATACCATGCCCGGCATCAATCAGCAATTCCCACTCAGTGTCACCGGGTTCATGGATGTCGTTGCTGGTTTTGATAAGGGAAAAGGAAACATTGGCAAGCTGTTCATGATCTTGAGGGTCATAAAAGGGGTGTTCACTGCCCAGGTATACAGGCCATGCATTCCCCACACCGTTTACCCTGATGTAATACTTGCTCATGGACTCCTATGGAAAGATCTGCATTTCATCTATTAAATGGCCGGCACCGGCATAGCGGTCGATAATGAAAAGTACATACCTGATATCCACCACGATATTGCGGCATTGATTCACATCATAAACATAATCGCTCATGGTCCCTTCCCAGTTCCGGTCAAAATTAATACCAATAAGGTGGCCTTCCGCGTTTAAAACCGGACTGCCGGAATTCCCTCCGGAAGTATGGCTGGAGGCGATGAAACAAACCGGTAGCTTGCCATTTGCCGAATAGGGACCAAAATCCTTCTGCTCATAAAGCTCCATCAGTTTCTCCGGGATACGGTAGTCATCCATGGGCATATGGCTTTTCTCGATGATGCCATCCAGTGTGGTGAGGAATCCATACCTGACGGCATCCCGGGGCCGGTATTCCCTGACCTGCCCGTAGGCAATCCGCATGCTTCCGTTGGCATCGGCATAGAAATCCCGGCCGGGTTCCATTTCCCGCAATCCTTTGACATACAATCTATAACTGGCATCTTTCCGGTCCGTGATTGACCTGTATGAATGCCTGATCCCCGCGGATAGATCTTCACAGGCCTTTGCCAGACGGTACACTGGATCGGTACCAATCCTGTTCATGGCAGCCTGATGCGGGTCCTCCAGCAATCCCATGATCTTTTCCCTGCTGGCAAAAATGGTGTTGTCAAACAGATAATTGGCGTACCTGTCAGTATCCCCCTTGTACTTCCGCATGGCTTCCTTCAGGCCAGCGGGATAATGGATCTCCGGCAGATCCGCAGTATAGATCCTGAGAAGTCTTCTGAGCATCTCCCGGTCAATGGATACCGAATAGTCCTTGAAAAAATCCTCCGATATTTCCCTGGTTTCTTCAATCGTATAATCAAGATAATACTCCCCGATCTCACGGTTATGATAGGCCTCCACCATGTCCGCAAAATTCCCGGCAAATCCCAGGATCTCAATGGCTCCTAAAATCTCACGCTGGTATTCATAGGCCAATATCAGGTCAGACTCCTTATCAATGAGGTATACAAGTGAATCCAGCACATGTTCATAGGCACTCCTTCCGGCCGGGTCCTGCCTGACCCAAACCGCAAATCTTTGCTCGCAGTCCCGCTTCCGGTGGATGGCATCCACCTTGTCGATGCCTTTGATGACGCCCTGCCATTTCTTCCATGCATTGGTCACATGTGCATACTTGGCAGCATATTTAATCTCAATCTCACCGCTTTCATCCATTTGATCCTTCATGGCCTCCATCCTCTCCGTCCGGATCCGGATCTTTGCCGGAAGGCTTTTCCCCACGATCATTTCCAGCTCCGATGAAAGCAGGTACTGGTTAGTATTACCGGGAAAGCCACAAACCATGGTGAAGTCCCCCTTCTCAACCCCGCCCGCAGAGACAGGTAAAAAATGCCTGGGTTTATAGGGTACATTTTCTTCAGCATACATGGCAGGATGATTATCTTCATCCGCATAGATCCTGAAAATAGAGAAATCGCCGGTATGCCTGGGCCATATCCAGTTGTCAGTATCCCCGCCAAAGTTTCCTACAGATCCGGGAGGCGCACCCACCAGTCTTACATCATTGAATTCCTCGTACAGGAACATGTAATACTCACTGCCATAATAGAAGGATTTTATTACGGCCTTCCAGTGTGTCCCATCCGTGGCTTCTTCCTGTAGCTCCCTGATGTTCTTGTTGATGATCTGTTCACGGGATTGTTCGGCAGTCCCATCCTCCACGCCTTCCAGTACTGTGTAAGTCACATCTTGAATCTCCCGGAGAAACCTTACATAGAGCTCGGGATTGGGCAGTTCCTCTTCCCTGCTCATGGCCCAGAAACCCTCTTCCAGGTAGTTGTTTTCCAAACTGCTGTGATGCTGGATGCTTTCGAGTCCGCAATGATGGTTGGTGATCAATAAACCTTCCGCGGAGATCAGTTCTCCCGTACAGAAACCCCCGAAACTGACCACTGCATCCGTTATCGCCGCCTTATTGATATGGTAAATATCATCGGCTGAAAGCCTGAATCCTTTATCCCGCATGTCCCCTATCCTCAATTCTCCAACCAGCGAAGGCAGCCACATACCCTCATCCGCCCTCAGCCATGCCAGCGGGATAAAAAGGAATATCAACATGATACTCAGGTATTTCTTCATGGTATGATCATTCTCCCAGTAATTTTTTCAGCTCATGATAAACCTTCTGGATGGGCAGTCCCATAACATTGAAATATGAACCCTCGATCTTTTCGATACCGATATACCCGATCCACTCCTGCACCCCGTAGGCGCCAGCCTTGTCATAAGGTTTATAATGTTCTATATAGTAGTTTATTTCTTCCTCGCTCAGCCTGGAAAACCATACCAGTGACGAGGCATGGAATGAATGCATCCAGTCAGATGTCATGAGGCATACACCTGTCAGGACCTCATGCATGTTTCCTGATAATTTTTTGAGTATGCTGACTGCATCCGCGTGGTCCTTCGGCTTGTTGATTACCCTGCCTTCCAGCCACACGATGGTATCAGCCGTAATCAACAGTGTATCCGGCGGAACAGTCTTCATGATGGCCCTGGCTTTCATTTCTGCCAGGTAGACCGGGATCTCCTGCCTGGAGAGTCCTTCGGGGTATGTTTCGGCAAGGTCATTGTTCACCCTGACCTCATATTCAAATCCTAGTTCATTCAGTAAGTACTGCCTTCTTGGAGACCCTGATCCCAGTATGATATGGTAGTCTTTAAGCTTTTCGTGGAGCATCAGGGTATATGTCGGTGAATAATGAAATAAACCAGAATGGAATACATGATCCCGGCCAGCATGATCAGTTTCGTAATATTGCTGCAGGCATGATAATCTTTCTTCTCTTTTGCTGCCAGCAGCCTGTACAAAAGATACAGGAAGGGAAAAACCAGCATGAGTGTGAACCATCCCAGGGATAACAGATCCGGTTTCCCTGCGGGATCATAATAAAGGAACCTGACATAGACATAGATCAGCGAAGTAATGATGGCCAGGATCAGGATCAGGACCACGATTTTGGTGAACCGTATCCCGAGCAGGACCGGCATCGTACTCCTTCCGTATGCGGAATCGCCTTCAAAATCTTCTATATCCTTGATGATCTCCCTGATCAGGGTGGAAAGGAATGCGAAAAAAGAAAATCCCCCAACCCATGCCAGGAGATTATTAAAATTCATATCATTGGCGATCAGGATCTCCCGGTAGGCTTTATTCAGCAGCGGGATCTCAAAGATCACCACAACAAAGGGAACCACAGCAGTGAATACAGCCACGATCAGGTTCCCTACCAGGAACTGCCGCTTATAGGTAGTGGAATAAAACCACAAAATGCCGGCAGCCAGCAGGTATGCAATGCCCAGGCTCAGTATATCAATGTACCAGGCCAGGTAGATACCGGTCAATATCCCTGCCCCGTTAAACAAAATATGGATGATCATGGCCCATCTCCTGCTGATCTTCCTGCCTACAATCACGGTCGAAGGACGGTTGAGCAGGTCCGTTTTCATATCGAAATAATCGTTGATCACATACCCGGCAGCAGTAATGGCCATGGTTGAGAAAACGAGAAGAAAGAAATGCAGGTGATCGAGTTGGGGGACAAAGCCGTTTACAGCCAGTATCGGTTCCACGATAAAGAAACGCATCATATACTGTGTGGCAGCTATGATGAGCAGATTCTGAATACGTATGAACCTAAGAAAAGCTTTCAAAACATTACCATGTAAAAGCATCTGGTTCCATCCATCTTCCCTGGAGGCGCAATACCTGTTCGATGACATCCCGTACACATCCTTCTCCCCCCGGTTTATCTGAAATATAGATGGAAATCGATTTGATCTCTTCAACTGCATCTGACGGGCAAGTGGGAAAACCCACCTCCTTCATCACCAGGTAATCCGGGAGATCATCCCCCATATAAAGGATATTTTCAGGTTTGAGTTTATATTTTGAAAGGAAGTCTGCCAGATGTTGTTGTTTATTCTTGGATCTCAGGTAAATATCCGTTACACCAAGGTTCCTGAACCTTGTCTCGACAGCTTTTGAATTCCCGCCGGTGATGATACCAACCGGATATCCCTTCCGGATGGCATACTGGATAGCATATCCATCCTTGATGTTTACGGTGCGCATGAGGTGGTGCTCAGGATGCAGAAAGATCCTGGCATTCGACAGTACACCGTCAACATCGAAAACAAAGCCACCCACCCTGCCAAGCTCTTCCTTAAAATTGCTCATTCACTCTGAAAATGTTGATAGATACTCTCGCTTACAAATGTATATATTTTTTGCCACTCAGGCTGATCCTGAAGCATCAGCTGGTGGACACACAGTATGTTCTTGTCATGGCGGGAGGCCGGACCGGTCTGGGCTTCGTGAGGGCTCATTTCGAGAACCTTTCTGGCGGTCTCCATGATGAGCGGTTTCAGGATGCCAAAATCAAACCCGTAATGGTGCAGGATATCGTAGGCGGCGCGGTACATATGGTTGGTGAAATTACAGGCAAATATGGCCGCCATGTGCATGATCTTGCGGTTCTCAAAATTCACAGCAGAGACATTGTCCGAGATCTTTTCTGCAATACTTTTGAGGCGGTCCTCATTCTCCTTGTTATTTGCCTCGATGCAAACCGGCACGGTCCGGAAATCTATAGCCCGTGTCTTGGTGAATGTCATCAACGGGTACAGGACACCGAAATCACTGGTCCACTTCTCAAATACGTTGGAAGGTACACTTCCCGCGGTATGTATCATGAAAACATCCTTCAGATTGATCTGGGGCAGGAGGGCCTCGAGGGCCCGGTCCGTAAGACAGAATATAACCAGGTCGGCATCCTCCTTAAGCATATTAACATCCGTTGTCCACGGCACATCAATATGCAAACCGAAAGCGGCTGCAGAGGATAAAGTCCTGCTGTAAACCTGGATGATCCTGAATCCCGCCTTCTGAAGTGCCGGTCCCAGGTGCCAGGCCAGCTTCCCGGCACCAATGATGATCGTTTTCGGTCCTTTTCCCTTTTTCATCCGCCAGATAGATTTGCACGCAAGTTACGGGGAATTCCTTAAAACAAAAAGGAGCCCTCTCTAAATCAAGCAAAGACAGTATGTTTTTAACATCCTTCCATGGCATAAGCAGGTTGCACCATTATATGAATCAGCGGTGAATAATGCTCCTTTTTATTTCGAGGATATTTAATGAGGAGCCTTTCATTGGCGCTTGCGCAAATGTCAGCGACGATTAAATATCCTCGAAATGATCAGAAACAGTAACGGTTTTCGTCGATGAGCAGATCCGCAACACGACGCCTGGCTTCTTTCACGTTTACCCCGGCCACATAGGTGAAACGCTCAATCCCTTTTTCGAGCAGATCCCTGACATCACCGAATGCAAAAGAGTATACTGCATCCCTGATATACTTACGTAGTCTGGCAGCCGTATCGAAGACAAATACGTCGAGGATGTCCTGGTAGACCCTGAACTGGTCTTCACTCTTGAGCGGCTGCATTTTTGTAACGCGGAGCAGGACAGATTCAGCCACATAGAGTTGCATGATGCTATCCGAAAGATTCATCAGGATTTCCTGCTCCTGGACAAGGGTCCTGGAAAACTTATCTGACGCGGATTTGATTAGCATCAGGATCAATTTCTTAAAATTGCTGATATACAAGGCCTTCTCATCAAAGTACTCCAGTCCCTCATGCTTCACTTCACCACCCTGCTTTACCTCTTCAAAGGCCTTCTCAGCTTCCTCCGTAATGGGCAACACACCCTTGGCGCCCTTCTTGATCATGGCATCTACGAGCAGCAGGCGGTTGATCTCATTGGTCCCTTCAAAGATCCTGTTGATCCTTGAATCCCGGTATCCCCTGTCAACCGGCATTTCTGCGGAGAATCCCATGCCTCCGTGGATCTGTACGGCTTCGTCCACAACATAATCGAGTGTCTCTGAACCGAAAACCTTCATGGCAGCAGCCTCGATGGCGAAATGATTGAAAGCCTCCATGATATCCCGTCCCTTGTCCTGACCATTGGACACATAATGGTTAATGGCATCATCCAGTCCCTTGCTTGCCCGGTATACTGCTGATTCTGTAGCAAAGGTCCGGATGACCTGTTCGGCCAGCTTGTGCTTGATGGCCCCGAACTGGGAGATCAGGCAGTTGAACTGCTTGCGTTCATTGGCATATCCTACGGATTGCTCAATGGCTTTTTTGGCCGAACCGATCACATTGGCACCCAGCTTGATCCT
>LJUP01000053.1 GCA_001303955.1 Bacteroides sp. SM23_62 | reverse complement strand
AATGGTGGATAACTGGATCCCCGAATTGCCATAGGCGAGGGACTGTATCTTCAGGAATAGCATCAGCCGTGTTACTTCACGGGGTATCTCATCACCCTGGCCGCAGGCATGGGAAAGCACCAGGTTTTTTTGCAATATCCCCAGGTCCCCGTGTGATATCAACCTGTCATGCAGGGACCCGAAACCTGTATTGATCCCGTATAGCGGCTCGTTTGTATCAGCCAGTTTCTGATCCAGGTAAGCCCGGCATTTCTGAACCAGTTCAATTGATTTGTCGGAAAGTTCCAGCAGCAGTCCATCCCTCATGATCTGCTGGATCCTGGTGAATTCGAGCTCGTCGGGAGATATCTTATGTATGGTTTTATGCATCTTTTGATTCCAAAACGTGCCGGATGGCCTGGTCCGTTGTAAGCTCCTGCTGCCGACCCGTCTCCATGTCCTTGATAGTGAGGATATTCCTGCTTATTTCATGGGCTCCTGCCAGGGCAACATGGGGGATACCCTTGCCATTGGCATAACTCATCTGCTTTTTCAGTTTGGCCTGCTCCGGGTAGATTTCGGTTTCAATACCGGCTTTTCTGAATGCAGGCAGCAGGGAAAGAATGTATTTTTCTTCGGCGGTTCCAAAATTAATGAACAGGACACGGGTGCCTGTAATTACTTTTTTCGGGAACAAATCCAGCTGCTGCAGGACATCATAGATCCTGTCGGCACCGAATGAAACGCCGACACCCGACACATCTTCGAGTCCAAATATTCCGGTCAGGTCATCATACCGGCCGCCACCACATACGCTGCCGATCTGCACGTCAGTGGACAACACTTCGATGATCGCTCCCGTATAATAGTCCAGTCCCCTGGCCAGGGTCAGGTCCAGCTCCACGGATGCCTTCAGATCCTGGCTTTCGAGATACCCAAAGAGCGTGCTCATCTCATTTACACCACGGATCCCTGTTTCACTGCCGGACAAAATCCTGCCAAGGTGTTCCAGCTTCCGGGTATGGTCTCCTGAAAGTTGGATGATGGGCTGCAGTTTTTTCACCGCACCGGCAGACAATCCGCGTGACCGGAGTTCTTCATTCACCTTGTCGGCACCGATCCTGTCAATCTTATCCAGTGCTGCTGTTATGTCAGTCAGGCGGTCACCTTCACCAATGACCTCGGCAATCCCTGCCAGGATCTTCCGGTTGTTGATCCTGATGTCAATGTTCATTCCGAACCTTTCAAATACCTTGTCTATGATTTCCGTCAGTTCAAATTCGTTCAGCAGGGACCTGCTGCCGATAATATCCACATCGCACTGGTAAAATTCCCTGTACCGTCCTTTTTGCGGCCGGTCAGCCCGCCATACCGGCTGAATCTGGTAACGTTTAAAGGGAAAGTTTATTTCATTCCTGTGCTGTACCACATAACGGGCAAATGGGACCGTAAGATCATAACGAAGGCCTTTTTCACTGATCTGGGTTGATAACCTGGCTATGTTTTCCCTGTGCAGCTGATCATCACCTACCCCGGAAAGAAAATCACCGGAATTAAGGATCCTGAAAAGGAGTTTATCCCCTTCCTCCCCGTATTTTCCCAGCAGGGTATCCAGGTTCTCCATGGCCGGCGTTTCAATCGGCTGATAGCCGTAAAGTCTGAAGACATCTTCAATCGTGCTGAAAATATACCTCCGGCGTGCCATTGCATCCGGTGAATAATCACGGGTCCCCTTTGGTATATTAACCTTCTTCACTATCTGCTGATCTTCTTCAGGTCCTTTGACAGAAAGCCATCCGGTTTTTTATCACTGATCATATGATAATCAAAATAATAGAAGCTTGCGTCTGATGCCCCAATCAGCACCTTGTAGCATCTTGCTTGCAGCCTGGTGCCTTCCGGTCCGACCTTGTGCAGGAAAACCACATCCTGGTCCCTTTCTGCAATGGCTTGTCGGATGTCCTCCCTGGTAACCAGCTTAAAATCATAGGGATAGATCTTCCTGATCCTTGAAGCAGAGTTCACATCATTGGCCATTTCGTCTTCCAGCAGGTATAATGTTTTTTGCTTCACATCTTTCATATTATCATTATAATGCTTGAAAACATTGGTTGAAATGATCTCGGGATGGGCATGGATCAGCCTGAGGTGCTTCTGGATGAAACGGACAAGGATACCGAGTTTGTAGTTATAGGACTCGTCTTCAACGTTTGTGTATGCTACCGGGACAGATACCAGGTCGGGCATCATGTTCAGGTGAAAATAGTCCCCCCCCAGCGAGACATTCAGGAATCTGTATTTGGCATTCAGCTTATCCTTCTCAAAAACCACTGTGGTAAGAAACAGGAAAGAATAATCCGGATTCATTCTTTTCTCCTCGAACTCTGAAAAAGGTATGATCTCGTATTCTGTAATATTCCACTCCGTTTTCATTACCTCCTCAATTTCAGCATCAAAGGTGTTCAAAGGATTCTTATCCTTGACTACCAGTGTTTTGGTCTCAAGGAAGTGGTCGAGGTCTTCAGGGGTAGGCACATACTGTGCACTGACCAGTAAGGAGTAACTTACCAGTACGAAAAATACGATGGTTCTTTGCATTGTAATCGAAATGTTAAATTTTGGGTATGTATAGAGGATTTCGTTCATTAAATTTCCTGAGGTACAAGAATTTCAATTGCCGCCTTTTCTTTTTACTCAGCTGGGAAAACTCATCATGCAGTTCCGGGTCTTTCATTAACAGGACTTCGAGGGCCTGTACATCATAGTCAAATACTTTCCCACTGTCAAAATCAAGCAGGTATTGTCTCATTTCCGAGGAAGCATAATTTGTGGGATACCTTCCATAACGATAATAATAATCGTAGGGATTGTAATAATAGGGGTCATAATATCTTGAGTCATAGGTAGTAACCGTTGCAACAAAGTGACAGATCCTCCCTACTATGGTGATCCTGTGATATTTATCATCAATGGCCACATACAGGATCCCGTTCCTGCTGAATCCCCAAACATCCTTTGATCTCACTTCCTGCTTCATCCCGAGATGATCGTAAAACAGCAGATTCTTGTTTTCAAGTACCTTGGTGTAATACTCCCTGTCATCATAATCTACATTGGTGATGACCCTGGATTTGGGAATGGGAGCATTATTCCTTACCTGCATGTGATTGAGGAATATTCCTTCCCGGAATTTAAACTCCGGTGTATATTTGATCATATTCAGGGTATCCTGTCCCAGCTGAGAGAATATGCCCGCAGGCATGAACCAGATGACAAATACTGCCAGCACAAACCCCCAAGGCTTGTATCTCATCTTATCCATAATCATAAATCGTTCTTTTAATGAATCATATCAGTACAAACAACGTACCAGTTTTATGGGTATTATCTGATATGACAAGAATCACATAGGGCTTTTCGCGCAGATTGTTTTTTTATGTATATTTATAAACAAATCTGTTTATCAGCCACCTGCAAATTTACGCATAAAAAATCCACGAATTCATGCTTACTCAAGAGAAAATACTTAAATTTTTCTCTTTCGGATTAAACGAAAAAACAGACCCTCAGATACAATCCCGCATCCTGTTAACCAATATATTCAGTTCCCTGGGCATCGTTTTCTTTGTCGGATTTGCATTCACGGCGCTCTTTAACCAGCTTTACTGGCTCTCCCTGATCCTTTTTACCGCCAGCCTGCTCACCCTTTTCAATACTATTTACCTTGTAAGGACACAACGGATACAGCATGCCGTAGGATTTTTACTTGGACTGATGGCCGTGTTGCTCCTGGTCATCCTCATCCAGGGAGGTACCAATGGGTCAGGCTATTTATGGGGATTGACCTTCCCTGTCATTGCCTTGATCCTGCTTGGCATTAAACGGGGCAGCATAGCCTCGCTGGTTTATATGGTCTTATCAGCGCTTGTACTGTATGGCGGGTTCCCATTTGTGCAGGTTGATTATGAATTTACATTCAGTACGAGGTATCTGTTTGCCTACCTGGGTATTTATATACTGATATATGCGTTTGAATACCTGCGTATATTTAATGTCCAGAAACTGGACAAAGCACTTGAGGAAGCCAATTTTGAGTCCCGCTCCAGAGACGAATTCATATCAAAACTTTCCCACCAGTTAAGGACCTCTCTGAACAACATTACCCTGGTCAGCAACCTGGTCAGCAAATCCCAACTGACTGACGAACAAAGCGATCTTATCAATACCATACTAGCGTCAACCAATAACCTCGTTGAAGCCGTCAATAACATTGTCAAAGTATCCAATATAGACCTTCAAAGTGTGAGAGAGGCCAGCATTTCTTTTGATGTGGCATCCGCTATTGAGAATATCCTGCAGTTGTTTTCTGCCACGGAATACGAGGGATTGAATGTCACCCTGGAACCGGATGCCACCCTCTCCAACCAGGTCATGGGTGATCCAATCAGGATAAAGCAATTGTTCCTGAACCTGGTCGAAAACATCCTTAAGCTTGGTCAGGCTAATCATCAGATGAACATTCAGATCAAAATCTTCAACTACCGGGAAACAGATGCAAAGCTTACGCTCAGATTTAAAATAATGGCCTGCCTGGCCCCGAAACCAGCGGGGAAGGCCAGGGAAGCCGGAACCAGTGTGAAGTGTAAGTTGCCGGTACCATTAGAGGAGATGGATCTGAGCATACCTGAAAAATTTGTGGATATCCTGGGAGGCGAGCTTGTTACTGAGACCTTTGAAGATCATACCCTTTTCAACTTTGACCTGGAATTCGAAAAGAGCAATAAGAAACTTAAAAAGGGAGCCAAAGGAACGTACTTCGGTGTAGATGACATCAGGACAACCAAGAAGGTGGATTTGAAGGATGCAAATATCCTGCTGGTTGAAGATAATCTGATCAACCAGCGGATTGTTGTATTAAGCCTTGAACCCCTTGTCAAGAACATCGATCTTGCCTTGAACGGCAAGGAAGCACTGGATAAGTTCGGGACAACAAATTACGACCTCATTTTAATGGATATCCAGATGCCGGTCATGGACGGATTCCTTGCCACGAAAAAAGTCAGGGAGATAGAGACCAGTTCAAACTCTTACACACCCATCATTGCCATCACGGCAAATGCCATGGCCGGCGATCGTGAAGCCTGTCTCGCAGTAGGAATGGATGATTATATCAGCAAGCCATTCCAGGTTGATTTACTGGTGGATAAAATGAAGGCACTTCTGGCAAAATCTGTGGATGTCTAGCCAGCCGGGGTCAGCGCACTTACGGCTTGATCCCAATGACAAGCATATCATCCACCTGGTCCATGCCACCCTTCCACTCTTCTATGCTGGCATCAAGAATGGAGCGTTGTTTCTCCATTGGCAGTTTGTGGATGGTCAGCAGCAGATGCCTGAACCTGCGGTATTTAAATTTCTTCCCTTCAGGTCCGCCAAACTGGTCGGCATACCCATCTGAGAAAATATAGATCACATCATTTTTCTGAAGATATATCTTATGGCTTTTGAACAGCTTTCGTTCAGCAGAGAAATGAACATCCGCACCGACGGAGAACCGGTCTGCCTTAACCTCTATAACGGTTTCATTACGAATGAGATACAATGGGTTAAATGCACCTGAATAATCCAGGGATTTTTCCTTCATATCAAGAATACACAGGGACAGATCCATTCCGTCATTCAGGTAAACCTGTTCTCCATCAGAGAAAATCTCGGAAAAATTCTCGTTCAGTGTATCCAGGATCATGGCCGGGTTGCTGCCCTGTTTACTGGCCGTTATTTTTCTGAATAATTCAAAACCTATGATGGATACAAACGCACCGGGTACCCCGTGTCCTGTACAATCCACGGCCGCAACATAGATCTTGTTGCCGTGCTGGTTTATCCAGTAGAAATCCCCGCTGACAATATCCTTTGGTTTGAAAAGCACAAAGGAATCCGGCAAGATAGTCCTGAAACTTTCAGAAGATGGCAACAGGGCGATCTGGATCCGCTTGGCATACAGGATACTGTCTGTGATATTTTTATTTTTCAGGGCCAGCTCTTCTCTTTGCCTCGATATTTCCTTGGCAGATAATTCTTTCTCCCGGAGCATCCGGTTGGCCCTTCTCAGGCTGCTTGTCCTGATCTGAATGGCCAGCATGATAAGGAGAATACCCAAGACGACATAAATAGCAATGGCCAGTTTTTTACTCCAGAAGGGGTAAGGGATAACGATTTCAAGCTGGATCTCATCATCCGAATATACCAGGTCATTATTTGATCCTTTAACACTGAGGGTATAGGTGCCGGGACTTTGATTGACCAGGGTTAGAAAATGCTGCTCTCCTATATGTATCCACAGGCCGTCCTGATCTTTCCTGACCAGTTTATACATATACTGGTTCCTTTCAGGCGCTGTGAATTCCAGTGCTGAAAACTGGATGGTAATAATTTGTACGCCACGTGAAACAATGACGGTTGATACCCTGTCGAGGGAAATCGGTTTGGAACCCCCTCCCTGTTCACGTCTCTTAATATACTGCGTGAATGACAGACGTGGTTTATGGGAATTGTAAACAATGGAATCCGGATGAAATATATTCAGTCCTGATATACCGCCGAAATACAACCTGCCTTCTCTATCGCGGTAGCAGGAGCCAGGCAGATACTCGTAGTTCTGTAATCCATCCGATGAACCATACTGGATGAAGGATTCCACTTTCGGATCGTACCTGGACAGTCCACGGTCGGAACTCAACCATAAATTCCCGCTTCCGTCTTCCTGCATACCATATATTCTAAGTTCACCCAATTCCACCGGATCAGAGAAATAGGTAAAGGTATTATCTTCAGGATTATACCGGTTCAGTCCGGATGCAGTACCTATCCAGAGCTGGTTCTTGGTATCAAGCAGCAGTGAAAGGACTGTATTGTTATTGATATTGGAAGACTGGTTCAATATACCGGCCTGGAAAACCTCATGCTTTTCCTCCTGTGGGAGGAATTTTATCAGGCCTACAGAGGATCCAACCCATATCCAGCCCCGGTGATCCTCCAACAAACAATAAACGTCCTGCAGGGCCAGCATTTCAGCACCATTATAAATCAGGTTGCGGCTTCTTATATGTCCCTCTTCAGGATCGTAAATGTGCAGGCCGTTGGACGCAGCGAACCAAATCTTCCCGCTTGAATCCTCGAGAATATCATTAACCTGCTGCGCGTTAAAGTATCCGCACGATATACGTGGTTCCCTGTCACAAAAACGGTAGAACTGTTTTGATCCGGCCTTCATGACATTTACCCCGTCTCCCGTTCCTATCCACAGGCTGCCTGACCTGTCCCTGTATACCTTATAAATATGATCGTGTATAAGCCTCCTGCCTGGTCCGGCATTTCTTGCATACCTGGTAACATAACCTTTTTCCTTACTGACAAGGTTCAGTCCCCTGCCACTCGTACCCAGCCAGAGATCACCATTTTCTTCCTGGTAAATACTGGAGATCATATAGGAGGATAATCCCCTGATCAAGGGGTTACGCTGATTGATCACCTGGAATTTACGCTGTTTCTGATCGATTTTTACCAATCCTCCAAAAGTCCCCAACCACATTATCTCAGAAGCATCTTCAAAAATGGTGAAGATACTCGTAAAGGGAGTGTGCAGTTCATCCCGGTTAAAGGAAGTATATATCTGGGCATCAAAAAGATCGGGTTGAATTGCTATCAAGGCACGGTCTGTCCCTGCCAGGATGGTACCTTTACTGCTGCCGGCCAGGGAATATACATCGATCCCTTCCAGGTCGGGAATGGAATCTGCTACATTTATAAATACACTGTCCCGATGGTTATAAAGATACAATCCATCATCAGTGCCAATCCAGATCTGATCCTGCGGATCAATGTACAGTACCCTGATATTATCGCTTTTCAATCCGGTGTTGTTGGAAACCGAATAGCGGATAATGCTTTGCGATGCCTTATCAAAGACCTGGAGCCCGTCCTTGGTCCCGATCCAGATCTGCCCGTCACTGTCTTCCACCATGGAAGAAGCAACCGGATAACCTGCAGGATTTTGCTCATCATAATAAAGTATAAATGAGGTAAACTGGCTGGTTTCAGGATCAAGCATTTCGAGCCTTCTTTCTGTCCTGATCCAGACATAGCCATCGTCGTCCTCAAGTACATCATATATGGCAGGTTTCTCATAGTTGGCAGAATCACTGTTCCCGGGAATAAGGTAGGTCCAATGATAGCCACCCAGCCTGTTGAGCTTGTTCAGGCCATAATCCGTACCTACCCAGAGAATTCCATTCCTCCCTTCCTCAAGGCAGCGGATGTTATTGTTTGACAGGGAAACGGCATCGGGCTGGTACCGGAAATGATCGAAGGAGTAACCATCATATTTATTCAACCCGTCCTGGGTCCCGATCCACAAAAAACCCAGGGAATCCTGCAGGATCGTATGGACCCTTGACTGGCTCAATCCGGATTGTGCGGTGAACAGATCTCCATATAACTCAGCGGTCTGTGCAGCCGGGTTGAAGGTTGTCAGCAATCCGCAGATGAAAAGACAGACGGCATAGGGTATATTGCGGTGTTTGAGCATACAGGGTAGCTAAAATAACATTTATTACCCTCTTTACCAATGCCGGCCGATGATCAGGCGCCCTTGACGGCCTTCTTAACAAGGTCCTCCAGCATCTGGGTAGTGAGAGATTTGGGCCTTTCCAGAGGATACAACAAGGCCCTGTCCCATATGATATTAGCTGTGATCCCTAAGGCTCTTCCAATCCCGAACAGTACGGTATAGAAATCATATTCGGTTATCCCGTAATGCCACTGAATCATTCCCGAATGAGCATCTACATTTGGCCAGGGATTTTTGGCATGACCATGTTCCTGAAGAATGGGTGGTACAACCTTGTAAAGCATATCCACATACTGGAAGAGCTCATCCTCTTTCAAATGCTTAAGGGCAAATTCGCGCTGTACAGTATACCTTGGATCTGTTTTACGAAGAACGGCGTGCCCGAAGCCCGGGATCACCTGTCCGGCATTCAGCGTATCCCAAACGAACTGTTTCATTTCCTCTTCAGAGGGGACCTTTCCGTCCATTTTGTTCCTCAGATCCTGTAACCAGCGCAGCACCTCCTGGTTTGCCAGGCCATGCAAAGGACCCGCCAGTCCATTGATCATGGCAGAAATCGAGAGGTAAATGTCGGAGAGTGCACTGGCCACCAGGTGACCGGTATGTGCACTGACATTTCCACTTTCATGGTCGGCATGCAGTATGAAATACATCCTTGATACATCATCATATGGAGGTTTTTGACCCATCATATGAGCAAAATTACCACCCATATCCAGGTCTGGATCCTGCTGGATATGCTTGCCATCCTTGTACAATTTTGCATATATATAGGCCCCCATCTCAGGCAATTTAGAGACCAGGTTCAATGCATCCTCGTAGGTCGGGTCCCAGTAATCCTGTTTTGATATGCCGGCAAGGTATTGCTCGTTGAAAAGGGATTCCTTGCTGAGGGCCAGGATTGCTGCAGAAAATATGGCCATTGGGGGACTGCTGGACGGAAAAGCATCGATGACCTTGTAGACATAGTCAGGAAGTTCGCTTCGCGTGCGAAATTCATCGATTACATCACTGATTTCCGCATCAGTCGGCATATCACCAGTAAGCAACAGGTAGAATAAACCTTCCACATAAGGGCTTTCCGCTCCTGCCGGTTTGGGCAGACGTTCAAATATCTCGGGCAGGGTATAACCCCTGTAACGTATCCCTTCCTGTGGATCCAGGTAAGAGATATCCGTAACCAGGGATTTCAGTCCACGCATACCCCCTATAAGCTTGGCAATGGTCACCTCATCCACGATGACATCACCATGCTCCTGCATAAGTTTTAGGGTTCTGGGACGATGTTCTTTGATTTTTTCAAATAATTTTTCCTTAAGACTTGACATTTTATTGAGAGTTTAATTAATGAACATGAATCTGCTGGTGATATTCTTACTTCAGAAACTTAAAATCCTTGCCAGGATACCTTGCAGAAGTACCCAGCAATTCTTCAATACGAAGCAGCTGGTTATATTTGGCAATACGATCAGACCTTGAAGCAGAACCTGTCTTGATCAGGCCGGTATTCAGCGCCACCGACAGATCAGCGATGGTGGTATCCTCTGTTTCACCAGAACGATGAGAGATTACAGAGGTCATAGAATGTTGGGTGGCCAGCTGGACTGCATTAATGGTCTCGGTAAGGGTTCCGATCTGGTTCACCTTGATCAGGATTGAATTTGCAGAACCTTCATCGATCCCGCGCTGCAATCTTTTTACGTTTGTAACAAACAGATCGTCTCCAACCAGCTGTACTTTATCACCGATGGCCTTGTTAAGCTCATGCCATCCCTTCCAGTCATCCTCATCCAATCCATCTTCTATGGAAACGATAGGGTATTTGTCTGTCCATTCCTTCCAGTAACTGACCATTTCGGCGGAGGTCATTTCCTGGCCGGTTGATTCAAACTGATATAGGTTTTTCTCCTTGTTATAGAACTCGGATGCGGCAGCATCAAGGGCAATACAGATATCCTCCCCGGGTTTGTATCCGGCTTTCTGGATGGCCTCGATGACTACCTCAATGGCTTCTTCATTAGATCCCAGGTTGGGTGCAAATCCTCCTTCATCACCCACATTCGTTGATTGTCCCTTGGTTTTGAGGACAGCCTTAAGGTTGTGAAAAATCTCGGCTCCCATCCTCAAGGCTTCCGAAAAATTACGGGCTCCTACCGGCATAATCATAAATTCCTGAATATCAATCTTATTATCAGCATGTTGTCCGCCATTAAGAATATTCATCATGGGAATGGGCAGGGTATTGGCATTTACTCCACCGATGTAACGGAACAGAGGCTGCCCGGTATACTGCGCACCGGCTTTGGCACATGCAAGAGACACGCCGAGGATGGCATTGGCACCGAGATTGCCTTTGTTCTCCGAACCATCCAGCTCAATCATTTTGGCATCAATCTCGTTCTGGTCAGTGACAAACATGCCGCAGATTTCCTCATTGATAATCTTGTTTACATTCTCAACCGCTTTCAACACACCCTTGCCCAGGTAACGGCCCTTATCCCCGTCACGAAGTTCGACAGCTTCATGAACACCGGTGGATGCCCCGGAAGGAACAATTGCCCTGCCAACGATACCACTTTCGGTATATACTTCTACTTCAACGGTTGGATTACCTCTGGAATCGAGGACTTCTCTTGCTTGTACACTAATGATTTGTGCCATTTTTACATATATTTTAGGTTAATGATTTTATGGAACTCAATAAAAAAGGGATAAAGTATATAAAAATCCTTTATCCCTCTCCTGATTCATAAGAAATTTATGCTAATTATTCTTCTTTTTTCTCCTCTTTGTCTTCATCCTCCTCAGGCTTGGCTTCTAGGGTTTCTCCAGTTTCTTCGGCTTCCTCTGCCTTTGCTTCAGTTGTATCAGCATCTTCAGCCCTGGCTTCAGTTTTAGCTTCCGGTTCATGGGCTTCCTCCTCTGCAACGCCTGCTTCAGTTTCTGAAGCATCTGCGGTTACAACAGCACCGGTATCCTCGCCGGTTTCTTTCTTTTTGCCTCCCCTTCTGCGCCTGGTTGATTTGGGCTTGATGGCCGCAGCTTTTTCAGCCAGCAGGTTCTCATTGTAATCAACGAGTTCAATGATACACATATCAGCATTGTCCCCCTGCCTGTTCCCAAGCTTGATGATACGGGTGTAGCCACCCGGTCTTTCACCGACTTTGGTTGCCACCTCCCTGAATAATTCTGACACGGCATATTTATCACGTAAATTCTTGAAGACCATTCTTCTGGAATGGGTGGAATCTTCTTTCGAACGTGTTATGATCGGTTCCACAAATGTACGGAGTTCTTTGGCTTTTGCAGTTGTCGTGGTAATTCGTTTTTGTAAAATAAGAGAGGATGCCATGTTGGCAAGCATTGCTTTCCTGTGCGCACTTGTCCTGCTCAGATGATTCGATTTCTTTCGGTGTCTCATTTGGCTTAATCCTTGTCTAATTTATACTTGCTGATATCCATCCCGAAATTCAGGTTCATGCTGACAAGCAATTCATCGAGTTCAGTCAGGGATTTTTTGCCGAAATTCCTGAATTTCAACAGGTCGTTCTTGTTGAATTTAACCAGGTCGCCCAACGTCTCAACCTCGGCAGCTTTCAAGCAATTAAGGGCGCGAACGGAGAGATCCAGGTCAACCAGTTTTGTCTTCAGCAGTTGCCGCATATGCAAAATTTCCTCATCAAACTCTTCATTGGCAAATTTCTCATCTGAATTCAGTGTAATCTTCTCATCGGAGAAGAGCATGAAATGGTATATCAGGATCTTGGCTGCCTCCTTCAGCGCATCTTTGGGATGTATGGAACCATCGGTCATGATCTCAACGATGAGTTTCTCATAATCCGTTTTCTGCTCAACCCTGTAATTCTCTATGGAATATTGTACGTTTTTGATAGGTGTAAATATGGAATCCATGGAAATCAGTCCAAATTCTGCATCCATGGGCTTATTTTCTTCAGAAGGTACGTATCCCCTGCCCTTATTGATGGTCATCTCAATCTGAAGTTTTACATCTTCCTCCATGTGACAGATAACCAGTTCGGGATTCAATACGCGGAAACCGCTTAAGAACTTATTCAGGTCTCCTGCCTTAAATTCTTCCTGTCCCGTGATGGTTACCATTATCTTCTCATCATCAACGTCGTCGATCTGGTTTTTGAACCGTATCTGTTTCAGGTTGAGGATGATTTCGGTGACATCTTCGATGACACCGGTAATGGTTGAAAATTCATGTTCTACTCCTTCGATCTTGACAGTGGTGATAGCATATCCCTCAAGTGAGGAAAGCAATATCCTCCGCAATGAATTTCCAACAGTTATACCGTAACCCGGTTCCAGTGGACGAAACTCGAATTTTCCATAATATTCATCCGAGTCAACCATTATGACCTTGTCCGGTTTTTGAAAAGCTAATACAGCCATAAATATTTTATTATGATTCTATTTTGAATACAATTCTACGATCAGTTGTTCCTTGATATTTTCCGGTATCTCTTCCCTTTCCGGCCGGTTCAGGAATTTGCCGGCCATCTGTGAGGAATCCCACTCCAGCCAGGGTGACGCAGATCTGTGTGATCCGCTCATGGAATCGGCAATCACTTCCAACGATTTGGATTTTTCCCTGATACCAATGATATCCCCAGGTCTCAGGATATAGGATGGAATATTTACTGTTTTACCGTTCACGGTAATATGCCTGTGGGATACAAGCTGTCTTGCGCCGGCGCGTGTGGGAGCTATTCCCATCCTGTAGACTACATTGTCAAGCCGTGATTCAAGCAATTGCAGCAATACTTCCCCCGTGATTCCTTTACTGTGCTGTGCTTTTTCAAAGAGATTGGCAAATTGCCTTTCCAGAATACCGTAGGTGTACTTGGCCTTTTGTTTTTCTTTCAGCTGGATACCGTATTCCGACTGCTTTCTTCTTCTCTTGTTGTTACCATGCATTCCGGGAGGGTAATTCTTCTTTTCAAGGATCTTGTCAGATCCAAAGATAGGATCACCAAACTTCCTGGCTATCTTCGTTTTCGGTCCTATATATCTTGCCATCTGAATTTAATTTTGTCTGATTCTCACTGAAACTTATACTCTTCTTCTTTTTGGCGGACGGCAGCCATTGTGTGGCAATGGGGTTACATCAATGATCTCGGTCACCTCGATGCCGTTTGAATGAATGGTGCGGATAGCAGATTCTCTTCCTGATCCGGGTCCTTTCACATATACCTTGACTTTTCTAAGTCCCAGATCATATGCTATTTTCGAGCAATCCTGGGAAGCCATCTGCGCTGCATAGGGCGTATTTTTCTTGGAACCTTTGAAACCCATTTTCCCGGCAGATGACCATGAGATTACCTGTCCTGAATTATTGGTCAGGCTAATAATTATATTGTTGAATGAGGCGTGTATATGCGCCTGCCCTGATGGTTCTACCCTGACGATCCTTTTTCTGGATGTTCCTGTTTTTTTTGCCATACCTTATTTCTTAGCTGCTGCTTTTTTCTTGTTCGCAATCGTTTTTCTTCTGCCTTTCCTGGTCCGTGCATTATTCTTCGTACTCTGTCCTCTCACAGGCAATCCGATTCTGTGTCGGATCCCCCTGTAGCTACCTATATCCATAAGGCGTTTGATATTCAATTGTACGGATGAACGCAATTCCCCTTCCACCTTCAGGTTATCGTTAATGATGGAACGGATCTTGGAAAGCTGGTCATCTGTCCAGTCTTTTACCATTGTATTCCGGTCGATCCCGGCCTCATCCAGGATCTTCTGGGCGGAACTTCTTCCGATTCCGTAGATATAGGTGAGACCGACTTCTCCACGCTTGTTTTTCGGTAAATCAACTCCTACAATTCTAGCCATATTAATTATATATTATAAAATGGTTTGCAAAGATACAATATTTTATCCCTGACGCTGTTTAAACTTCGGATTTTTTTTATTGATGACATATAGCCTGCCCTTTCTCCGGACGATCTTGCAATCGGCGCTTCTTTTCTTTACAGATGCACGTATTTTCATTATTTATTTTATTTATATCTGAATGTAATTCTACCTTTAGTCAGGTCATAGGGTGACATCTCCACCTTGACCCTGTCCCCCGGCAAAAGCTTAATGTAATGCATGCGCATTTTGCCGGATATGTGAGCCGTGATCACATGCCCGTTTTCCAGCTCCACCCTGAACATGGCATTAGACAATGCTTCGGTAATGGTTCCATCTTGCTCAATGGATGGTTGTTTTGCCATTTTTCGGTATTTTATTTAATTAGTTTTCAATATACTCAAACGTTGAGAGAACATCTGCTTCTCCCTTGGTTATAGCAACCGCCAGTTCATAATGTGCAGAAGGTTTCCTGTCAGTTGTCCTGATGGTCCAGCCATCTTTATCCTGCTCAATGAATCTGGTTCCCATATTGATCATCGGTTCAATACAGATAACCATTCCTTCCTTCAGTTTGATGCCACTTCCTCTTCTCCCGTAATTGGGTACCTCCGGTTCTTCATGAAGGTTTTTCCCCAGACCATGGCCAACCATCTCCCTGACAACGGAATATCCTGCTTTCTCAGCATGGCTTTGTATAGCATATCCAATGTCTCCCAACCGATTGCCCGCCACAGCCACTTCTATTCCTTTGAACAGCGATTCCCTGGTTTGGACCATCAGCGACCGGTAATCTTCGCTGGGTTCACCCACAGGGAAGGTATAGGCTGAATCGCCAAAATATCCATGCAGTTTTACACCGCAATCCACCGAAAGGATATCCCCATCTTTCAATTCCCTGGCAGATGGGATTCCGTGCACCACTTCATCATTCCTGGAAGTGCAGAGGGTGGCCGGAAACCCGTTATATCCAAGGAAACCCGGTATGCCTCCATGGTCCCTCAGGTATTCCTCTGCTATTTTATCCAGCTTCAGGGTGTTCACCCCTGGTTTGATTGCCTTGCCCACTTCAGCCAGTGTTCTTGATACAAGCAGATTACTGGCCCTCAGCAATTCAATTTCTTCCGCTGTTTTTATTAATATCATCAAAGAACGCTTAGCAAATCCTAAATGGAAGAAACCGCTCCGCCAGATCTGCCTTTGATACGGCCTGATTTCATAAGTCCGTCGTAATGTCTCATCAGCAGGTGACTTTCAATCTGCTGAAGCGTATCCAGTACCACACCAACAAGGATCAGCAGGGAGGTCCCCCCATAGAACTGTGCAAACTGGTTGTTGACACCGGCCAGGCTTGCAAAGGTCGGCAGGATGGCCACAAATGCCAGAAAAATTGATCCGGGTAAAGTGATCCTTGACATAATGGTATCGAGGAACTCGACTGTCTTCCGTCCGGGTTTTACACCCGGGATAAAGCCTCCATTCCTTTTCATGTCCTCGGCCATCTGTGTCGGATTGATCGTTACTGCCGTATAAAAATAGGTAAACAGGATGATCAGGATAGCAAAAACAAGATTATACCAAAATCCATTGAAATTCATAAATGCACCAACAATTCCTGTCATTGTATCTGATTTTGCAAACCCTGCAATTGTCATGGGCACAAACATCAATGCCTGGGCAAAGATAATGGGCATTACACCTGCGGCATTTACCTTCAGGGGAATATATTGACGCACACCCCCGTATTGTTTATTGCCGACGATACGCTTGGCGTATTGTACCGGTATTCTCCGCGTACCCTGAACAAGCAGGATTGTCATCATAAAGACAACAAACATTCCCAGGATCTCAACGAGGAAGGCTACGAGTCCACCCCCCTGTTGCTCCAGCCTGGCCCCGAACTCTGCCACGGTGGCAAATGGCAGCCTGGCAATGATCCCGATCATGATGATCAGGGAAATTCCGTTGCCGATCCCGCGATCGGTAATCCTTTCTCCCAGCCACATCACGAACATGGTCCCGGCTGTAAGTATGATCACCGAGGAGACCGTAAAGAAAGCACCTTTTATCACAAAGGCTGTTTCCGGGATCTGTGCATGCAGGTTAACCAGGTAACTGGGGGCCTGTAAGACAAGAATAAATACCGTAAGATACCTGGTGATCTGGTTGATTTTCCGGCGTCCGCTTTCTCCTTCTTTCTGCAGTCGCTGGAAGTAGGGGACGGCAATCCCCAGCAGCTGTACCACAATGGAGGCTGAGATATAGGGCATGATGCCCAGTGCAAATACCGAGGCATTGGAAAATGCGCCACCCGAGAACATATCCAGCAGACCGAGTACCCCGCTGGCTGTCTGCTGCTTTAATCCTGACAGCTGGGTAGGATCGATCCCGGGCAGTGTAATGTAGGAACCAAGCCTGTAAACCAGCAGTATGCCCAGGGTATAGATGATCCTTTTCCGCAGGTCTTCAATTCTCCAGATATTCCTTATGGTATCTATAAACTGCCTCATTCAATTATATTTTTTCGATGGAACCTTCGAGTTCTTCTATGGCTTTCTGGGCTGAAGCGCTGAAGGCATGTGCTTTCACATCCAGTTTCCTGGTAAGCTTCCCATTGCCCAGGATCTTGACCAGGCCGTTCCGTGAAACCAGTCCGGCTTCAATGAGCGTCTGTACATCAATTTTTGTCAGCTTCTTCTTTTCGGCAAGCTCTTCAAGGGTCGACAGATTCACAGCTTTGTATTCCTTCCTGTTGATATTCTTGAAACCATGCTTGGGAACACGGCGTTGAAGCGGCATTTGTCCACCTTCAAATCCAATGGTCTTGGAATATCCCGACCTTGATTTCTGTCCCTTGTGACCACGCGTAGCCGTACCTCCCTTACCGGATCCCTGTCCCCTTCCCAGCCTTCTGTCCTTCTTTACAGAGCCTTTTGCCGGTTTTAAATTACTTAGATCCATATTTTCTTTATTGAAAACTTGATTTAAACTTCTTCAACTCTCACAAGGTGTTTTACCTTGTTTACCATGCCAAGTATCTGGGGACTGGTTTCCACTTCCACCGTTTTGTTCATCTTCCTCAATCCAAGTGCATCCAGGGTCCTTTTCTGCCTGGCTGTACTCCCAATCCTGCTCCTTGTCTGTGTAATCCTGATCTTTGCCATTTTTATTCTGTTAAAAGGGTCCTTACCCATTGAAAACTTTATCCATAGAAACACCGCGGTGCTCTGCGACCAGGCTGGCATCCCTCAATTCCATCAGGGCCCTGAAAGTCGCCTTGACCAGGTTATGCGGGTTTGAGGAGCCTTTTGACTTGGCCAGCACGTCCTTCACCCCCACACTCTCCAGTACAGCGCGCATAGCTCCACCAGCCTTGACTCCCGTTCCACCTGAAGCAGGCTTGATAAATACTGAAGCTCCGCCATATTTGGCCAGCTGTTCATGGGGAATGGTTCCCTTGTAAATGGGCACCTTGATCAGGTTTTTCTTGGCATCTTCAATCCCCTTGGCAATGGCTGTTGTAACCTCATTGGCCTTGCCCAGTCCATGTCCGACGATCCCATCTTCATTACCAACCACAACAATGGCTGAGAAACTAAAGGTCCTTCCACCCTTGGTCACCTTCGTTACCCGCTGAATGCTAACCAGCCTGTCCTTCAGTTCCAGGTCACTTGTTTTTACTCTTCTGATACTTGTTGTCATGTTTTTTAAAATTTTAATCCACCTTCCCTGGCAGACTCTGCCAGCAGCTTGATCCGGCCGTGGTAGAGGTAGCCGTTCCTGTCAAAAACTACCGTTTTAATTCCTTTGGCCAATGATCTCTCAGCAACAAGTTTCCCTACCAGTTTGGCCTGTTCGCTTTTATTGATGTTTTTTTGATCGGCTATCTCCTTATTTTTTGAAGAGGCTGAAACAACCGTTTCACCGGTCAGGTCATTGACCAGCTGTACATAGATCTGCTTATTGCTTCTGAACACGGTCATGCGGGGCCGATCGCCGGTCCCGCTGATCCGTTTCCGGATCCGCTGCTTGATCTTCAGTCTCCTTTCTCTTTTCGTTAAAGCCATCTCTATATATTAATTTACTGTTTATACACTTGCAGCTTTCCCTGCCTTCCGGCGTAATTGTTCGCCAACAAATTTGATCCCTTTGCCCTTATAAGGTTCCGGGGGCCTCAGGGACCTGATCTTGGCTGCCACATGGCCAAGTAATTGTTTATCAGCACTCCGTAATGTAATGATTGGATTGGCACGTCTTTCTGTGTAGGCTTCCACCTTCACCTCATGAGGCAGTTCAATGACAACATCATGTGAATATCCGAGGCTCATCTCCAGGCGCTGCCCTTTGGCTTCAGCCCTGAATCCGACACCCACCAGTTCCTGCTTGATCTCATAGCCCTGTGAAACGCCAATGACCATATTGTTGACAAGGGATCTGTACAGCCCGTGCATGGCTTTATGCTCCCGCTGTTCAGTGGGCCGATCAAAGTTGATCTGGCCATTCTCCACTTTTATACGGATATCCGTATTCACCTGCTGGGACAATTCTCCCTTTGGCCCCTTGACCACGACCATATTATTGTCATCGACCTCAATGCTGACCCCTTCAGGTATGTTTATCGGTAAATATCCAATTCTTGACATTTTAATTCCTCCTTTTTAAGATACGTAGCAAAGGACCTCTCCCCCCACGTTGATTTTCCTGGCTTCCTTATCGGTCATCAGACCCTGTGAAGTGGATAGAATGGCAATTCCCAGACCATTCAGTACCCGGGGCAGTTGATTGGCACTCGCATATTTTCTCAATCCTGGCTTACTTGCACGATCCAGGGCCTTGATGGCAGAAACCTTGGTTTCCGGGTGGTACTTCAATGCAATCCTGATCATGCCCTGTTTTTCATCCTTCTCAAATTTATAGCTGAGGATGTAGCCCTTCTCATAAAGGATCTTTGTGATCTCCTTTTTAATATTAGAAGCAGGGATCTCAACCACCTGATGGTTTGCCATAATGGCATTCCTGATTCTTGTTAAATAATCCGCAATAGGATCCGTCATCTTATTATCAATTTATCTATTAATTATTCTACCAGCTTGCTTTCTTGACACCGGGGATCAATCCTGCTGATGCCATCTCACGAAAGGTGATCCTTGAAACCCCGAATTGCCTGATATAACCTTTCGGCCGGCCTGTGAGTTTGCATCTGTTATGCAAACGGTTTGGATTGGAGTTTCTTGGCAACCTGCTTAAACCGATATAGTCACCTTCTGCTTTTAACTGAGCCCTTTTTGCAGCGTATTTATCAACCAGTTTTTTCCGCCTTAGTTCACGGGCTTTCATTGATTCTTTTGCCATATGGATTTATTGTTTTTTAAATGGTATCCCAAATTCTTTCAATAGCGCAAGGCATTCTTCGTCTGTATTCGCAGTGGTCACAAATGTGACTTCCAGACCCATGATCTTGCTGATCTTATCAATATCTATCTCCGGGAAAATGATCTGCTCGGTGATCCCCATGGTGAAATTCCCGTGTCCATCCATTTTCGTATTTACACCCTTGAAATCCCGGATCCGTGGTAATGCCACGTTGATCAGCCTTTCCAGGAATTCATACATCCTATCCCTGCGAAGGGTTACACGGGTCCCGATGGGCATTTTTTTCCGCAGTTTGAAATTCGAAATATCTTTCCTAGACAATGTCTGTACTGCTTTTTGTCCGGCAATAAGACCGAGTTCCTCCTGTGCGACATCGACCAGCTTTTTATCTGCAACAGCCTGGCCTACTCCCTGGTTAAGAACAATCTTTTCGAGCCTGGGAACCTGCATCACTGATTTGTACCCGAAATCCTCCATCAGGGCAGGAATGATTTCCTCCTTATACCTGGTTTTTAATGATGGTACGTATTCCATTATTTTATCTCCTCTCCAGAATTTTTTGAATATCTAACCAGTTTGTCATTGTTACTGAGCCTTCGTCCCACCCTGGTTGGTTTGCCGGAAGATCCGTCCAGAACCATCAGGTTGGAAATATGAATAGGCGCCTCCTTCTTAATAATACCCCCCTGTGGGTACTGCGCATTCGGTTTGGTATGTTTCGAAACCATATTGATGCCTTCCACAATGGCTTTCTTATCCTTCGTTATGATCTCCAGTACACGGCCCTGCTGCCCTTTATATTCTCCGGCATTAACATAAACGGTATCACCGCGCTTGACATGAAATTTCCTGTTCATCTTTCCGATCTTTTATGACTATAATACTTCAGGTGCAAGGGAAACAATCTTCATATACTTATCCCTCAACTCACGGGCAACAGGACCGAATATACGCGTGCCCCTGATTTCATCCAGGTTGTTCAATAATACAACAGCATTGTCATCAAAGCGGATATAGGACCCGTCAGGCCTTCTTACTTCCTTCCTGGTCCTCACTACCACCGCCTTGGTGACGGTCCCTTTCTTTATCTCACTCGATGGAAGGGCACTCTTGACAGTCACCACGACCTTATCCCCTATGGAAGCATACCTTTTTCGGGTGCCACCCAATACCCGGATGCACAAAACTTCTTTTGCACCACTGTTATCTGCTACTGCGCATCTGCTTTCTTGTTGTATCATGATTACTTGGCTCTTTCAACTATTTCAACTAATCTCCAGTTCTTTGTTTTACTTAATGGCCTGGTTTCCATGATCTTTACCGTATCACCTATGTTGCAGGTATTTTCTCTATCATGGGCCAGAAAGCGTGTGGTCTTGTTTACAAACTTGCCATAAATGGGATGTTTTACCTTCCTCTTAACGGCCACTACAATGGATTTGTCCATCTTGTTGCTGACCACAACGCCGACACGTTCTCTTCTTAAATTTCTTTCCATTATCTAAATGATCTTTACTCGGATGCTGTTTGGGTTTGTTTGTTCCGGCGGTTCACCTCGGTGGTCAACCTTGCCACATTCCGCCTGGCCACCACGATCTTGTTGGGATTGTCCAGTGGGGATATGGCATGATTCAACCGTAGGCGTGCCAGATAATCTTTTTCATTATCCAGCCTCTCCAGGAGTTCATTATCCGTTAATTCAATTATCTCTGATTGCTTCACGATGCGTATAATTAAATTCGTTTTAGATGATTTTTATTATAAGTGCTGTTCCTCATAGTTATGCCTGACCACAAACTTCGTGGGTACAGGAAATTTCTGTGAACCCAGCCTTAATGCCTCCTTGGCCACCTCATAAGGGACGCCTTCAATCTCCAGCAGTATCCTACCCGGTGTAACCGGTGCAACAAATCCTTCCGGAGCACCTTTCCCTTTACCCATTCTTACTTCTGCCGGCTTCTTGGTGATAGGCTTGTCAGGGAAGATCCGGATCCATAATTGACCCTCTCTTTTCATATACCTTGTCACAGCCTGTGCCACGCTGGGAGTTCCCCTTCATCCGGCCTTTCTGTCTCCTTCTGTATTTGGTTTTTTTCGGTTGTAACATACTGCTTTATCTTAATATTATTTCCGCCTTTTCTTATACCCGCCACCTTTTGGCTTTGTACTCTTCACTCCGATGTTGGGAGAAAGGTCTCTCTTTCCATAGATCTCACCGTTACAGATCCATACCTTGATCCCGATCACACCAACTTTGGTGCGTGCTTCACAAACGGCATAATCAATATCTGCACGCAATGTATGGAGGGGAATCCGGCCTTCCTTGTAGATCTCGGAACGGGCCATTTCTGCACCTCCCAGCCTTCCGCTGATCAGCACCTTGATCCCTTCAGCTCCCATCCGCATGGTGGAGGCTATGGCCATTTTAATGGCTCTCCTGAAGGAGATCTTTCCCTCTACCTGACGAGCAATATTGTTCGCTACAATGGTGGCATCCAGTTCCGGCCTTTTGACTTCGTAGATATTGATCTGTACT
>LJUP01000052.1 GCA_001303955.1 Bacteroides sp. SM23_62 | reverse complement strand
ATTCAACCTGCCATTCCAGGCTTTCCCCCGGATCCAGTTCTTTTTTTTCACTTAGGACTTCGATCTCGATATAGTCAAACCTGCTGTCGACATAGATCTCCACATCCTTATCTCCCGGCATGATATTCACCGGAAGTACGTCCTCAAAAACCTTGACCACCGCATAACCTTCAAAGACATAAGCAATCCAGCCATCCCGTCCATCGATAATGGCTTTGGAATCATTGCCGGGATGGCCTTTTTGAGTGAGATCATATACATGCCATACCATTCCGTCGCTAAGGGTCATTGGAATGGAGGCATCCAGGTAGCGGGTCCCGGGAGCAGATGTATCACCATGAGGAAAAAGGCTCATGCCCTTCTTGGGATGCCTGGTCACCTCCCATGCGGCAAGAACTATCGAGGAATCAGATTGATTGCTGATGGTATACCGGTGGATGAATGCCTGTTTCGTGGCATCAGCAATGATCATCTTCTCATATGACAGGCCATTTGTCTCGTCAAGCTGGCTTCTGCAGCGTATGCCATTTTCTAACTTGCTTACGCTGTACTTTCCGAAATCAAGGGCTTTGGGCTGTGGCCAGAATCTACTCTGCGGAGCTATCCAGAGTGAACTGCCGTAGTATTCCTTCCGCACCTCTTTGCCGGTAATGTACTCAGTATCCCCGATGAGCAGGAAAATATCTTTGGCACCATCGTTTGGGTCGACAATCAGCCGGGCGGGTCCCATCTTAAAAATCCAGGTGCCATTCGTCTGCTCTGATACGGTTGCCTTATCCCGGAACAGGGAACATGAGTGCAATGCCAGCAGGAAACCGAGGAAACCTAATTGAATCAGGACAATTCGCATGGTTAATTATTTTTCGTTTAAAAT
Source organism: Bacteroides sp. SM23_62 (assembly GCA_001303955.1). Lineage (GTDB taxonomy): Bacteria > Bacteroidota > Bacteroidia > Bacteroidales > SM23-62 > SM23-62. The sequence goes on along the minus strand of LJUP01000052.1, from coordinate 21,178 downwards.
GATGCTATCGTCTCCAGGGCAAATTCGACGGCCCGGTCGACATAATTGTTTTCATTGTTCTCCTTCACCTTTTGAAGTTCGGGGAGGGCAGGGACGAGTGCCTCCGGTCCCAGCTCCTGCAAAACATTGATGGTAAACAAAACCGTTTCAGGTGTCTCGTGGAAGAGGGTTTTCCGGAACACCTCCATGGCTGTATCCTGCCTGTCCATTCCAAAGAGTGCTTCAGCAGCTGCTATACGGACTTCGGAGAGCTCATTCCCAAGGGCTTTTTCAAGCTCGGGGATCATGTCTGAGGCCTGTTCACCCATGATGATCCCGGCTGTTGCAGCCCAGTAACGTATTATGGGATTGGCATCCATCAGCCTGGATTTTAATTCCGGGATATTGCCCGGGTCCCCGGCTCCGGCCATGGTGGCTGTTTCCAGTATTTTTTCCAGGGGGTATGCCTCAGTCCTGGTATAGTCATATATCGTTCCGCCGGAATTAATCTCCTTCAAAAGACCCTCAGGCACAAATCCTGCATCCCGGATGGTTAATTGCCAGTCGCGGGTTGCGCCCCTCAATTCTCCAAGCACATCAGCATAGGCAGGATCAGCTGCCAGGTTGTTGACTTCCCAGGGATCGGCATTCCGGTCATACAGCTCTTCGAATGGTTTGGTCTGGAAGAACCGGCTCTGTTCCGGATTGCATTCACCATTCAGGTAGGCCTTCTCCCAGGCCCGCATGGAAGGTGCCCTCCATAGATATTCAACATGCTGCGCATAGATACGGTGGGGCATATAGTTGATGATGTAATGGAAGTCTTCACTGAAGGTGCCCCGGCAGAAGTCATAGCGTTCATCCATCCTCCCCCGGAAGGTATGGACATAGGGTGAGGCACCTGGCTGGTCCGGTCCCATGAAGGCATTTCCCTGCATGTAATCGGGGATGGGAATCCCTGCAATGTTGAGCAGGGTGGGGGCAAGGTCTATGAAACTGACCATTTGCTTCGTCTCGGAACCTGCTCCTCCCGGTGCCAGGTGCTTGTAGGCCTCCGGAACCCGGACTATCATGGGCACCCTGAGTCCTGTCACATACATGAAGCGCTTGCTGCGGCCAATGATACCGCCATGATCCCCGTAAAAGAAGACAATGGTACTATCAGCCAGTCCGGATGCTTCCAGTTCAGTAAGTACATTCCCCACCAGCGTATCCATCATGGTGATCTTATCATAATGCTGGGCCCAGTCATGACGGACCTCAGGAACATCCGGGTGGTAGGGAGGGATGTCCATGGCAGCAGGATCGTGTATCAGCTTCTCCATGGTTTGATGAATACAGCTTTCATGGCATACCGTGAAATTAAATATGGCAAAGAAAGGCTGTCCGGGTGCCCGGTTTTTATAATGGGCAGTTCCTGAGGATTCATCCCATTCCTCAGTTTTTTCTATCAGGTTGTAATCCTTTTTGCGGTTGTTTGTGCAGTAATACCCTGCATCCCTCAGATAGCCGGGATACAGGCGTACAAAATCCGGGACCTCGTTCGTGCTCCTCATATGTTGGGTACCTAATCCCGGTGGGTACATGCCCGTAATAATGGTTGAGCGTGCCGGTGCACAGACCGGTGCATTGGCAAAGGCGTTTTGATATATCACTCCTTCGGAAGCAAGTCTGTCAAGATTTGGAGTAATGGCATTGGGATCCCCATAGCAGCCTAAAAAAGGACCGATGTCCTCGGCCGTAATCCAGAGGATATTGGGCGGTGGGAGTTCGGGTGTTCTTAACCCGGAGCATGAGCAGAGGAATGTTATGCCCATCAACAGGATGGGTAAGCGTAAATGGTTAGCATATTTCATTTTATCCAAGGTTTATAGGTCTGTTCCAAATGATTACTTCTCAATTATATTAATGTCCCTTCAATCTCAACCATAAGATCATCCCTGCAGATATCTGCCTGGAGCCAGACAATGGGGACATTCCCGTATCTGTTGTTACATATTTCCCTCACCTTTTTAAAATCTTTCTTTTCCTTCACATAGATCCTCAGGTAATTGAATTTGAGATCGCCGGATGGGATATTGTTTTTCGCCAGGTTATCCTCTGATACCAGCCTGTCTATATTATCAATGGTGATCCTGGTCTGCTGTTCTGCATCTCCGGGATCTGCTGTTTTTTCTCCTGAAATTGCTGCAGTGCCTGAGACAAAAATTATTTCTTCTCCCTGGAGGGAGACATAGCGGCCCCTCTCAAATTTCGGGGTGGTTTTCCTGTTTCCAGTCGGAAGGCCCTTTAGACAGTCCTGATGGTATTTATGGGCAGGGATCTGTACAGGATTATCAATGGGTACATTTTTAAATGTGTTGCCTTTGATGGCTATATATTCAATCAAGACTCCTCCGGCCTTCATTCCTATGCCAGTGGCAGCAGGATATCCCCTTTCCCTGAAGTGATCCCGGTAGAACTTGGTTCTGGCATCATTGAAAGACTGGTAGTTCTGATGACTTTCCTTAATGGTAAGAATACCTTCAATATAATTCCATTGCCGGGTGATATCAGAGATTTTGAACCCTGTCTCGTCCAGCAGCTGCTGAAGGGTTTTAAATGCCAGGCTCGCATCTGTTTTACAATCGCCATTATTGGAAGTTGAATATCCAGTCGCAACAGATAAACCATTGCGGCTGAATACAATAACACTACCGGCGCTATGCATGAAAAAACTGCGCTTCCATCCAGGCGATGCATGATAATGTACCTCCATCAACAGATCGCATTCCAGTGGAGCCTGGAACAATGGTATAACCAGGATTTCCTCATGCAGTTCTTTTTTAATGCGTTCTGTGAGGTACTGGATATGATTTGCCTGGGGTTCCTGGGACTGATTATTCAGGAACAGGATGATTTTGTAAACAGCATTGGAAGTCAGATCTCTTTTAACTAAGCATGATTGTAACTGGTTCAAACAATCTGATGTCTGGCTGGTTAAATCTGGTAAGTTTTTCCCGGATCTAAGAGTGATCAGGTCTCCATTGAATAGATTCATGTGAAAAAGCTAGCTCAATAAAATTAATAAATCTCAATATTAGAAATCAATGGACAAGCCCTGGCCCCGGTTATCTTGATCCTGACCTTTGAGGTTGATACGGGACTCAATCGCAGGATTTTTTTATAGCCGATGGTGGTTGACGAAGCCACTTTCTTCCATTCGCCGTCCTTGTCAACTTCGACATCAAATGTCCTTACACGCTGGCCTAATTTGATGTATTCCTGGACAAAGATATATTTAATATCCGTCTCTTTTTCCAGGTCTATGGTTATTGCTGCAGCAGTCACTTCATCGTCGGTTGCCCAGTAGGTTTCCTTATCTCCATCCGTGATATTCAGTGCAGCATATTTCTTATTATTACCCCTTATGTTATCTGCGGTTACCTTTTTATGGAAGGCCAGGTTATGCATAAAGGCTTTATCCAGGAGTTTTTTCCATCCGGTTAGCGCTTCCACATCATGCTCATGCAAAAGTCCCCGCCTGTCAGGGGGAATGTTCAGTAAGAGGTTTGATCCCCTGCCAACAGAGCTCAGATAGATATCAAACAATGCTTCCGGTGTTTTAACCTTCTCATCTTCGTCGGCGTGGTAGAACCACCCCGGGCGGATGGAAACATCAACTTCGGCCGGTAACCATTGATCACCATCTTCCGAACCTGAGTTCAGCAATTCAGTAATGCCTCCCTTTCCGGCATACAATGTATCGGTACTGATGGTATTCCAGTTCGTTTCACCTACATATCCTTGCTCGTTCCCGCACCACCGGATATCTGGTCCCGCATCACTGAAAAAGATCACTTCCGGTTCCATCGATCGCACCATTTCAAGGGTTGTTGGCCAGTCATAATAGGTTTTTTTATCAATGTTCCTTCTTTCATCTGCTCCTCCATAGTATCCTGTACCACCATTGGCACCATCGAACCACATCTCGAAAACCGGACCATAGCTGCTGAAGATCTCTTTAAGCTGGTCCCTGTAGTATTGCACATATTCCTCACTGCCATAATCTGCATGGTTCCGGTCCCACGGCGAAAGATAGATCCCAAATTTCAGTCCATACTTATCACATGCATCGCGGACTTCCTTCACCACATCTCCCTGGCCTTCTTTCCAGGGACTCTTCTTTACTGAATGTTCAGTAAACGCACTGGGCCAAAGGCAGTACCCGTCGTGGTGCTTGCAGGTCAGTATCACCGCCTTCAGGCCTGCTTCCTTGAAAACCCTGCACCATTGCTCCGGATCGAAGCTTGTTGGATTAAATATGGCAGGATCTTCATCACCATACCCCCATTCCTTGTTCGTAAATGTATTCGTGGTAAAATGGACAAAGGCATATTGTTCCATTTCATGCCAGGCCATCTGGCGTTCTGTAGGTACCGGGTACAGTGGGTCAGGAGGATCCACTTCTTTTGAAGTGCAAGCCAACAGCAAAAGAATCATAAGGAGATGGACCAATCTGCCAATGATGCATCTTGTTTTCCTGCATTTTGGTTTTTTAATCATCATGGACTGTAATTTCGGATCAGTGTATTTGATGTGATCATTGTATTAGTTTTTGAATTTTACCGGCCTTTATTGCTGGTTTCATCACTGCCGCCCGGATGACGGACTTGATTTCATTGTAATCAGTGCTTTCTGCAAAACCAATGGTCAGGTGAACAGGTACTTCCTCCATGTAGGTACCAGGATTCTCATGGGGTTTCCTCCCAAATCCGAATACTGTCATGTTACCCTGCATCTGCCAGAACTGGTCTGGATGCTGATCATGTTCATGTTTGGCAAGGTACAGTACACGGTTGCATGATTCATCCGCGAACCAGACCCATTCCGGATCCGGAAGCACGCCCGACCAATCCACCGACACCGGACGCCGAAAACCATTGGATTGCACCCAGTAATCCCGGTCAACATCTAGTTTTCCGGCAGGTGTTCCCTCATAAAGCAACCAGTAGTTACCCGTATCTTTTTTCAGCAGGGTCATGGTGGCATAGTCCGGGTACACTTCCCAGCGGCAGGCCCATTTTTTATCTTCTGTTTCAGATTCAAAGGTGAGTTTCACGGGACCGCTATGGATGATCCGGCTTACCAGGTTCTCTTGCCCTGGATGAAAACCGGCAGGACGGATATTCGGGATTCCGCGGTACTCCCCGGCAGAACCGCCGCCTGGCTTGTAGCTGATCCAGTCATTGCCCTCCCTGTCGATCAGGCTGGCAAAACCGGCCCCGCTGCTGTGATACAGGTAGGTGCCCCCCGGTGTCTTTACCTGGTAGCTTCGCTGGCCCTGATGCGGAATATGGTTATCGAAATCGACGACCTTCGTAAATACCGGGTTGATAAAGTATCCCCCCTCGGGTCCCATCATAATCCTGAAAAACCTTTGGCTGCCTTTATTCAGACGGCCCTTAACCCGGAATACCAGGCTGCCCTGCCTGGCATTGTCAGGATCCCTTTCATACTGGTACAAAACCGTCTCATCAATGATCTTTCCTGTTTCATTGGTCTCAAACACCCGCAAGGATCCTGCATCGATGGTCCGGAAATCATTAATTTCCTTTTCGAATTTCTCCAGGTCCAGGTCAATCTCAACAATTTTATTGACAAAATCCTGTTCCTCAGCGGTAATGGTTACGGGAAGGTAATAGCGATATTCCCCTTCCGGTCCAAATCCGAGCGGTACAGGGTTAGACCTGCCATGCCAGTTATTCAGAATGGCATCGTTTCTCCAGATATGAAGGAATTCGAAATCATTCCATGCAATGCTGACAATGTCCATGTCACCATCCCGGTCAAGGTCTGCCAGCCTGGCCCCGGCATGGCTTTCCTTTCCTTTGTCGATGATATGCAGGAAGAAGTTACCATGGCCATCATTCTCCCAGACCTGCAGCTGCTCTGCTGGTCCCTTGTGTTCACAGGTAACGATATCCGGATCGCCATCCTGGTCCAGATCGGCCACATCCAGGTTGTTCATGGAATACTGGGTAACAATGTGATGCCTGCTCCAGTTCCAGTGGACCGGGTTTTCAGGCGCCTCGAACCAGTACATACCCGCATCGGGATCCAGTCCGGGCCACCTCTCCTCGGTCACCACCAGGTCCAGCCTTCCGTCCCCGTTGACATCTGCAGGGACGACTTTGTCACCGTGATGGTTGGTTAATCCGATTATATGGGGTATCCATTGCTCCTTAACGGATCCCGGATTCTCGAGCCAGGTGACCCGGTTTATGTCCCTGTCCTCATCCTTGGGATTCTGAAGGAAAAGACATACATCCTGGTCCCCGTCCCCGTCAATATCACCCGCACTCAGCCATTCCCCGTTACTGCCGCTCTCCAGCAGTGTCATGGAAGGCCATTCCCCGGCTACGGGATCATCAGGGATGATAAGGCAATAAACCCCCTCTGCGTTCAGGAGAATTTCCTGCCTGCCTCCGGGAATGATCTGGGCCTGGTTGTATCCCTGGGTACTGGTGCCATGGTTACAGACCGGAAGGCTCCCGATCTGATGGATCATGAACTGGTCCCGGTCCACTCCCATGACCTCTATCCAGTACTGGCGGTTGCATTTGGCGGCTATGAGATCGCGCTTTTCATCATCATCCACATTCAGTATCAGCAGTGCATCAAGGTTGTCACCAAGCTCATGCCTCTCCCATTTAGAATCCATCTGTTCACCCGGATTCTTGTAAATCCACTTACCTGCCGCTATATCCATATCCCCGTTCCCGGTCAGGTCTCCCATGGCAAGGCCGAACCAGTATCCATCCCCGCTGGTTCTGCCGGCAAAACGGGTTCGCATGTTATCCACCTGGATATAGGTCCATTTGTCAAGGCTTAGTATATCATCCGGCAGGTTTGTTTCCGGGCCGGTTACTGTATCTGATTTTTCCCTATCCGGGGTTTGGTCTGCCGACAGGTTCATCCATAATTCAATGGGCGGCCTGTCATGGTTACGGAGTCCCACGATATCCATATCCCCGTCATTGTCAATATCCCCTGCCTGTGCACTGTAATTCCCTGATTCAGTGAGCTCCTGCCACTGCCAGTGTATGGCATTGTACCGGTTTACATAGATCCCGAAATGGTGCGGTGCTTCATGGGGGTAATTGGGAAGTGTGCCGGCCATCACATCCGGGTCCCCGTCAAGATCAAAATCCGCCACTTTCAGGTTATGGCATTTATCCATCCAGCCGATGACATGCTCCGTCCAGGGATCTTTTTTCGGATCAACCGGGGCTGCATACCAGGATACCGGGTAACCGGGTTTTTCGGAATGGGCCAGCAGCACATCAGGGCGCCCATCCAGGTTCATATCCGCCACCGTAACCTTACCATTATTATCCTGCCAGTTGCGGGTGTTCTGCGTATACCATTTCTTATCGATATTGTGTTCGGGCCAATCCCGGCCCAGCGGATCATCGGGATTCTCAAGCCAGAAACCATTCAGCACAATATCCTCATCCCCGTCACCATCAAGGTCCGCGGCTTCCATCCCTTCGTGATGGTGTACGGGGATGGTTTTCTTTTGCCACGATCTTCTATTATTGAAGTAGAGGTAAACATTGGTATTGGACCGGGCAACAATGTCGGGCAATCCATCCTGGTTGAGATCCCTTACCTCGAAATCTTTGATATACTCGGTTTCACCTATATCATGCCTTACCCAGGTAGTGGAACAGGAAAGCTTTCCTTTTCCCGGGTGCTCAAACCAGCAGATGGTCCCGTCCAGGTCATTGTTCAATCCTATCCTTCCCAGGATATCCGGATATCCATCCAGGTCGATGTCCGCAACTTCCATGTCACAGGCCCGGTATCGTGGAAAATCCTGGAATGCATCCAGTCTTACTATGACATTTCTGTCCCATGAAGGATACCGGTACCATACAATCTGGCGACTCCCTTTCAGGTCCTGGTTCACGGCCACGATGTCATTCAGGCCATCCCCGTCGATGTCTGCGATCTCCCGGTGACCAGAAGCATTATTGTCAATGATGATGTTTTCGAAGGGTATCTCCTGGGCGTACAGGTTGAGGATACAGAACAGCATTGCAGGAAGAAAAATGTGCTTCATAGGTTTTGGTTTGAGCTTTCAATCACTTACATGTAAATATAATCAGAAGAATCCATTTCACCAGCCCGGGCTTAACCGGGATTTTCATAATATTTTACCTGCCATTTATCAATATTTTACCTGTCATTTATCAGCAAGGAGATTGTATATTTAAGAAATAAACTCCAGCCATGAGATCAAAACCTGACATAAAAAGAATATCGCCCGTACTATGCCTTTCCCTGGTATGCATGACCTGCAGCACCTCCCATGGCCTGCGTCCGGTAGATTATGTAAATCCATTGATCGACAGCCATAAGTCAAGATGGATCTATTTTTCCTCTGCCTGCCGCCCTTTCGGAATGGTAAATCTGAGTCCCGATACCTGGGTACAGGGAACCTGGAATTCCGGATACATGTATGATTCCCTTCATGTACGCTGCTTCAGCCATATCCATGCCTGGCAGATGGCCGGCATACCGGTCATGCCCACCAGCGGTCCATTCAGGGGCCACCTGGGCATGGAGGCCAATAAACCGGGATTCCCTTTTGACAGGGAATCCGTCACACCCGGATCACCATCCACCTGGACCCCAATTATTATCCCGGAAAATCATTTGAGATCAAAACCCGGAATAATTCCGCAGAAAAAAAGTATATTCAATCCGTCCGCCTGAACGGGAAGATCCACAAACAGTTCTGGTTCATGCATGATGAACTGGTCCGTGGAGGGAAACTGGAGCTGGAACTGGGACCGGAACCAAACAGGGATTGGGGGACCATGTAGAAGGCTGAATAACCGCCATGTCTTACGGAACGGAGGAAATACACTGGACAGCATTTAAGTAATCCATAAATGAATCATAATCAGATTATTAAAACGGCCTGCTGCCTGGTCGTGCCGGCCCTTGTCCTGATCTCATCCTGTGACCAGCAAAGGGACAGAACAGCCGGATTGAAAGGATCCCGTCCCAACATCCTGATCGCCATCAGTGACGACCAGTCTTTTCCGCATTGTGGTGCATATGGTGCGGATTGGGTGAATACGCCCGCCTTCGATAAAATTGCTGAGGAGGGCATCCTGTTCATGAACTGCATTGCTCCTTCCCCCGGCTGTGCCCCATCCAGGTCCTCACTGATGACCGGGAGGTATCCCTGGCAGAATGAGCATGCCGGGCAGCATCAGGCTGAATATCCCGTGAAATTTGTGACATTTCCTGATATGCTGGAGAAATCGGGCTATCACATCGGATATACCGGCAAGGGATGCGACCCCTTCAACTGGAAGATCAGCGGCCGAACAAGGAATCCTGTCGGACCTGCATACAATGATATCCATTATGGTGACGATTCTCGCGACGGACCTCAGGCGAATGGTATCAGCAGAAATAATTACGCTGAAAATTTCAAGGCCTTTTATCTGGAGAAAAATCCTGACCAGCCATTCTTTTTCTGGTACGGGGCATTCGAACCCCACCGGGTTTATGAACAGAACTCGGGGATCCGCAGCGGAAAGCAAAGAGCTGAAGCAGTGGTACCCGGTTTTCTCCCGGATGCGGATACCATCCGTGGCGACCTGCTGGATTATGCACTGGAAATTGAATGGTTTGACCTTCATCTTCAACATATGCTGGAATACCTTGAGGCAAAAGGAGATCTTGAGAACACCCTGGTCATGGTGACCTCCGATAACGGGATGCCTTTTCCAAGGGCCAAGGCCAACACATATGAATACGGGATCCACCTTCCCCTGGCCATGGCCTGGCCGGGGTGCATTGTCCCCGGTCAGATTGTGGAAGATCCTGTTTCTTTCGTCGATTTTGCACCCACCATCCTGGAACTGGCAGGCAGTGACCTGGAAATGGGCATGCTGCCGATGTCCGGGAAGAGCCTCCTGAACATCCTGGCATCCGGGGAAGATGGTGTGGTTGAAAGGAGCCCTGCTGCAGTTTATTCTTCCAGGGAGAGGCATAGTTCCTCGCGGTGGAACAACCTGGGTTATCCACAACGGGCCATCCGCACTCGGGATTTCCTGTTCATCCTGAACCTTAAACCCGAACGCTGGCCTGCAGGAGCTCCAGAGCGTGTGGATGAAAACGGTAATCCGGAACCAGGGCCGGCCTACCATGATATCGATGGATCGCCCTCACTGCAGTACATGTATGATCACCGGGCGGATGACCGGGTGAAACCACTTTTTGAACGATCCACGGCAATTAGACCGGCAGTGGAATTATATGATATCATCAAAGATCCCTACTGCCTGGTCAACCTCGCAGAAGACGGGCAATATCAGAAAATCAGGGAGGATCTCCGCAGGAAACTGGAAGCTTACCTGGTTGAAACAGGAGATCCCCGGATGGTAGGAGAGGATCCAGACATTTTCGAATCATACATAAGATATGCAGGCATCCGGAATTTTCCGAAGCCGGACTGGGCCTTTTAGGAATACGCAAACCCGCCGGATCAATGATTTTTGTTGAAACATTTGAACACACTTCTGGTACTTATTCCCTACTTTTAAAATTTATACCTGTCATATATGAAAAGAGCAATTATCCTGCTATTTCTGCTGGTGATATTGTCCTGTAAGCAAGAAGAACCAGCGATGCATCTTGGAATCTGGTCGTTAAACAAGGGAACTTCAGGTCTTCTCAGCGATGAGGTCTCCTCTCAATGGCACGGGGACTTCGAACTATTGTGGTACGGGACGTACAGTGGACTGTCACGGATGAATGAAGCGGGATGGACCGACTATTCTGTTGGTACCGGATGGTTGACCCACGATAGTGTCAGCTGTCTCGGGCAATGGGAAAATGAATTACTGATAGGGACCCTGGACGGCGGCGTAAACCGGCTCCTGGTGAATGGCGTTGATGCCATCTCCGGGGCCTCGGCATATGATACCATATGGACGGGCCTTATTTCGGCCCGTGTCCAGTGCATACTTGTCGATTCGCATGGTGTGAAATGGTTTGGTACACCCAAGGGAATATCCTTGCATGAAGGAGATAATTCAGGTGCTGGCTGGACCGATCTGACAACCGCTGTTGGACTTGTGTCAAACGATGTATCGGCCATTGCCGAAGATCCCTCCGGGGATATCTGGATCGGTACTGAACAGGGACTCTCTGTTTACATGAATGGCACGATAGTCAACTATGCAACCGGAACCCCGGTGGAGAACCGGCGCATCAATGCGATCCATGTCCATACTCCGGGTATCGGATGGCTGGGCTGCATGGGAGGCCTGTATCAACTCGACAGGTCGGGGACCGGGGACAATTGGGACGAGATACCAATGTTCGGAGGATCGAACATCCATGCCATCTATCAGGATCATATGGAGGATCTGTGGATCGGTTCGGATGAAGGACTGGTTTTATACAGGGAAGGGGGACTGGTTTTTGAGAACGATCTGGAGGTTTTCAAAGGACTCCAGATTACGAGTATAGTCCCGCTTCAAGAAAACTGGGTTGGTGTCACTACCCTTGGCGGAGTTTTTGTAATCGAAAAACCAATCTGATCTTCGCACATATGACCAAATATATAAATCATGGCTAAGCTGAATATAGGGATCATTGGTGCAGGAATGGTTGCTCAGAAACATATTGAGAGTCTACATATGCTGAAACAGTCCAGGGTAAGCTGGCTGGCCGACCTTGATACAAAGCTCCTGGAATCAGTTCTCAAAAAATATGGGATCCCGAACGGCACGAATCATTATCATAAAATACTTGAAGATCCGAACGTAAAGGCTGTCTATATCTGTACACCTCCATCCACACATTTTGAAATTTTTACAGCCTGCCTGCTGGCCGGAAAGCATATCATGCTAGAAAAGCCGGCCTCGATCAGTGAAGAAGAACTTCGGGGTATGCTTACCCTGGCAGAACAATATCCTGAGCAGGTGATACTTTCTGCTTCCTGCCGGCACTCCCGCCTGCAGCCCAAATTCCATTTTGTGAAAAAAATAATTGATTCAGGTGTACTGGGTGAGATATATTATATTCATCACAACGCTGTATTGCGGCAATCCCGGCCGGGTATTGAGTACCATCCCCAGGCGAAATGGTTTCTGGACAAGTCCATAGCGGGTGGGGGACCGGTACTGGACTGGGGTCTGTATGATCTCTCCTTTCACCTGGGCATCCTTTCGGATACACCGGATCTGGTTTGCGTTAATTCCATTACAAAGGCCCAGCTTGACAGGAAAGATCCGGGGACGGATATCTTCGATGTGGAAGAACATGCAGTTTCCATGCTCGAATTCAACAACGGACTCAGGTTTTACTGGGAGAGGGGAACACATGCCAATGTAGATGTGCCAAATGAGACCAGGATCTATGGGACTGAAGGGGGATTGAAATTTGCTTATCTGAGCTGGGATCCAAACGAGGTGAAATATTACTACACAGGCCGGGAAGGGGCAGGCAAAGCGAAGAGTAAAACATTTAAAGTGAATATGAAGAAGCATGTAAATGACGATTATGCCATCAATGAACATTTCCTTGATATAGTCCTGAACGGTGCGAAACCCGCCATGCCTTTATCCCTCGAGGCCAAACACCTCAGGATCGTGTTCGAGATATATGGTGCAAGCAAATTAACGGTATGAAACCAATGGCCATTATTTTAAGGGTTCTTATACCCGGATTATTACTATTTCCGCGTTGTGCTCCAGATATAGGTGCTGGTATGATGGATAACATATTCGAGTTCAGACTGGAGCCTGGTCCCGATGATCTTTTCGCCAGTGCAGCATACCGGATCTGGATACCGGAAGGTACGGAAAAACTCCGGGGACTCATTGTCCACCAGCATGGATGCGGAAGAAACGGGATGTTGATGGCATGGGATTATCACTGGAGGGCATTGGCCAGGAAATGGGACTGTGCCCTGATGGGGACTCACTATAAGCAGATGGATTCCTGTGCCAGCTGGCACAATCCCCTGAATGGAAGTGACCGGGCCTTTCACACCGCGCTGAACAACCTGGCAGAACAATCAGGGCACCCTGAACTGAGAACAATACCCTGGGCCCTCTGGGGGCATTCCGGGGGGGCTTTCTGGGTAAGCCGCATGCTGCAGCTCCATCCCGAAAGGATCATTGCCGTTGTGGCCCGTTCGGGGGGCTGGCACGTCACTGATCCCGGTTCTTTCAGTGTACCGGTTTTGTTCAATTATGGACATAAGGAGCCGTCCCGCCTGAACGGTCTCACCTACTATCCCGGCGGAAGGGAGCGGAATGCCCCGTGGTTGCTGGCACCCGATCCGGTAACCGGGCATGAATGCGGGAATTCCAGGTTGCTTACCATTCCATTTTTTAATGTATGTTTTGAAATGCGGCTTCCTGCAGGGGAGCATGAGACACTCAAGAAAATTAGGATGGAAAATTCATGGCTGGGTGATACTGGCAGTTTTGAGATCACTGAAAGGGAAGGATTCGAAGGTGATCCACTGGCAAGGGTCTGGCTGCCGGATGGGGATTTCGCCCGCATCTGGCAGGAATATGTACAAACGGGCTGGGTCACCGATACCACCCCGCCTGAGGCTCCGTATGACCTATCGTACAAGTTCCTGGGGAAAAGTTCCGTTCACATTGTATGGAAGGCAGATGCCGACCTGGAAAGCGGGATCAAACAGTTTTACCTCTTCCGTAACGGCCAAATGATCAAGAAATATGCCGGGATCAATGACGATTATGTAAAAAAGAATTTCCAGTATGGCAATTACGGTGATGAACCCGGTCCCGAGGCACTCTATGAGAATGTCGATGAATGGATCCCGACAAAGATGGAGTTCGTGGATTATCGCCTGCATCCTGACAGCACCTATACATACCGGATCAGGATGGAGAACTGGTCCGGCCTGGAATCAGCATTCAGTGAACCTATTGTCATATCTTCTGCTCAGCAAACCGATTAATCCAACCATCAAAAAAATGAAAAACCGGCACATGCTTCTCCTTCTTGGCTTGCTGTCATGTAGCCTGCTGTTGGGACAACCAGACAGCATCGTTTACAAACAAACCCCCGAAGGGGACTTAAAACTGCATTTCGACTATCCTCATAACTGGACAGCCTCGGACTCGAGGTCCGCCATTGTATTCTTTTTCGGGGGAGGCTGGAAAGGCGGAACGATTGAACATTTCAGCAGGCAGGCAACCTACCTTGCCAAGCGGGGAATGGTTGCCGTCAGGGCTGACTACCGTGTGCTGTCGAGACACGGGACATCCCCTGACAAGTGTGTTGAAGATGGTAAAAGCGCCATCCGCTGGGTCCGGGCGAATGCCGGGATGCTTGGTGTCAATCCGGACATGATCGTAGGTTCGGGGGGATCCGCCGGCGGTCATGTGGCAGCCTGTGCGACCCTGGTCGAGGGACTGGAGGCAGAGGGAGAGGATCATTCCGTTTCTTCAAAGCCTGATATTATGGTCCTGTATAATCCTGTCATGGAGACTACCCCGGAACGGCATCTTGAGAGGATCGGGGATGAAAAAATGGTCGAAATGATCTCACCGATAAACTGGATCAGTTCCGAGATGCCTGCGGGGATCATGTTTTTCGGGACAGAAGATAAGTTAATTGAAGGGGCCATTCGTTCCCTGGATAAGGCAGGTTCCCTTGGAACCCGGCTTGAATTGTGGACTGCCACGGGACAGCAACATGGCTTCTTTAACCAGTCACCCTGGTTGGAATGGACCCTGTATCTGACCGATCTGTTCCTTCAAAAGCATGGTTATCTGGAAGGGGAGCCGGAAATTCTGCCCCCGGGTGAGGTGACAATGGAGCCATTTCAGCAGGCAGGCCTATAATACCGGCTCATTCCCTATAAAACCTGCTTTTGTGCTTCTCTGCCATGCGGATCAGTTCCCTGGCAATCTCCGGATAATCGTTAAGGACATTTTCCGATTCATACGGATCATCCTCCATATCGTACAGGGCAGTATCGATCGTTTCCTGTATGTATTTCCCCGCCATACCATCATTCCCGGTTTCTGACAGGGACCTGTAGGGATGCGGCAGGTGAAGCTTCCATCTGCCGTCCCCGCTCAGAATCCCCTCGAATCTGCTGCCGGTTGAAAAGGCATAATAATCCCGCAGATTATCTGCACCAGGTTTACCCTGCATGAGTCCCCAGACATTCTTCCCGTCAATCTCATTTTCCGGCAGCGGGACTCCTGACACATGGCAAAGGGTGGGTAGCAGGTCTATGGTGCAGAATGCTGATGATGAGGTGGTACCTGCTTCGATATGCCCCGGGTACTTGATGATACAGGCAGACCGGACACCCCCGTCGAAGGATGTACCCTTGGCTTCCCGGAAAGGTGTCTGGCCGGCATGGTTGCCATAGGAGATCCAGGGACCGTTATCTGAGGTGATGACAAAGATGGTATTTTTCTCCAGCCCATTCTTTTTCAATGCCTTGTTGATCTGCCCGACACTCCAGTCCAGTTCCAGGATGACATCCCAGTACAGACCCTTGCCGGATTTACCTTCGAACTGATCACTACAGAAGATAGGAACATGGGGCATGGAGTGGGGGACGTATAACAGGAAAGGCTGATCACTATGGCGGTTGATAAAATCCACGGCATGCTCGGTATACCAGCGGGTCAGGTATTTTTGATCCTGATGTGTTACCTCTTCGATAGTAACTTCGCCGTTCTCCCAGAACTGGAGAGGATATCTTCCCCAGTATTCCGGGTTCTCGGGATGGTATTTCCACATGTCGTTGGAATACATCAGCCCGCAGGATTCATCAAACCCACGTGCCTGGGGGCGGGTCTCTGGCTGGTCCCCGCAATGCCATTTCCCGAAAACGGCCGTAGCATAACCTGCTGACCCGAAAACCTCGCCCATGGTTGCGAATGTAGTTTCGAGTCCCCGTGCTTTCGGACCATGTGCTCCGAAGACCTTTGTTCTTCCTGGAAAGCAGCCGGTCAAAAGGGCGGCCCGGGAGGCGGAGCAGATCGCCTGGGGGACATAGAAATTCCGGTAGGCGCAGCCCTCACTGGCCAACTGGGTGACATTGGGTGTTTTTATGGCTACCTCTCCAAAAGGTTCAAAATCTGACCAGCCGGAATCATCAAGGAACATAATTACAATGTTGGGTTGCTTGCTTGTTTCTTGCCGCGAACAGGAAACCAGACTGATGGCAATGATTGCCGGGATCAACAAATAAATCCTCATGGCATTATTTTTTTTTGAAATTAAGCATTATTGTCAATGGCGATGTTAATTTATCCTAAAATTCAATTTTCTCCGGTTTCTCATAGTCCTCTTTCATGACATACGGCAATTTCCAGACGTCTCCGTTAAGGTCCCCGAAATACAATTCCGAGATACTGAATTCATGGGCATGTCCCGAAGCCCAGAAGAAACAGAATGGTGCCCTGGCATTCAGCGGCCGTCTGACATAACAATGGTTCAATTTACTTTTCATGGTTACATCCCGCAGTTTAACCCAGTCCCTGCCCTTGTTCTCGGAGCTCCATATGGCAATTTCCCCGCCTGTGCCCCAGGGCTGTGGTCCTGTTCCTGTGGGTCCAACCACTTTCCAGCTGCTGTCACCTACAAAAAGGCTTCCCATGTCATAATTATGGTCAGACTCACATATGTCATGGCTTTTCCAATCTGTGCCATCCCAGTGTGTGACTTTCCACTGATATGGTAGATTCTCAGGACCGGGTTCATGTCCACCACTCGTGATATAAAGGCAGACAGGGTTACCCTTATGGTCAAAGCCCATGTCTTTCATGTAGACATTCCTGTTCATTGACTGGTAATCGATGATCCGCTGGGGGATGTCCACATCCGTCAATGGCAGACACACCGGTTTTTGATGAATGTCTTCCCAGGTCCGGCCAAAATCCCTGGTTTGCAAATAATAGAGATCGGTTCTGGTGTCAGGGTGACCATCCCTGTGCCTGTTGAAAAATGTCCCGATGATGGCACCATCATTGAAATGACTGCTGACCTGGTAATGCCCGCTTTTTTTGACCGGGCTTTCCTTGATCCCCGCCAGCATGGCATCTTCGGTCCAGGTATAACCATCACTGCTGGTTTCAAAATACAGTTCCCTGACACCTGTATACTTGGTGAAAAAATGAAAAAAACCGTTTTTCGTATTCCAGATCTGGGGATAAGCAAACACCTCCGAGCAAACCTGTGAGAATGCATTGATATCATAAGGTTCATTGCTCCTCAGTTTGATGCCTTTCCTGAGATTTCCCCTGCCGCTGACAAAAACCCAGATATAGCCATCATCATCTATCATAAGGGTAGGATTGTCATGCGGATCATCCACACCCAGTTTGTCATAAACCACGGTTGGCCTGGAGACCAGGTGAGCCTTGTGATCATACTCGCCGATCATGCACAGCAAATGCCTCTGGTCCCTCCCTGTGGTACCCCCGTATACAAAGAATGTCTTGTCGACTGCCGGGGCATAAATGGCCAGGGGAATATGCTTGGCCGTATAGGTGCCGAGTCCACCGCTATATTTGTCCCCGTGCCCGTACTTCTGGTTGAGTTCAAACCAGATGCCCCTGTAGCCATCTATCTTCTGGTTGTCCAGGCTATTCCATTCCTGGGCAGAGATCAAACAGGGAATGAGCAGGATGAAGATACTGGTATGCATTAAAATTCTTTGGGTTCTTTTCAGGTTTATCATTGTACCAATGCTAAAAGATTTTTATCTTAAGATAGTAAAAACTGACAAAACAAAACTCATGAAAAACGGACATCAAATCACCTTGCTTGGGACCGGTTTTATCGGGGGCTTCTACACCATGACCATACATGGCATACGGGGACGCGATCGCATACGGACGGTCTGTGGCCTGCCCAGGGAATCGGCGGAAAAATTTGCCCGGGAGTGGGATATATCCAGGGCTACCGACAACATGGAAGAAGCGATCAATGATCCCGAAACCAGCCTTGTGGTCATCGGCCTTCCCAATTATCTGCACAAGGAGGCAGTGCTCATGTGTGCAGCAGCAGGAAAAGCCGTGGTCTGCACCAAACCACTGGGCCGCAATCTGGCTGAAGCCAGGGAAATGCTGGATGCGGTTGAGAAAGCCGGCATTTTTGCCGGTTACCTGGAAGACCTGGTCTACATGCCTAAAACATTGAAGGCAGTGGCCTCAGTCCAACAGGGGGCACTGGGCAGGATCCTCTGGGTCAGGTCCCGCGAAACCCATCCGGGTCCGCATTCAGACTGGTTCTGGGACCTTGAAAAGGCCGGTGGCGGTGCCATCGTGGATATGGGCTGCCATTGCATTGAG
Source organism: Bacteroides sp. SM23_62 (assembly GCA_001303955.1). Lineage (GTDB taxonomy): Bacteria > Bacteroidota > Bacteroidia > Bacteroidales > SM23-62 > SM23-62. The sequence continues at coordinate 2,822 of LJUP01000052.1, read as the reverse complement.
ATTATCCGCAATTTTGTGGGAAAGGATATCCGTCCGGTAGAGGTAATCTGCACTTCCGATACGATGGTCCATCCCATAGAGGCCGAAGACCACGGGATCGGGCTCATACGGTTTGCCAACAATGCCATCGGCCAGTTTGAAGTGAACTGGACCTTCAGGGGAGGCATGGACCTGCGGGACGAAATTTCCGGCACCGAAGGGACCATCTGGCTCAACCACTGGTTGCGGACGGGCTTTGAGATGTTCACAACGGGAGGATTGGGCGGTTATATCGCAGAGAAAGCCGAATCCGACAAGGGCTGGCTCTTCCCCGTAGGAGATGAGGTGAATGCGCTGGGTTACACCCATATGTTCCAGGACATGTTCAAGGCCTTTGAAGAGGGGACCAGCCCGATGGAAACCTTTTATGATGGTTATGTGGTCAATGCCATTATTGATGCCTGCTACAGATCAGCCAGGACCAAACGATGGGAGCCGGTTGAGATCGAAGACTGGAGAGGAAAAACAGGAGATGAAGAGGAAGCAGCTTCCAGGCCGCTGATCGATGGTAAATATTTGCTTATCAAGGATGAGACAATGCCTGACGGCAAGACAAAAAGAATTCTCAAGGATGTAAAAACAGGTGAGGTAATCGAGAAAAACCAGTAATCAAAGACATCAGATACAATGGTGATGAATGAACTCATAGGCCCTGAGTTGTTCTTCGGGATCCTGGCAATAGGTGACGGCAATGAGTTTCAGGTCCGGGTGCCAGAGCCTCTGGATGGTTGACCTGATGCTTTCCGGGTCGCCGACCATGCGGGCACAAACGGTTATCCCCGTGCCGGCAAAAGCATCCCGGATCGGTTCAGGCGGATTGGGATCCGGATCTGTCTGAGGGGTAAAAGCGCCATCCACCATACTCAAACCGGGTATCTGCTTGACAACATCTGCCCGTTCTGACCAGTTCCCGCAGGAGTGGAATACTGGTTCACCGAAGGCGCCCGACATCCTTTCCAGGGAGGGTATCGCCAGATCATGGTAGGCTTCAGGTGTGATCATGAGAATGTTATCATCGGACGATCCAAAACCGCTGAATACCCTGGAGGAGGGGAAACCATGCCCAGGCCAGACAACCTGGTCCTGCAGGATATTTAACTGTTCGGCGGTAAAATCGGCGATCAATCCACCAAGAAGCTTGAGAAATTCTCCTACAAGATCGACATTTACCATGGTATCCATGAGGAAGTTATTGATCTCGATGAGATTGCCTGCCACGTTGAGAGGGGATTGTACATCGCACAGGGATATTGGTAATATACCACGGGACTGATCCTTAAAATACTCAACCATCCGAAGGGTGTGTTTCCCGATGGTCGTCTCCCGGATGGGTTTGATATCAGGGTACCGGAGGGCAGATTCCGTATCCGGGAAGGCAGGACGGATGGCAGGTGCCTGGTTTTCCTGCCAGAGGTATTCCAGTCCGAAAGCACTTGCAGCGGTACCGATACCGTACCAGGGTTCGATGAAATTAGGGATATCCATCCGGAATTCCATGCTCTTTTGGAGCCCGCCCAGCTGCCATTCGAGAGACTTTTTCATATCGGCACAGCCGTCGGCAAATACGGCTGCCACCCTCATCCGGCGATAGACGGCAACGCTGGAATCCCGCTGCTGGAAATCCCGGCAGAAATCAATCGTGCTTTGCTCGTATGCCCTGTAGGCCTCAAAATCAAATTCATCGGCACTAACCGGAACAACAGGTGTTGACTGGCTGTCGCGCCGGGTAATATCAAAAAGGTCCTGTTTTGACATCATTGTAGTGTTTAGTTCAGTTCAATGGATGCTATCCTGGGGATGAATATTTTTATTATTAGCCAGTTCAGGAGATAGACCGAGCCGGCGATAATAAATATAGTCATATAGCTGCCGGTCCATTCCCTGATATAGCCCACAAAGGTAGCAGCCAGGGCCCCGCCAATCGCCCCGGCCGTACCTATCAGTCCCGTTACAGAACCAACAGCGTTCCTGGGAAAGACATCCGAGATGATGGAAAACATGTTAGCGGCCCAGGCCTGGTGTGCAGAGGCAGCCAGGGCAATCAATGCCACTGCGATCCAGAGTCCCCCGCTCGCCGGGGCCAGGATCACCGGGAGGGCACAGAATCCGCAGATCAGGATCACGGTTTTCCGGGCGGCGTCAAGGGAATTTCCACTGCGGATCATCCTTGATGAGAGCCAGCCGCCGGCAATTCCCCCGGCACTGGACACCAAATATATGACAATCAGGGGCAGTCCGATCTTACTCAGTGTTATCCCGTATACATCATCCAGGAATTTGGGGAGCCAGAAGAGAAAGAACCACCAGACCCAGTCACTGATAAACCTTGTCAGAGCGAGTCCTATCGTAGATTTCAAGGGAAGCAGCCGGCCCCATGGGGTAGATTCAGAAGTATCCTCTCCATCCTGCCGGATATACCGGTACTCCTCTTTACCCAGTTTTGGATGCAGTTCCGGTTTGTGATAGTACAGCCACCAGAAAAACAACCAGATGAAACCCAGGGCTCCGGTAATGATAAAGGCCCATTTCCATCCCAAATGCAATGCAAAAAGCGGAACAATGAGCGGAGCAGTAATCGCTCCGGCCGTGGAGCCGGCATTGAACCATCCCGTTGCATAGGCCCGTTCCTTTTTGGGGAACCATTCGGCCACTGTCTTTACGGCGGCAGGAAAATTGGCAGCTTCACCGATGCCCAGGATAAAGCGGGCCAGGCCAAATCCAAAAACAGACCGGGCCAGTGCGTGAGCCATGCCGGCAAGGCTCCAGAGGGTGATGGACAGGGA